>DASXFW010000141.1:0-4902 GCA_036489395.1 Acetobacteraceae bacterium | reverse complement strand
GGGAACCTTGTTTCTTGTTAGGCGCGAAGCGGTCCCCGGGCTTGACCCGGGGACCGCTTCGCGCCTCGCAATGACACTGCATTCAGCACCATACGGTCACCATTTACGACACCTGGCATAGGAACTTCACACCGCCGCGTGACGCAGCGCGGGAACCACAGACTCCCCGAACATGTCCCACGCGTCGCGCAGTTGCTCGCGCGATGCCGAACGATCGAACAATGCGAGGAAATGTCCAGCACCGACCTCGCGACATTGCGCGATCGCATGTTCGGCCACGGTCTCCGGCGCACCGGCAATGAACTCGTCGCTGCCGATGGTGAAGGCGTGCGACGTGGGCGTATCGAACGCCTCGCGTCCCGGCGCGGACAGGCGCGGGTCCGCCAGCAGACGCGCGCGCACCTGGTGTTCGCGGGCGCGGCCCGCGGCCCGCATCGCGGTGTCGTTCGCTCCGATCGTGATCTGGCGGCGCAGGGCGAACTGATCGGGTCCGCATGGCGCGCCGATGCGGGCGGCTTCGTCGCGATAGGCGTCGAAGATGCTGCGCACACGCTCGGTCGGATGGAAGCCGGTGCAAATCTTGGCACCGCGCCGCGCGGCCTTGCGGGCGGAGTCCTCGCTGATCACGGTGACCCATTTCGGCGGATGCGGCCGCTGCAGCGGGCGCGGCACCAGGCGCAAATCGGTGAACTGCCAGTATTTGCCGTGATGCGAGAAAACCGGATTTGCCAGCGCCGCGTCGAGTATTTCGATCGCTTCGTCATTGCGCGCACGCGCTTCCGGAACGCTCAGCCCGACATGCGCCATTTCCTGCGGGATGCCGGCGGACGTGCCGATCTCCAGGCGGCCCTGGGTCAGGTGATCGAGCATGCCGATCTCTTCGACGATGCGCCACGGCTGGTGATAGGGCAGCACCATGCCCATCACGCCGAGCCGGATCGTGCGGGTACGCAGCCCCATCTGGGCGATCAGCAGGTTGGGCGCGGGGCTGTAGGCCGGCCCGAAATGGTGCTCGCTGAAGAAAATGCCGTCGAAGCCGAGCGTTTCGGCACGCGGCCAAAGATCGAGGTACCAGTTGAAGTGAGCGGCGGAGGATTGCGGATCGTCGGCCGCGCCCGGTTCATGCGGTGCGGGGAAGAATTCGAAGATCCATGATCTGATCATGCCGTGCCCCTTCCGTCATTGCGAGGCCGCTTTGGCCGAGGCAATCTCCCGCGGGAGATTGCTTCGGCCAAAGCGGCCTCGCAATGACAAAACGGGCTCGTGGCGGAAGGCGCAGCCGCCCCCCGCAGCCATAAACGGAAGGCTCCATCCCCGAACCGCCCGAGAGCGGCCCGGGATGTAGTCGTGCGGCTAGAACAGAACGCCAGCTTCAAGCAGGAAGGTGGCCACGTTACGTCCCTTGAGATCCGAATCATAACCGGACGGAACGCCGGTGTTGCTGATCTGGGTCAGATGCAGCAGGCCGACGTCGCCGCGCACGAACAGGTACTTGCCCTGCCAGGTCGGCGTGACCGAAAGGCCGAAGCCCTGCGCGCCGGGGTTGAGGAACCAGTTATCCGGGCCGCTGGAGGTGAAATACTCCACGAAGCCGCCCAGCGAGTACGGCGACTTGCCGAACTGGTAGTTGGCGAAGATCGCGGCGCCGAGGTTGCTGGAGTCGGCCGTGAGACCCGCCGCAGGAGTCTTCTTCGCCCAGGTATATTGCACTTCAGGCACGATGTTCAGGTTGCCCGACGTGAAGCTGTAGTAGCCGCCGACCATCGACGAGTTGGCGAACGGTGCCGCGCTGAACGGCCCGGAGCCGACGAAGGACGAGTTGTACGACGTCGTTGCCGAGCCATAGAAATGCGCATCCGGCCGGGTCGTGCCGACATTGGTCGCGCCGAACAGCGTCAGTGCGTTGCTGTCGTTGACCGTGTAGGTCGCCGCCATCTGCAGGTAATTCCACATCTGCGTGTCGAACCCGTCACCGAAGGTGATGGTGCCCGACACCGGTCCGAAGGTGACGGTCGCCGACACGCCGGTGCTTTGCGAGTTCTCCACCTCGAACATGTCGGTGGTGAGCACGTTGAAGTTGTTCCAGTCGAGACCGGACTCGTAGCCTTCAAGCGAACCGACATGGCCGGCGGAAATGTTGAAATTGGCGTTCGGCGCTATCGTGATGTAGCCGTTGTAGATCGGCCCGGTGGCGAAGGTCTGGATCGAGGGTGAGTGCGGCGCGTAGCCCAGCACATAGTTGTTGGCCGCTCCGGCGATGATCGTGCCCTGAATGATGCCGTCGGTCTTCTGCAGCTCGACGATCCCATTCATGAACTCGGCGCCGACACTCTTGTCGCTGCCGAGCAGGCCCAGGCTCGACGAGTCGCCGGTGCCGGTCTGAGCCCAGAAAAAGCCGTCGGCACCGCCGCTCAGTTGCAGGTCGCCGAGCGGGCCGCCGTCGATCTTGATCGCGGCCGGTGGGTTGAACGCATGCGCTGCCGGTGCAGCAAAGACCGCGAGACAGGTCGTCGCGGCCAGCCATGCGGCATAGGTTGATATGGGAAGTCTCATCCGATGGGCTCCCTCGTTATTGCTAGGTTCACGGTGTTACGGATAGGCATATAAAGTCGATATGGATTCGCGACATTTGGGGTCGCGCAACGGGGCGGGGTTACATGACAGGCTCCTCCCTTTCCCGCTCAGAAGACCTGCTCGCCGTGCAGCACGAGATCGAGGCCCTCGCGCTCTTCCTCCGTGTTGACCCGCAGGCCAACCAGAGCCTTGGTGACATAGAGCAGGATCAGTGTGCCGACGCCGCTATAGACAAGCGTGGCGGCAACGCCCTGGCACTGGATCCAAAGCTGGTGCAGGCCGCCAGGATAGCCGGCCGGATTCGCGTCCGTTGCCGACAATGCGCCGTACGAAAACACGCCGGTCAGCAACGCACCGACGATGCCGCCGGTGCAGTGCACGCCGAACACGTCCAGGCTGTCGTCGTAGCCGAACATCTGCTTGACCGTGGTGGAGCACCAGAAGCAGATGATGCCCGCCGCAATGCCGATCAGGATGGAAGCGCCCGGCAGCACAAACCCCGATGCCGGCGTGATCGCAACGAGTCCCGCCACCGCACCGGAGATGCATCCCAGCACCGATGGCTTTCCCTTCGCCATCCATTCGGCGAACATCCAGGCCAATGCGGCGGCGGCGGTGGCGATCTGCGTGACGGCCATGGCCATGCCGGCACGGCCATTGGCACCGACGGCGGAGCCGGCGTTGAAGCCGAACCAGCCCACCCACAGCAGCGACGCGCCGATCACCGAATAGGCCAGATTGTAGGGCGCCAGGTTGTCGGTGCCGTAGCCGACCCGCTTGCCCAGCACGAGAGCGCACACCAGGCCGGCAATGCCCGCATTGATGTGCACCACAGTGCCGCCGGCGAAGTCGAGCTGGCCGTTGATCGCACCCCATCCCGTCGGCGCCCACATCCAGTGCGCCACCGGCGCATAGATCAGCAGCGACCACAGCGTCATGAAGATGCACAGCGCGGAGAATTTCATGCGATCGGCGAACGCGCCGACGATCAGCGCCGGCGTGATGATCGCGAAGGTCATCTGGAACATCATATAGACGGTCTCGGGGATCGTCTGAGGCGATGCGCCGTCGGTGCCCGCGCCAAGGATGAAGCCGGTGTCGGTGCCTTTGCTGATGTGGTCGGCGATGCCGTTCAGCATGAAGCGCGACAGGTCGCCGACATAGGGCGCCAGTCCGCCGCTGCCGTTGGTGAATGCCAGGCTGTAGCCGGCGACGGTCCAGACGATGGTGACGATGCAGGTGATGGCGAAGCACTGCATCAGCGTCGCCAGCACGTTCTTCTTGCGCACCATGCCGGCGTAGTAGAGGGCGAGGCCGGGAACCGTCATCAGCAGCACGAGCGCGGTGCTGGCGAGCATCCAGGCGGTGTCGCCGGTATCGACCGCGGGGATTTTCATTGGCGGGGCATCGGCGGCCCATGCCGACAGCATCGGCAGGAACGCGAACGGCACCGCTGCCGCAAAGGTCAGCGCGGCACGCGACGCGCGGCGCATGATGGAGAGGCAATCCGGCACGGGCGGCTGCATCGGAAGGACCGGTGTCGCGTCGTGTGTCACGTCAGATCGCTGCGGCATCGACTTCCCCGGTCCGGATGCGCATCGCGCGTTCAATGTCGAGCATGAAAATCTTGCCGTCGCCGATCTTGCCGGTGTGGGCCGACTTGGCGATCGCCTCGACCACCTGGTCCGCGAGGTCTTCGGGCACCACGACCTCGATCTTTACCTTGGGCAGGAAACTGACGTGGTATTCGGCACCGCGGTAGATTTCCGTCTGGCCCTTCTGGCGGCCGAACCCCTTCACCTCCGTCACGGTCAGGCCTTGCACCCCGAGCGGCGTCAGGGCCTCGCGGACGTCATCGAGCTTGAAGGGCTTGATGATTGCAATGATCATTTTCATGCCACTCGGGCCTCCGTAACCCAGGTTTGAAAAAGCCTGTTGTGCATGTCCCGTGTCCTGTTCCGCCCTAGCCGGCCTCGGCTGTCGCAACGGCCGCCGCTGGCCTGCTGGTCTTAATCAACAATCGTGCCAACGCCGGGAGCGCACGGATTTGCGGCCGATCGGTCGGGCAGGCCGGAAGTTACGGATAGGCTTTGCTCAATTCCTGGGCATGTGCCCTACAAAAAACCTCTCCCGCGCGGCGGAAGAGGTTCGGGGTCGAGACGGAATCTCCGTGTGTCGAAGGTTCAGTCCCCTCCGACGCCTGGTGTAACACCAGGGGCCGATGTGGCTGACTCGTCGGCCCCCCCCACCGTCATGCCGACGCAGGTCGGCATCCACGCCTTTGCGGCATGCAGCAACCGTAAGTCGTGGATGCCGACCTGCGTCGGC
>DASXFW010000146.1:0-30947 GCA_036489395.1 Acetobacteraceae bacterium | reverse complement strand
CCTGACCCGTCCATCCACGCACGGTCGATCGTGCGTGGATGGCCGGGTCAGGCCCGGCCATGACGGCGGGGAGGTTGCGCTGGTCCGCCGGTTGCCGACCACCGCTCGCTGCCTTACGCCGAACGCTTCTTCTTCTCGTCGACTTCCTCGAACTCGGCGTCCACGACCTTCTCGTCAGGCCGGCCGCCGGTCGGGCCACCCTGCGGTCCCGAACCCGGTTCGGCGGCACCCGCCTGCGCGGTGGCATCGGCTGCCTTGTCGGCCGCCTGCGCCTTGTACATCGCCTCGCCGATCTTCATCGCCGCCTGGCTCAGCCGCTCGGTCGCCTGCTTCAGCGCGTCCGGATCGTTGCCCTCCATGGCGGAGCGCGCCGCAGCCAAAGCTGCTTCGGCCTCGCCCTTCTCCTGGGCACTGATCTTGTCGCCGTACTCCTTCAGGTTCTTCTCCACCTGATGGGTCATCGAATCCGCGTGGTTGCGCAGCTCCACTTGCTCGCGCCGCTTCTTGTCGGCGTCCGCGTTGGCCTCCGCCTCCTTCACCATGCGCTGAATGTCGCTCTCCGACAGACCACCGCTCGCCTGGATGCGGATCTGCTGCTCTTTTGCAGTCGCCTTGTCCTTCGCCGACACGGAAACGATGCCGTTGGCGTCGATGTCGAACGCGACCTCGATCTGCGGCACGCCGCGCGGAGCAGGCGGAATGCCCATCAGGTCGAACTGGCCGAGCAACTTGTTGTCGGCCGCCATCTCACGCTCGCCCTGATAGACCTTGATGGTCACCGCGCCCTGGTTATCGTCGGCGGTGGAGAAGGTCTGGCTCTTCTTGGTCGGGATCGTGGTGTTGCGCTCGATCAGCCGGGTGAACACGCCGCCCAGCGTCTCGATGCCCAAGGACAGCGGAGTCACGTCCAGCAGCAGCACGTCCTTGACGTCGCCCTTCAGCACGGCGCCTTGGACCGCCGCACCGATCGCAACGACCTCGTCGGGGTTGACGTTGCGGGCTGGCTCCTTGCCGAAGAACTGCTTCACCGTCTCGATGACCTTCGGCATGCGGGTCATGCCGCCGACCAGGATCACTTCGCCGATCTCGCCCGCGGTCACGCCGGCGTCTTTCAGCGCCGCACGGCACGGATCGAGCGTCTTGGCGATCAGGTCATCCACCAGCGATTCCAGCTTCGCCCGGGTCAGCTTCATCACGAGGTGCTTCGGCCCGGAGGCGTCGGCGGTGATGAACGGCAGGTTGATCTCGGTCTCCTTGGAAGAAGACAGTTCGATCTTCGCCTTCTCTGACGCTTCCTTCAGCCGCTGCAGCGCCAGCTTGTCCTTGCGCAGGTCGATGCCTTGCTCCTTGCGGAACTCATCGGCCAGGTAGTCGATGATACGGGCGTCGAAATCCTCGCCGCCGAGGAACGTGTCGCCGTTGGTGGACTTCACCTCGAACACGCCGTCGCCGATCTCCAGCACGGAGATGTCGAAGGTGCCGCCGCCCAGGTCGTACACGGCGATGGTGCCGCCGTTCTTCTTGTCCATGCCGTAGGCGAGCGCCGCGGCCGTCGGCTCGTTGATGATGCGCAGCACTTCCAGGCCGGCGATGCGGCCGGCGTCCTTGGTCGCCTGGCGCTGGCTGTCGTTGAAGTAGGCGGGTACGGTAATAACCGCTTCGCTGACCGGCTCGCCGAGATAGGCTTCGGCGGTCTCCTTCATCTTGCCGAGGATGAACGCGCTGACCTGGCTGGGCGAATACTTCTGGCCGCGGGCTTCCACCCAGGCGTCGCCGTTGTCGCCGCGCACGATAGTGTAGGGCACCAGGCCCTTGTCCTTGGCAACCATCGGGTCGTCGTAACGCCGGCCGATCAGCCGCTTGATGGCGTAGAGGGTATTGGTCGGGTTGGTGACCGCCTGCCGCTTGGCGGACTGGCCGACCAGACGCTCGCTTGAGTCGGAAAAGGCAACCATGCTGGGCGTGGTACGCGCGCCCTCGCTGTTCTCGATGACCCGAATGTCCTTGCCTTCCATGATGGCAACACAGGAATTCGTGGTTCCGAGGTCGATACCGATGACTTTAGCCATGCTTTAGCTCCTTTCAGCGGGCGGGCGCGGCCCGAAGCACCGCGAGCGCCCCTAGTTGGGCAAATTGTGTCAGTGATGTATGGGGGTGCCCCGGTCGGGGCAAGGGCCGGACCAGCTATTTTCGTCCGCTCGCGGCATGGTTTCCTGGCCCCCGCTCATCAAGCCGTGGTGTTCAACCGGGCGGCGTTGCCAGTCAGCTCGATCGGTGGCGCCTTGGCCACCACCACCATCGCCGGACGCAGCAGCCGGCCGTGCAGGGTCCAGGCCTGGGTCCAGGCATGTATCACCGTCCCCGGCGCATGCACCTCGCTCTCCTGCTCTGCCATCGCCTGGTGCAGGTTCGGATCGAACGGAGTGCCGGTCGGGTCCTCCCGCTTGATGCCGTTGCGCTCCAGGACGGCGACGAAGCTGCGCTCGATGCCGGCCAGTCCATCACGCAACTTGCCGACGATCTCCGGCTGGCCAGGCTCCGGCGCCGGCAGGCTGTCCAGGCCGCGGCGGAGGTTCTCGGCTGCCTCGACCACGTCGGCGGCGAATTTCTGCACCGCGTACTGGCGCGTTTCGTCCACCTCGCGGCGGGCGCGGGCGCGCACGTTGGCGATCTCCGCCTCCGACCGCATCCAGCGGTCTTTCAGCTCCGCCACCTCCGCCTCCAGCGCGGCAATGCGGTCGGTGGCCGCCGCCATCACCTGGTCGGGCGACAGAGGGGCGTTCTGGTTGGCGGCACCGGCGAGAGGATCGGCTGCCCCCGGCGACTGCGTGGTTTCCTGCATGTTATCCGTTTCGTTGCTCATTCCAGCGATCAGTTAGGGCGCCGGGTCGCCAGGAACAAGGCGAGCGAACGAAGGAAAGGCCGGGCTCCGCCCCGGACCCCCGCCAAGGGGTGCTGCCCCTTGGATCCCCGCCAAGGGCGGAGCCCTTGGAACCCCTTTACTTCGCTGGATGGGCGGGAGGGGGCAAAGCCCCGGGCGGGTTTCAGGGCAGAGCCCTGACCTTTCCTCGGTTGACTCAGATCAAGGTGCGGCGCGGAAATTCGGGGCAATGTGCTTCGGATCGGAGGAGATCATGTTCCGATACATCCTCGTCCCTGCCGGCGGATCAGACGCGGATATGCCGGCGTTTCGGACCGCCCTGGCCCTGGCGCGCGCGGCGTCGGGCCACCTGGCATTCCTGCACGCCCGGCTGGACGTGCAGAAGCTGGTGATTTCCATGGCGGCCGGCGACGTGGGCGGCACCGCCGGCATCGCCGATGTCCTGCAGCGGCTGGAGCAGGATGCCGGGGACGCGGAAGCGCGGTCGAAGCAGCGCGTGGTGGATTTCTGTGCCCAGGAACATGTTGCCCTGGCGGATTCGCCGCTGGATGAGCGGCCGTCGGCCGAGTGGCACAGCGAAACCGGCGATGCGGCACGGCTTCTCGCCGCGCATGGCCGTACTGCCGACCTGACCGTGGTTGGCCGCCTGCGAGACGACGGAAGCGTCAATCTTTCCGTGCTGCAGACGGTCCTGCTGGATAGTGGCCGGCCCCTGCTGGTCGTACCGCCGCACCCGCCGGCCGCGATCGGCCGGCGCGTCGCGATCGCATGGAAGGACTCGACCGAGGCTGCGCGCGCCGTCGCGGCAACCCTCCCCCTGTTCTCTGCCGCCGACCGGGTCACGATCGTTTCGGTGGAGGAGGATGCGCGCACCACCGCCGACGCCTGCGACCGCCTGCGCCGGGCCCTCGTCTGGCACAACGCTGCCACTGCCGTTCGGCATGTCAGGCCGGAGGGGCGCGATCCGGCCGAGGCCCTGCTGGCCGCCGTCACCGCCGAGGGCGCCGATCTGCTGCTGATGGGCGGCTACAGCCACAGCCGCCTGACGGAAGTCGTGTTCGGCGGCGTCACCCGCCACGTGCTGCAAACCGCCGAACTGCCCGTACTGATGGTTCACTGAACGGCAACCTCTGGAGAATCGCGGAAGGAACCCGCCATGACCGAGAACATGAGGCTCTGCATTCTGATCGCCGACGGCGAGCATGCCCGCCTGCTGCGCCCCGATGAGAACAACGTGCTGCACGTTGCCAACAGCTTCGATTCGGCAACGGCACACATGATGGCGCACGAGCTGGTGTCCGACCGGCCCGGCCGCGACTACGAAAGTGCGCGGCCGGGCAGCCACGGCGTGACGCCGCGGCACGATCCGCACCAGATGGAGAAAATGAACTTCGCCCACTACATAGCGGTCCAGCTCAACCAGGCGGCGATGCATGAGGCGTTCGACCGGCTGGTCCTGGTCGCGCCGGCGCACGTGCTGAACGACATCGAGGAAGCGCTCGATCCGGCGACGATTTCGAAGGTCGTAGGCCGGCTGGCGAAGGATCTGGTGAAGGTGCCGAACCACGCGCTGTCGCCGCACTTGCACGACTGGATCGCCGCGCCACACCGCGTGATGTGACGCATCCGCCTGGGTCCCTGCTCTCTCGGGATGACGAAAGAGCACGCACGCGCCGGTGTTTCATTCGGCGCAGGTCAACCGCTGCCGGCCGGTTGCAGCTCGCAATGCGAGGCTGATCCCCATGATGGAGTAACTCCGCCGCCGGCCGTTGAGCCCCCGCCCACACCGGAGGATGATCGCCGTCGGCGCGCCCACCGACGGACGCGTCCAAACGGTGACCACGCGCGTGCCGCGTGAGAGGAAACGAACATGAGCCCGTCCGAAGCCCTGGCTGCGGCGCCGGCCATCGGTTCGATAGAGAAACGATACCGCACCCGATCCGCCGCGTTCCGCGCCGCGAGCGATCCCACAAGAGTGACCCGCACACACTGGCACATCGCCATCGCCAACGGCCTCGGCTGGGGGTTCGACGGCATGGACGGCGTCATCTTCGCGCTCGCCACGCCGCTGGTGATCCGCGACTTCCACGTCACGCTGCCGCAATATCGCACGGGTCTGCAAATCTCGCTGCTGATCGGCATCCTGGGGATGTATGTCTGGCCGTGGCTCGCCGACCGTTACGGCCGCCGTTCCCTGCTCGCCATCAACATCGCGCTGTTCTCGCTGCTGATGCCGGCGGTCGCGCTGACGCAGACCTTCGGCGCGTTCGTCCTGGTGCGCAGCGCGGTGAACTTCGCGCTGAACGGCGAATGGTCGCTGGGCTCGATGCTGGTGGCGGAAACTTGGCCCGCACGCCTGCGTGGCAGGGTGATCGGCATCAACCGCGGCACATGGTGCTTCGGCGCGGCGATCGCCGGCGCCATCGCAACGTTCATCATCGCGCGCTGGGGCTGGCGGGTGGCGTGCATCGTGCCCGCGGTGGTTGCTCTGCTGGCGGTTTACGTGCGCATGAACCTGCCGGAATCGCCGTACTGGGTGCGGTTGCAGGACCGCCGTCACCGCATCAAGGCGGCGCAGGATGCCGGCCGGCCGCTGCAGCCCGCCGACCAGACGTGGCTCGACAAGGCGACACAGATTCCACTGCGCCAGTTGTTCCTGCCCGACATGCTGCGCAACACTGCCGCCGCGACATTCATCGCATGCTGCAGCACCATCATCTACGGCACGGTGGGTGGCTGGATGCCGCTGTACCTCGCACAGGAACGGCACTGGTCCACCGCGGAATACGGCACGTTCTACATCTTCTGGGGGCTGGTCGGGTTCCTGGGCCTGCTGGTGGCAGGACTGATCTCCGATCGGTTCGGCCGCAAGCCGGCGTTCTACATCATGCTGGTTGAGGGCGCGGTGTTCCTGACGCTGTGGGTGTACGCCGAAAGCGATACGGCGCTGTGGATCTATGGATTGTTGTGGAGCATCGGCTTCCTCGGCTTCTGGGCGCCGAGCATGATCCTGACCGCGGAGGTCTATCCCACACGCATCCGCGGCGTCGGCAACGGATTCTCCTGGGCGGTGGCGTGGCTGATCGGCTTCGTGCTGTGGCCGTTCGTGACAATCGGCATTCAGCAGAGCACCGGATCGTTCGCCAAGGCGTTCCTGATCGTTCCGGTAGCGATGATACTGATGGGCATCGGCATCTGGCTGTTCACCCCAGAACATGCGGGCAAGGAACTGGATACGATCGCGATGTAGAAATGTGCGCTCCGCAATCCCCCGTCATGGCCGGGCTTGACCCGGCCATCCACGCACGATCGACCGAACTGCCTGCGTGCTCCGCAACCCCTTCGTCCGTGCGAAGACGGCCGGGTGAAGCCCGGCCATGACGGGGGAACGCGTGTCCGCGCGTACCAACCCCGCACACCACACCCGCAATTGACGTGCCTCGCCGCCCCTACTACGCACCCAGCATCGCGCCCCGTTCCGGGAGAACAACGCCATGGACCTGAACTTCACCCCCGAGGAAACCGCCTTCCGCGACGAAGCCCGCCGTTTCTTCCGCACCGAAATTCCCCAGTCCATCCGCGACAAAGTGGCGGAAGGCGAGGGCCTGACACGCGACGACATGATCACGTCCCAGCGCATCCTGAACGCGCGCGGCTGGGCCACGGTGAACTGGCCGGTGCAATGGGGCGGCCAGCCCTGGTCTCCCGTTCAGGTCTATATGTACCAGGACGAGATGCAGCAGGCGAACGTGCCGACGCCGATCGGCTTCAACGTCACCATGGTCGGCCCGGTGATCGCGCAATTCGGCAGCGACGCGCAGAAGCAGGAGTTCCTGCCGAAGACGGCGAATGCGGATATCTTCTGGTGCCAGGGATTTTCCGAACCCGGCTCCGGCTCCGACCTCGCCAGCCTGCGCACCAAGGCGGAGCGCAAGGGCGACAAGTATGTGATCAACGGCCAGAAGATCTGGACCACGCTGGCGCAGTACGCCGACTGGATCTTCTGCCTGTGCCGTACCGATCCGGCGGCGAAGAAGCAGGAAGGCATCTCGTTCATCCTGGTCGATATGAAGACACCCGGCGTCACCGTGCGGCCGATCGTCACCATCGACGGCGGCCGCGAAGTGAACGAAGTGTTCTTCGACAATGTCGAGGTCCCCGCCGAGAACCTGGTCGGCCAGGAGAACAAAGGCTGGGACTACGCGAAGTTCCTGCTGGGCAACGAACGCACCGGGATCGCGCGGGTCGGGGCTTCCAAGGCCAAGGTGGCGCGCATCAAGGAGCTGGCGTCGCTGGAACGCGTCGGCGACCGCAAGCTGA
Organism: Acetobacteraceae bacterium; assembly: GCA_036489395.1. Taxonomy (GTDB): domain Bacteria; phylum Pseudomonadota; class Alphaproteobacteria; order Acetobacterales; family Acetobacteraceae; genus JASHVB01. The sequence goes on along the minus strand of DASXFW010000146.1, from coordinate 23,746 downwards.
TCGACGACCCGCATTTCCGCGAGAAGCTGGCCGCGGTGGAGATCGAGCTGAAGGCGCTGGAAATGACCCAGTTGCGCGTCGTCGCCGAGGAGCGCAGCCGCGACAAGGGCCGGCCGAATCCCGCATCGTCGATCCTGAAGCTGAAAGGCTCGCAGATTCAGCAGCAATTGACCGAGCTGGTGATGGAAGTCGTCGGCCCGTATGCGATGCCGTACCAACGCGATTTCGACGGACGCAACGAGGAAACGATCGGCCCCGACTACGCGACCGAGGCCGCGCCGATGTATTTCAACTACCGCAAGGTGTCGATCTACGGCGGTTCCAACGAGATCCAGCGCAACATCGTCGCGAAGGCAATTCTGGGACTCTGACCCCATCGTCATGGCCCGGCAATGACGGGTAATGCGAGGCACACCATGGACTTCGACCTGACCGACGAACAACGCCTGCTGAAGGACAGCGTCGATCGGCTGATCGCCGACCAGTACGCGTTCGAGCAACGCAAGAAGTACATGGCCGAACCCGCCGGCTGGAGCGTCACGGTGTGGAACCAGTACGCCGAGCTCGGTCTGCTCGGCCTGCCGTTCGAGGAAAAGCTCGGCGGCTTCGGTGGCGGCGCGGTCGAGACCATGATCGTCATGGAAGCCTTCGGCCGCGGCCTCGTATTGGAACCGTATTTCGCGACGGTCATCCTCGGCGGCGGCCTGCTGCGCCACGCCGGAAGCGACGCGTTGCGCGCCGCGCTGGTGCCGCAGATTGTCGCGGGCAAGCTGAAGCTCGCGTTCGGCCATATCGAACGCCAGTCGCGTTACAACCTCGCCGACGTCGCCACCACCGCGCGCAAGGATGGCGACGGCTACGTGCTGGACGGCGCGAAAAGCATCGTGCTGCACGGCGATTGCGCCGACAAGCTGCTGGTCACCGCGCGCGTCGGCGGCAACCGGCAGGATCGCAGCGGCGTCGGGCTCTTCCTGGTCGATGCGGACGCCGCCGGCCTGACGCGGCGCGGCTACCCCACGCAGGATGGCCTGCGCGCCGCCGAGCTTACGCTGGCCGGCGTGCGCGTCTCCGGCGACGCGGCCCTCAGCGACAACGCGCTGCCCGTCATAGAGCATGTGGTGGACGAAGCGATCGCCGCGCTGTGCGCCGAGGCGGTCGGCTGCATGCAGGTCATGCACGAGGCGACGCTCGAATACCTGAAGACGCGCCAGCAGTTCGGCCGGCCGATCGGATCGTTCCAGGTGCTGCAGCATCGCTCGGTCGATATGCTGGTGGCGCTGGAACAAGCACGCAGCATGGCGATGTTCGCCGCGGTGACGGCGGGCGAGACGGATCCGGTCGAGCGCCGCCGCGCCATGGCCGCGGCCAAGGCGCAGATCGGCCGTTCGGGTAAGCACGTGGGGCAGGAGGCGATCCAGCTTCACGGCGGCATCGGCATGACGATGGAATACAAGGTCGGGCACTATTTCAAGCGCATGACCATGATCGACATGCTGTTCGGCAACGCCGACGAGCACTTGCAGACGCTTGCGAAGCTCGGCGGATTGTTTGGGAATACCAAGGCGGCGTAGGGCGCCCTGGCCCCCTCTGTCATTGCGAGGCCGCGTGGCCGAAGCGATCTCCCGCGGGAGATTGCTTCGGCCAAGCGGCCTCGCAATGACAGAGGGGGCCCGCTTTCCCCTCGCCCTCACCGCCACTATCGTAGCCCGCAAGACCCACCTCGGTCGGGAGGATCACCGCCATGCCGGCACGCAATGGACGTGCGTACCTCGACGGGCTGCGCGCCCAGGAGCGCGAGGTCTGGCTCGACGGCGAACGCGTACGCGACGTGACCACGCATCCCGCGTTGCGCCACGGCGCCGAGGCGATCGCCGCGCTGTATGACATGCAGTTCGACCCGAAGACGCGCGACGAGATGGTCTATGTCCCCCCGGAAGGCGGCGAACCCGTCGGGCTGTCCTTCATCATCCCGCGCACGCATGACGACCTGATCCGCCGGCGCGTGATGATGCTGAACTGGGCGCGCTCGACCTGCGGCATGATGGGGCGCTCGCCCGACTTCATGAACGTCAGCTACGCCGCCTGGGCCGCCGCCGCGGATTATTTCGCCGCCGGCCGGCCGGAGTTCGGCGAGAACATGAGCCGCTACTACCGCTACATCCGCGACAACGACCTGACGCTGACGCACTCCCTGATCAATCTGCAACGCAGCCGCAACGTCTCCGGCATTTTCAACCTGGAGGAAGGCACCGCGCTGCAGGTGATCAAGGAGACCGATTCTGGCATCGTCGTGCGCGGCGCCCGCGTGCTGGCAACGCTGGGGCCGTTCTCCGACGAGATCGCCGTCTATTCGCCGCGCGCGGCGCAGCACAAGGACGGCCAGAGCCCGTTCGTCGTCAGTTTCTCCATCCCCTGCGGCACCCCCGGTCTGCGCTTCCTGTGCCGCGACAGCTTCGATCCGCAGCGCTCGCGGTTCGACAGCCCGCTGGGCTCCCGCTTCGACGAAATGGACTGCGTCGTGTTCTTCGACGACGTGAAGGTGCCGTGGGAGCGCGTGTTCATGCTGCACGACGTTGACCGGCTGAATAACACCGCGCGCGCAACGCACTACTCGGTGCATTCGGCGCATCAGGGTGCCACCAAGAACCTGGCGAAATGCGAATTCGTGCTGGGCATCGCGCTGCTGATGACCGAGACGCTCGGCAATGCGCATCTGCCGCATGTCGAGGAACGGCTGGGCGAGCTCATGCTCACCACGACGCTGATGAAGGCCTGCATGCGCGCCGGCGAGGCGGACGCAAAGCTCGACGAATGGGGCGTCATGTGTCCCGACTCCCTGCCGATCGAAAGCACCCGCAATCTGTTCATGACCGCCTACCCGCGGATGATCGAGATCCTGCAGCTTCTGGGATCGTCCAGTTTCCTCATCACCCCCAGCGAGAAGGACATGCGCGGGCCGCTGGCGGGCCACATCGAGAAGTACCTGGCGACCGAGGGCGCCGCGGCGCGCGACCGCGTCCGCTTGTTCCGTCTGGCCTGGGACGTGGCCGGCAGCTCCTTCGGCAGCCGGCAGGTGCTGTACGAACGCTTCTTCGCCAGCGACCCATTGACGCGGGCGCGGACCCTGAACACGATGTTTCCGAAAGACGCGGTGAAGGAGCGTGTGCTGGCGTTCCTCCGCCGCGACGATGAAATGGTGTAGTGTAACAGGAGGATGCGGCGATGAGTTTCCGTCCAAGCCATCTCGGGCACGTCAACCTGTACGTGCGCAATGCCGGGCGTTCCCGGCAGTTCTATGAAGACGTGCTGGGGCTGCATTGCTACCACTACCGCCCTGGTTGGGCGGCGTTCATGTCGGCGGACAAGGAGAAGTCGCATGAAGTGGCGCTGATGCAGGTCGGCGACGACGCGCCGCTGCAGCAGCAGGGCCAGGTCGGTCTGAACCACGCTGCGTTCATGATGGCCAGCCTGGACGACCTGAAGGAATCCTATGCGCGCCTGAAAGAGCAGGGCGTGAGGATCAACCGCATCGTCGATCACGGGCTGTCGCTGGGCATCTATTTCCGCGATCCGGACGGCAACGGGCTGGAGGTGTCCTACGAGCTTCCGCGCGAACAATGGCCGCGGCAGGACGAAGTGTTCGCGCCTGATGTCGTCGGGCTGGGCCGGTTCCCGGGGCCGTGGGACGCCGAGGTGAAGGCGCAGAACACGGCGGCCGCGCAGCGCGCACGCGAGCCGGTGCCTGCCGCGGAGTAGCGAGTCGGCAACCCGAAAGGCGCCTGACGGCTCAGTGCACCGTTACCAGCACGAGGCCGAGCTGGGCAGCGAGGTCGGTGACAAGCTCCAGGTGGTCAACAACCGCGACGGCGATGCCGTCGGCGCCGTGGATCACGTAGTTGATCGCGCCATCCTGCGTGTAAAGCCCGGTCACATAGGCGAGCCGCGCGACTCCGAGCTGGCGGAATTCGGCCGCCGTCAGCGAGGCATTGCTGGGCGTGGTCGATGATAGGGTGTCTGTCGGAACGCGCACGGGTTCGGTCTGCATCTCGCCTCTCCTGTCCTGACAATCCGTTAGCGATTCGGCGTTGGCGATCGGCGCTGATCAGCGGGGCCAGCAACTATCCGCTGATCGTCTTCATGGTCGCGATGACGTTCGCCGCCGATCGCATCGCTGCGACTTGCATGGCTTGCGCGGCATTTTGTCGCGCCGATGGCTGGAATTCGGCATTGCAGGGTGGCGCATCGGATGCTCCCTCCACTGCGGCCAGTGCGGGCCGGTTTTGCAGCCCGCCGTGAAAAGCACGGAACCACAGGTGTGGGTTGCGGGATATTCGGAAAGTGTCGTACGGGAATGTACGTGCGGCGCCTGGCGGCCTGGCTTTCTCTCCGCACCGGTGCGGATGCTATAGGTTTGCCGCAGGACCACGGGAACGCTCGGGAAACAGAACGCATGATCGACAAGATCGTCCAGGACATGGCGGACGCCATGGCAGGCATCGAGGACGGTTCCACCGTGCTGATCGGCGGCTTCGGTGCCGTCGGCCAGCCCAACGCGCTGATCGACGGGCTGATCGAGCAGGGCGCCACCGGCCTGACGGTCGCGGCCAACAACGCCGGCGTGGGGCATGTCGGCCTGGCGCGGCTGATGGAACTCGGCCGCGTGCGCAAGATCGTTTGCTCGTTTCCACGCAGCTCCGATCCGGTGGTGTTCGAGACGCTGTACCGCGCCGGCAAGATCGAGCTGGAGATCGTGCCGCAGGGCACGCTGGCCGAGCGCATGCGCGCCGCCGGTGCCGGCGTGCCGGCATTCTTCACGGCAACCGGCGTCGGCACCCGCATGGCGGTCGGCAAGGAGCACCGCGAGATCGACGGCCGAACCTACATCCTGGAGCAATCGCTGCCCGGCGACGTGGCGCTGGTGGAAGCGTGGGAGGCGGACCGCTGGGGCAACCTGACGTTCCGCGAGTCGGGCCGCAACTTCAATCCCGTCATCGCCATGGCCGCGAAGCTGACCATCGTGCAGACGCAGCACGTGCGCGAGCTGGGGGAGATCAACCCGGACCACGTGGTGACGCCCGGTATCTTCGTGGACCGCGTGCTGCACGTGCCGTATGGCGACCCGACCGGGTTCTGATCGCGGCGCCCGCGGCGGCCCTCGCCTGTCGGAAAATTTTACAGTGTCTGAATGGCCATGGCGGCTCTTTCCGACTGCCGCGGCCCGCGGAAGCAGGTCGGGACATCGAACCGGCACCCGCGGCGTGACGCCCTGGGCATCTGGCGTGACGCCGGCCTGTGGCCAGTCCAATTTTTTGTGCAATATCAACAGTGATTACGACTGGCAATTTTAGTAATTCGCAAAAAGACCTTGTAAATGTCGAAGGACTTTACAGCATCTCGATTGCATCAAGGTAAGTTCCTGAAATTCCATGTCTTATCCGTTGGCACGGCACTTGCTACGCGGATTTCAGACCCAAAGGGGAGCCGTCCGTCATGCCGACGCCGTCGAAGAAGTCGTTCTACGTCGCCTCCACCGCGCTTGGCCTGTCCCTGATGAGTTTCGCGGCGGAGGCGTATCCGCCGCTCCCGAACCTGGTGAACCTGAACTTCACCCAGATCAGCGGAACGCCGAAGGAATGCTTCGTCGGCGGCGGCCAGTGCAGCACCGACGGCGGCGCCGGCTCGGCTGATCCGGTCGGCTGGACGGGCGGCAGCGGGTTGATTTTCATCGACGGCCAGTCGCCGAGCGAGAGCGCCGACAGCGCGACCTACCTGCCGACCTACGGCGATCCTCGCGGCAGCGTTTCGGGGAATTACGTCGAGGCCGACGGCAACCCCACCTACGAGAGCGGCTTCAACTACACCGTCACTGGCCTGACCATAGGCCAGACCTACAGCCTGTCGTTCTACCAGGGTGCCAGCGAGCAGCAGGGTTTCGGCTTGATCGACGGGAGGCCGCAACCCACCACGGATCAGTGGATCGTGGCCTTGACCACCGTCGCGTCGGGCGGGCTGCAAATCTCCAGCGGCGGTCCGACGGATCCCACTTATGGTCCAACCGATCAGTACAGCAGCACCGATGGGAGCGCGAGCATCGTGGCGTCGCCGCTGATGACCGTGTGCTATACCTGCACCGTCGGGTGGGACTACGTCACGGTCGATTTGACGGCGGATGCCACGACGGATCTGCTCAGCTTCCTCGCCTGGGGCGACAACGGCAGCACGGTCAATCTGCCGCCGATCGCGTTCCTCTCGGGCGTTGATTCCCCGTCCGGCCTTGGGGCCGTGCCGGAGCCTGCGAGCCTGACGCTGTTCGCTGTCGGCATGGCCGGTCTGGGTGCCGTGGCGCGGCGGCACCGGCGCAAAAAGCAACCCAGCGCATCCTGAGCCATCGCGACAGCGCCGCCCGGCCGATGCCTGGCCGCGGTGGCCGCCGCACTGGCGCCGTCGCCTGACCGGCACCTCAGGATTGTCATCCTGCAACGCAGAAGATTACGCAGCGGGAGGCATTCGCGCCGCGGGTTGAGGTAGCGTGTCATCGGAACCGCGCAGTCCGTCTCTATCCTACGACGATACCCACTTTATAGACGACAATCCAAATATCAGTGCTCACTGTATAATTTTGATCCACTCCTCTGTCAGAGAATTTTACATATGCCGATTAACCCCTCGGTGTGGCTGTCGCCAACCCTTTGGATTCCATCATATTTCGAGAGTGGCACGATGCTTGCTATCAGCGATCTCACGTCACTGGGGAAGCGATCCGTCATGTCAGTACCATTCCGCAAATCGTTCTACATCGCCTCAACGGCCCTGAGCCTGTCGCTGGCCGGCTTTGCAGCGAAGGCGGATCCGGCGCTGCCGAATCTCGTGAACCTGACCTTCACGAACTACACCGGCAGCCAACCCAAGGGCACCTTTGCGGCGGTTGATCCGGTGGGCTGGACCGGTGGCACCGGCCTGATCTTCATCGACTCCCCGACGCAGAACAACCCGAGCGAGGTTGGCACCGGCGCCAACGAGCAGGCGTCGAGCGGGACGTACCTCCCGACATATTACAGCCCGACCACCGGCATTCCTTCGGCCGAGAACCTGCCCGGGAACTACGTCGAGGCTGACGGAAACCCGAACTTCGAAAGCGGGTTCAACTATACCGTCACGGGCCTGGTCAGCGGCACGACCTACACGCTGAGCTTCTACCAGGCCGCCAGCCAGCAGGTAGGGTTCAGCGGCAGCACCACCAACCAGTGGATCGTCGCGCTGGGCACGGCCGGACTTACCGACACCATCAGCGGCGGCCACGGCACCTACCATGACGCCGACGCAACGGCCTCAATCGTGGCAACGCCGTTGATGAATGTTCCCTCCGAGGGCATCATCAACTGGAACTACGTGACGCTGAACCTGACCGCCGACTCCACGACTGATGTGCTGAGCTTCCTGGCCTGGGGCAACAACGGCAGCACCGCGAACGAGCCGCCGATGGCATTCCTGTCGGGCGTCAATTCGCCTCCCGGCCTGTCAGTGACACCGGATCTGCCGGAACCGGTCAGCCTGTCGCTGTTCGGTGTCGGCCTTGCCGGCCTGGGCATGGTTGCACGCCGCCGGCGCAGAAAGCGTTCCACTTCCGGCTGATCCGCTGGTAAGTTGCGGCGTCCGGGCGGCTTGCTTCCCGGACGCCGAGACTGACCCGGCTCGCGTGTCAGTCACCCAGGACCCGACCATTGTCTGACCTGTTTCACGCGCCGCAGTTCATCGCGTTCCTGCTGAACGTGGTACGGCTGTGCGCCTGGCTGCTGCTGCTTGCCGCGATCTTCCTGCCGCTGGAGCGGCTGTGGACGCTGCGTCCGCAAAAGCTGCTTCGCAAATCCACGCTGGAAGACCTCGCCTATTACTTTATCAGCGGCATCGTTCCCAACATCCTGATGGCGGTCCCGCTGTCGTTGGCGGCATACGCGGCCTATGCGTTCGTTCCCGCATCGGTGCACGCCACGGTCGCCGGCTGGCCGCTTTGGCTGCGCGCCGCATCGGCCTTCGTGGTGGCGGATCTCGGCTTCTACTGGGGCCATCGCTGGGCCCATGAATTCCCCTTCCTGTGGCGCTTCCACTCGATCCATCACAGCCCGCAGCATGTGTATTTCCTGATCAGCGCACGCGCCCATCCAATCGACTTCGTGTTCATCCATCTGTGCGGGCTGATCCCGATCTACATCCTCGGCCTCGGTGCTCCCCAGAGCGTCCAGAGCAGCCTGGTGCCGACGCTGATCATGTTGCTGGCAACGGTGTGGGGTTTCTTCATCCACGCGAACGTTCGCTGGCGCTTCGGCCCGCTGGAACGGCTGATCGCGACGCCCGGCTTCCATCACTGGCACCACACGCGCTCCGGTTTGCGCGACCGCAACTACGCATCGATGCTGCCTTGCTGGGACTGGATGTTCGGAACATGGCATGTCCCGAAGGAGTGGCCGGCGGACTATGGCATCGATACGAAACTGCCGGATTCGATCGTCGGGCAGATGATCCACCCGCTGCGCGACACGCCGGAAGAACGCGTGCCGGAGCCCGCTGAGTAGCACGCCCCCACCACTTGTCATTGCGAGTTTCCTCCGGCCGGTGGCCGACCCGCGACGGGATGAAACGGCGTCGACGGCCTGACGTAGGTTCCCCCCTCCCCTTGAGGGAGGGGTTGGGGGAGGGGTGCGTACATCCGCGGTCGGTGGATGAACGCACCCCTCCCCCAGCCCCTCCCTCAAGGGGAGGGGAGACTTACGCTCCGGCCGACACCGTGGCGGGGGTCGGCCGGCGCCCGCTGCCACCGGCGCATTCCGCGTCGGCACAATCCCCAAGTCGAGCCTCCCAGCACTACGGCTCCGCCAGCGCATCGAGCAACGGCTGCAGCGCCGCGGCATCCGGCCGCCATCGTCCAACGGAACTGCGATAGATCGGCTGCCGCACCTGCATCATGCTCGCCGTGTGTACCGGCCGCGACGTTTTGTAGAACGCCAGGCACGCCGCATCCCACTCCAGCCCGCAATACCCCACCAGCCGGCGTGCCTGCGGCTCAAACTCCTCTACCAGCTCTTCGTATTTCACGTTCAGCATCGCGCCTGGCGGCAACGCGTCCTGCCAATGCGCCATGAGCCGCTGATACGCGCGATAGTACCGCCCCAGCTCCGCGAGATCATAAGTAAATCCTTGCTCTCCCGTGAACCGCTTGGAGAAACAGGACAGGCACGTGTCCACCGGGTCGCGCTGCACGTGGATGATCCGTGCGTTCGGCAGCATCAGGCGTATCATGCCAATGAACAGAAAATTCGCCGGCAGCTTGTCGGTGATGCGCGCGGCAGCAGGGGCAACCGCCTGCAACGCGGCGACGTATTCCGCGCCCAATCGACGGAACTCCGCACCGGTCATGGTCCACACCGCTTCCGGAAACGGCGCCGCACCAAGGTGTTCCGCACTTAGGCGACGGATGGCTTGCGGCAGGTCAGTCCGCTCGCCGGCGCCGAATACCGCGTGGTGGCTGGCCAGTACTTGTTCCACCAGCGTGGTGCCGGAGCGCGGCATGCCGACGATGAACACCGGCACCCCCGACGGATCGCCCAGTCCCTGACGCGCGGCCAGCAGCGCTGCGGTGAACACGCGCGGGATGTGCTCCATCGACGCCAGCGTGGCCGCATCGTCGTACCTGGTGTGCGCCCGCTTGAGCGCATTGGCTTGCAGCAGATGGGCAAAGCCGCGTTCCCGCTCGCCGATATCGTCGTAGGCCTTGGCCAGGCCGAAATGCAGCAGGCATTGCTCCTGCGGCGGGAACGACGCAGCGCGCGGCACCGCCGCTTCCAATGCGCGCAGGGCGTCGTCACCGGGCTGCACGCGGGAAAGCTGCACTACGTAATTGGCGAACTCCGGCCGGTCCGGCGCGAGCGCCAGGGCCTGGCGAAAACATGCCCTGGCTTCGTCCATCGAACCGATTTCCGCCAGGATGGATCCGAGCAGACTGGCGGCCGGCGCCAGGTCCGGCCGCAACGCAACGGCACGCCGCGCCGCGGCCAGTGCGTCGGAATGCCGGCCGATATTCTTCATGGAGTTCGCCATGCCGGCCAGCGCGTCGAAATGCTGCGGACTGCGCACCAGCGCGGCCCGATAGTGCTCGATGGCTTCGGCATGCCGCCGTTTCTTGTCCAGCACGATGCCAATGCCGTTATGCGCCTCGGCATGCTCCGGTTCGCCGGCGAGCACGGCGTGGAATGCCGCCATCGCCTCGTCATCGCGATCGAGCCGCATCAACGCGGTTCCCAGCGCGACACGCGCCTCGATGTATTCGGGATCGACATCCAGTGCGTGCAGGAAACATTCGGCCGCCGCCGCAAGCATATCGCCGCGCGCCAGCAGCTTGCCGAGTCCGTGGCTCGCCTCGGCAAAGTCCGGATCGGCGTCGAGCGCGGCACGAAACCTCGCGGCAGCATCATCAACCCGGCCAAGCTGCGCCAGCAGCGTGGCCAGCCCGTAATTCGCCTCGGCGTGCGCCGGGTCGGCGGCCAGCAGCGTTTCGTAACAGCCGATCGCCGCATCCTGCCGGCCGCAGGCCTGCAAGCACGCGGCCAGGCCGAAACGCGCATCCAGCATGTCGGACCTGTACGCCAGCGCCTGTTCGTAGTGCCGGGCGGCTTCCGCGTGCCGGCCCAGGCTCTGCAACGCAGCGGCGAGATTGGCGTGCGCTTCGGCCGAGTCTGGCGCTGCCGCCACAGCCCGCCGCAGCAGTGCCTCCGCCGCCGACGCGTTGCCCTGGCCCAGATGCAGCGCACCGAGATGCACCAGCGCCTCAACATGTGCCGGCTGGTCCCGCAGGATCTGTTCGTAAGCACACGCGGCATCGACCGTGCGACCCTGGCGATGCAACGCCAGCGCCTGCGCAAATTCCGCCCCAACAGTCCCGTGTTCGTTCATTCCGGTGATGGACCGGCCGCGGGCAACAGCTCGCGCAGCGCGCCAAGCCAGGGTTCGTAGCGTCGCCACCGCTCAACCGACGTCCGATAGATCGGCTGACGCGCCTGCCACAAACTTACGGTGGAGATGCGGCCTGGATTGCGCTGCGGTGCGAGGCATGCATCGTCCCACTCCAGGCCGCAGGCCGCGATCAATTGCCGCGTCAATGGCTCCGGATCGGCCACCAGCGTTTCGTAATCGAGTTCGATGAAGCGATCCCGCGGCAGCACCTCGCGCCAGTGCGCCATCAGCCGCTGGTACTGACGGTAGTAGAACACCAGGCTGGCTCGATCGCCGGCGAACTCAAACCCCCACTCGAAATCCGTGGTGAAGACCGACAGGCAGGTGTCGATCGGCGCCCGTCGGCAATGCACGATGGTTGCATACGGAAACGCCTGGCAAAACACGCCGAGGGATTGGAAATTGAACGGCATCTTGTCCGTCACCCGCGCCGCGTCCGGCGAATTGCCGCGCAGCACCGCAAGGTACTCGCCGGCCAGACGACGGACCGTCCCCGGGACCGCGGTCGCCCCGAATATGCTGACACCGGCCGCCGCCTTCTCGGTCCAGAACGGCAGCTCACCGGCCGCGGCGATCTGCGGGTGGCTGGACAGGATTTGCTCGACCAGCGTGGTACCGGAGCGGGGCATGCCGACGATCAGGATCGGGGTCGCGTCCTCGACACCAAGGTCCGGACGGCGTTCCAGGAACCCGGCAGGCGCGGCGTCGATGATCCGGCTGCTCCACTGGACCACCGTGGCCCTGTCGAGCGGTGCGGCGGCGGCGCGAATGTGGTTCCCCGCGTCGAAATGCCGCATCGCCTCACGATAGTCGCCGATGTCGTCGTGCGCCTTGCCGAGCGCGAAGTGCACCGCACGGCGCTGCGACGGCGTCAGATCTGTGCGCTCCAGGCAGGCGCCAATCCGCCTGATGAGCGCCTCGTCCGTGGCGGCGAACTTCCAGGACCTGGCGAAACTGTACCACGATGCGACCTCCCGTGGATCAAGCGAGATGCCACGTTCCAGGCAGGCAGCGGCCTCCGCAAGCGCGCCGGACTGGGCCAGGATATCGCCGAGAACCACATGCACCCAACTGTACTCGGGTGCATCGGCGATGACCGCGCGCAGCAGCGCCTCTGCCGTGACATCGTCCCCCGCGGCATGCGCCGCATAGGCTGTGGCGACCCGCTGCATGAGCGGATCGATCCCAGCCGCGGCGGCGGCGCGAAAGGCCGCCTCCGCGTCAGCCCAGCGGTAGGACGCCAGGCACAATTGCCCGAAGCGGAACTGCGCCGCGGCACGCTGCGGTTCCAGCCTGATGGTCGCCTCATAGGCACGCAGTGCATCGGCACGGCGGCCGAGTTGATCGAGCGCCATGGCCAGGTAGTGCTGCGCACCGGCCAGATCCGGCTTCAGCCGCACCGCCTCGGAGAACGAAACTGCCGCGTCCTCCAACCGGCCAATCTGCAGGCAGACATAACCCAGGTTGTGGTGCACTTCGGCCAGCGCGGGATCGAGTTCGATCGCCCGCCGGAATGCCGTGATCGCCTGCGGGTACTGGCGCTGCTGCGCAAAACGCGTGCCCAGGGCGCCCTGCTGCTGTGCCGCACGCGCGCGGGATTTCGACGGTCGGGCGCCACCCGTCTGCTCCGCCGCCGCCACCGCCGTGCGAATGGCCTCGTGGAACACCGCGTGATGCTGGGCGGCGTATTGTTCGGCAACGCGGCCGGCCTCCGTCGTGACGCCGGGAGCGGGGCTGGCCGCTTTGACCGCCGTCGCGGCGCCCGGCATCACGACGGAGGCCGGCCGGGTCATGGATCGGTCTCGCATCCGGTCACACCAGCCTCCGCGAATGCGATTGCGTGCGGCCTAGCGATTGTCCAGCGTCCGCATGCTGGTCGTATGGCTGCAATCGTCGGACAGCCTATAGACCCGGGCCGGAACCGTGTGAAACGGTTGCAGCGTGATCACGTTGCCTTCGACCTTGGCGACGCCGACATAGCCGTCGCAATTGCCCGCGGTCACCACCGAATGGTCCGGCAGCATGATGTGAAACGGACCGATGCGGTCGGTGCCATCGTAACCGACCAGCACCTGGCAGGTGCCGCCGAACACGCTGGACGGCTCCAGCCGCAGGTCGCACGCCGCCGCCGAACCGGCCGCTGCCGCCAGTGCGGCAAGTGCCAGCACCGCCACTTTTGGTGCCATGATTTCCCCCGCCGGTAAGGTGCCCATCAACACATCCTCAACACATTGAGCCTAACTGTCCCCGCGGAAATTTCGAAGGGGCCAAAAATGGCACCGCGCCGGCCGCTGTTCCGGCCCAGGCACGGCGCTGATCCCGCCATGACCGAGACAGCATTCAACGAGGCGCTCCACCACCACGAGGCCGGCCGCATCGCCGCCGCGCAGGCAATGTACCGCGGCATCCTGGCGGATGACCCGGATCATGCCGGCAGCCTGCACTTGCTCGGCCTGATCGCAACGGAACAAGGCGACCCGGCTTCCGGCGCGGCGCTGATCCAGCGCGCCATGCGGCTGGCGCCGGGGCAGGCGCCGCACCACAACAACCTGGCGCTGGCCTATCGCATGCTGGGCCGGCCGGAGGACGCGGTGCACGAATATCGCGCCGCCGCGGCTTTGCGTCCCGGGTCGGCAGAAATCCACAACAACCTGGCAACCGCGCTGCACGACCTCGGCCGCCATGCCGAGGCCGTGGCGCATTATCGCCAGGCCGCATCCTGCGCGCCCGGTGTCGCGGAGATCTGGTACAATCTGGCGAACGCTCTGGCAGAGCAGGAGAAGCAGGCCGACGTGGCGGCGTGCTTTCGGCAGGCGATCGCGCTGAAGCCGGACTTCGCCAACGCGCACGCCAATTACGGCCGCTGGCTGACCACGCAGGGAAGCTGGGCGGAGGCAGCAGAACACCTGGCGGAGGCGACACGGCTGGCACCGGAGCACGCGCCCACGTGGAACAATCGCGGCATCGCCTTGCAGGAGCTGGACCGCTCGCAGGAGGCCGAGGCGTGCTATCGCCAGGCCCTGTCGCTCGCATCAGGTTTCGCAGATGCGCACTACAACCTCGGCTGTCTGCTACTCGGCCAGGGCCGCACCGAGGAAGCGATGCAATGCCAGGAAGCGGCGATCGCCGCCGATCCGCAGTGCGGCGCCGCGCACCTCGGGCTGTGCATGGCGCAGCTTCCCATTCTGTATCGTAGCGAGGCGGAAATCGCCGAGCGTCGCCGGCGCTATGCCGCCGCCCTGAAGGACCTGGCGACCGCAGCAGCCGCACCTGGCGCGGCACAATCTCTGGCAGCCGCGATCGGCGCTGCCCAGCCTTTCTTCCTGGCCTACCAGGGGAAGAACGACCGTGTCCTGCAGGCCACGTACGGCCGCATCGCCTGCCGCGTGCTTGCCAGGACCGAGCCGCCGGCACCGCTGGCCGATCCACCCGCGCCGGGCGAGCGCATCCGGCTGGGCATCGTCAGCGGCTTCTTCTGCCGCCACACCGTGTTCCGCTTGTTCCTGCACGGTTGGCTGAGCGAGCTCGACCGCGACCGATTCGAAGTCATCGGCTTCCACACCGGCCACACCGTCGATGCGGAGACAGAACTTGCCGCCGGCGCCTGCGACCGGTTCGTGCGCGGCCTCGGTACGGCCACGGCGTGGCGGGACGCGGTGATCGCCGCACGGCTCGCGGCGCAGCGGCTGGCACCGGTGCAATGCGTGACCTGGGGGCACCCTGACACAACGGGCATGCCCACCATCGACTACTTTCTGTCCAGCACGCTGATGGAACCGCCGAACTGCCAGAGCCACTATACCGAGCAACTGATCCGCCTGCCGAACCTGGGTCTGTGCTGGCTGCCGGAGACCTCTACGGCGGCTCCGCTCGACCGCGCCGCGCTCGGGCTGGATCCGGAAGCACCGGTGTACTGGTCGGGACAATCGCTGTACAAATACCTGCCGCAGTACGATGCGGTGTTCCCCCGCATCGCCGCCGCCGTCGGCCGCTGCCAGTTCGTATTCATTGCCTTCGCCAAAAGCCGCGCGATCACCGCAGCGTTCCGCGACCGCCTGTACTGGACCTTCGATGCGGCCGGGCTCGATGCCTCGCAGTACTGCGTGATCCTGCCGCCGCTTTCACCCGAGCAATTCGTCGCCGGCGCCGGCCTCGCCGACGTGGTGCTGGACCCGCCGGAATGGTCGGGCGGGCGCTCCACGCTGGAGTGCTTGGCGCAGGACCCGGCCATCGTGACTCTGCCGGGCCGCTTCATGCGCGGACGCCACACTGCGGCGATCCTGCGCCGCATTGGCTGCGAGGCGACGATTGCCGGCTCGCTGGACGAATACGTCGAGATCGCCGCCCGCCTGGGCCGCGACCGAGCCTGGCGGGAGGACGTGCGGCAGCAGGTGGCGCGCGGCAAGGCGCAGGCATTCCACGACGTGACGTACCTGCGCGCGCTGGAGGATTTCCTGGCCTCGGCCGCGCACCAGCGGGTGGCGGAAAACGCCCGAGCGCGATGAGGTCGCGGCGGCACAGATTACTCGGATTTATACCAGGATGCCTGGATCGTCGGAATCGGTTGTGTCGCGGCCGGCTTACCCCTCCAATCATCGCGCACGATTCGGCAGGATTCGACGCAATGCCCTGTTTCGCAACCGACCGCGCTTCCGCCCGGCCGCCCGGAGCCCGACCATCGCACCGTCCACGCCGCGCCGCTGTGCTCGGCACGCTGCTGGCCCTGACGCTGGCCGCTTGCACGTCCCCATCCGCCCCGCCGCAGCCAGCTCCCGCGCCATCGCTCCCGCTGCCGCCGCCACCGCCGCCGGCCTCGCGTCCGATCGCCCATGCGAGCTGGAGCTTCCAGCGCCTCGCCAACGAATGCCGAGCCACCGCACGTGCCGGGCGGATCAGCCTCGCCGTCATCGCCCGCAGCGGCCACCCGATCGTGCTCGTCCTGTCGCCGGTTGGCCCGCTCCCGAACCACCGCCTGACCCTGCGGTTCGCCGGCGCCGCCGGCAACTGGGCGGTCGAGGCCGCCGCGGCGAGCACCCACGCCGCGGTCGCCTCCTTCGGTCCCGGCGACACCGGCCTCAGCCGGTTGCTCATCATGCTCAGCGGCGGCACCGTCGTTCCAGAACACCCTGCCACGGACCTGCCGCCGATCAACCTTCCGCCATCGGGCGCGGACGGCGCAAACTGGTTCGGTTGCGTGCGGCGCACGCGAAATTGACCCGCGCCGAACCACCCGAATCAGGTCTGCAAGCGTGGTGCAACCCGCTTCGGGCTAGTTTCACATCGCACTCTGTGGGGGGAGCTTGCCGGTGAGACGGTTCGGCCACGCCATCACCGTGCCGCTGCGGCTGGTGTCCCAACCCGTCGCACTGGTGGTCGCCGCGCTGTTGCTGCTTGGGGCCTGGGGCCTCGTCGTGTTGAGCCAGGCCGGCGAGGCCGGACGCGACGCGCGCAGCAACCTGCTGCTGACGGCCAATGCCCTCGCCCGGGCCGCGGACGCACCTTTCATGCCGTTCGCCGAGCAAGCGCAGACCATCCGTGCCGCCGATTTCGCATCGCGCGACCGGGTCGCGGCAACCACGCGTTTGCTGCAACTGCAATCGCTGCTGCCGGGCACCGGCGTCACCTTCATGGTCGATGCATCGGGCCGCCTGCTGTCTGCCTCGACACCATTCACCGCCGACGACAGCAACGTTGCGGCAGCAGACTGGTTCCATAGCGCCATGACGGGCGGCTCGATCTCGCTGGAGCTGCAGGCGCTCGGCCAGCCCTGGCTCGGCGTGACCGACGGCGTCGTGCTGTGGCGCGCGGTCCGCGACGCCAAGGGCGCCACGGTCGGCGTGGTCGGCGCGGCACTCCCGTTGGCCAGCCTGCAGCGCCTGGCGGCCCGTGGCTGGCTGCCGTCCGGCATGCGGATCGAGTGGCTCGGCATGGACAACAAGCCGGTACTGACGTGGCCGCGCGAGACCGGCGCCGCGCCCGCCCAGGAAGCATCGGGCTGGGCCGACCGGCTGATTCTCGGCATCGACCGTATGGTGGTCGGCACCCCCGACCTGGCGGCAACCGTCCCGCTGCAATATCTGGACGCGTCGATCGTCACGACCGTCGATGACGCCGAGGTCCTGCGCGGCCGGCCCCTGCTCGGATACAGCGTCGCCGCGCTGGGCGGCTACCTGGTCGCCGTGTGGCTGGCCTGTCTGGTGCTGGCAGGTTCGGCGCGGTCAGGCCGCCGTGCTTCAGCCGGCTCCCCGGCCGGGCACGGCTTTGGCAGCGACTGGCAATGCGAGATGGACAGCCACGGCGCGATCGTCGCGGTGCACGGCTTCGCGCCGCCCATCCTGCAAGAGCATGTCGGCCAGCGCTTGCCGGCCGGGATCGGCCTGGCGGCGGGCGCCGCTGTCACGCGGCAGATCGACGAGGCGCTCGCCGGGCGCATCCGGCTGGACGGCTGCATCGTCCCGCTGCATCACGACGAAGCGCAGGAGCGCTTCCATCGGCTGACGATCGAGCCGCTGGAGAACGGCCGCTTCCTATGTTCTGGCCGCGACGTGACCGCGCAGTACCGGGCCGAGGCCGCGGCGGAAGCAGCCGCCCAGGCGTGCAGTACCGCCGAAGCCGCCGCCGCTGCCGCAACTCAGGAACAAGAGAGGGTGCTCGCCTCGCTCGGCCACGACATCCGCACGCCGATGACGACCATCATGGGCATCTGCGGCCTGATGCTGGAAGGCGACCTGGAGCAGGAGCACCGCGTCTGGCTGGAAAAAATGCAGGCGAGCGGGCAGGCTTTGCTGGGCATGCTGAACGGCTTGCTCGACCTGACGGCGAGCGAGACCGATCGCGCCAGCATCCATCCCGAGCCGGTCGATGTCGCCTCGCTGGTGCTGGAAGTGGCCGAGGTGCTGGTGCCGCAGGCGCGCGACAAGGGCCTGGAGCTGCGCGTGCGCTGCGACGACCAGTTGCGCGGCGAATGGCTGATCGATCCGGCGCGGCTGCGCCAGGTGTTGTTCAACCTGATCAGCAACGCGGTGAAGTTCACCTCGGGCGGCCTGGTGGAGGTCCGTGCGTCTCCCGGCACCGACACGCCGGCGCGGCTGCGCATTTCGATCTCCGACACCGGACCGGGCATCGACGCGGCGGACCGCGAGCTGATCTTCGAACGGTTCAAGCGCGGCCGTGACCCGGTCAGCGCATCGCGGCCGGGCATCGGGCTGGGCCTCGCCTTGTCGCGCGAGAGCGCCGAGCTGATGGGCGGCACGCTGACCCTGGAATCGGCGCTGGGGATCGGCAGCGAATTCACCCTGACGGTGCCGGCCGAGCGCGTCGCACCGACCGACAGCCAGGCGCCCTTCGCCGGCCGCACCGCACTGATCGTCGCGGAGGAGAATGCCGCCACCCGCGCGGCGGCGGTGCAGCTTGGCGAGCTCGGCCTGGTGGTGGAGATCGCGCCGGACGGCTTCCTCGGCCTCGCCTTGGCCGAGCGGCTGGACGCCCAGCGCGGCGCGGTCGATCTGGTGGTGCTGCAGGGCAACCTGGTCAGCATGCCGGCCGAGGTGTTCCTGCTGCGGCTGCGCGCCACGGCGTTCGGCCGCCGCGCCAGCGTGGTGTGGATCGGCGCCGGCGCGGCGGATGTCGATGTCGATGCGGCAGTGCCCGCGCCCGCCGATCCGTATCAGATCGTCGCCGCGGCGCGGCAGCTTCTCGGCGCGCGCGCCTCGCTGGAGGCGCTGGAGCCGGACGCGGTGATCGCCGGCGGCGGCCGCGTGCTGCTGGTGGAGGACGACCGCACGACGCAGACCGTCGTCGCCACGGCGCTGTCCCGCCGCGGCTTCGCCGTGTTCGTCGCCGGCAACGGCCCGGACGCGGTGCGGCTGGCGGCGAACGACAGCTTCGACGCGATCCTGATGGACCTGCACATGCCCGGCATGGACGGCTTCACCGCGGTGCGGCAAATCCGCGCACTGCCGGGCCGCGCCGGTACGCTGCCGATCATGGCGCTGACCGCGTTCCACGGCTCCAAGATGCGGCAGCGCTGCATGGAAGCGGGGTTCACCGCGGCGCTGGAGAAGCCGATCAACATCGCCCGCCTGGAGGCGACGCTGCGGCGCTGGACGGTTGGCTCGCCGGCGAGCGAACCGCGGGCGCGCGCTGCCGACATCGACCCGGCGGACTACGATGCGGACGTGTCGGCGGCGTTCGTGGAGGAGATGGTCGCGGTGATCGGCCTTGATCGCGCGCGGGCCTGCGTCTCCGAATTCATTGCCAACGCAGCGGCGCACTGCCGATCGCTGGAGGAGCTGCTGCCCGGCTGGGAACGCCAGGCCATTGTCCGGCACTGCCAGGAGCTGGCCAACCTGGCGGACACCTGCGGCGCGATCGGGCTGCAGGAAGTGATGGAGGAACTCGCCGACGCCGTGTCGCGCGACGATCGGCGCACCGCCGAAACGCTGATCGGCCGGTTGCATACCACGGCCCTGCGGCTGCCGGCGGCGATGGCCGCGTGCCTGGACGACGTGGCCCGCCGCTGGGGTCCGGGGAAGCAGGCGGCGTAAGCGCGCCATGCAATGATGGATTTCGCTGTCTCCCCCTCCACGTGACGATGGGGGTCAGGGGAGAGGTGCGTTCTCCCGAGGTCTGCGGCTGTATGTACCCCTCCCCCTGACCCTTTACATAAGGGGTCGGGGAACCTCAACCGACTGCACTCGCTGCCGTTTCATCCGGCGCTGGTGGGCTGCCAGGCCGCTGGCCGACGCGCAAAGGCAGCGGGTGCGGCGTGCTACGCGGCTTCGAGCGCTTTCTCCGCCGCTTGCACCCGAACCGGCGGCCAGTGCGCGGGCGGCGCGCGACCAACCTCGACGGGCACGACCTGGCCGCACAGGCGGCTGTACAGTGCGGCGTACTGCGCAGCGGCGCCGGACCAGTCGAACCGGCGCCCCATCGCCGCCTGGCGCATCGCGGCCAGCCGGCCCTCGTCGGAGAACGTATCGAACGCGCGGTCGCACGCGCCCATCAGCCCATCCGGCGACAGGCCGGAAAACAGGAAACCGGTCTCGCCGTCGTCGATCGTGTCGGCGAGGCCGCCGGTGGCGTGCGCGATCGGGAGAGCGCCGTAACGCTGCGCCTGCATCTGCGTCAGGCCGCACGGCTCGAACCGCGACGGCATCAGGCAGAAATCGCTGCCGGCGATGATGCGGCGGGCCATGCGCTCGTTGAAGCCGACCAGCACGCCGATGTCGTCGCGATGCCGGCGGGAGGTGCGGTTCAACAGGTGCTCGATCTCCGGATCGCCCAGCCCGAGCACGGCGATCTGGCCGCCTTGCTCGACGATCTCGTGCGCCGCTTCCGCAACGAGATCGAGACCCTTCTGGTGCACGAGCCGCGAGACGACGCCGAACAACGGACCCTCGGACCGCTGGAGACAGAGGCTGTCGCGCACCGCCGCGGCATTGGCTCGTTTGCCCGACAGCGCGCCGGCATCGAAATGATGCGGCAGGTGCGGATCGCTGCACGGATCCCAGCTTTCGTCGATGCCGTTGACGATGCCGGAAAGTTCGCGGCGCTCGGCGCGCCCCTGGATCAGCCCATGCAGCCCTGCGCCGCATGCCTCGGTGGCGATTTCCTTCGCGTAGGTCGGGCTGACCGTGGTGACGTGGCGCGCATAATACAGGCCGGCCTTGAGGAACGACACCTTGCCGTGGAACTCCACCCCGTGCATGTCGAACGCGGCATCGGGAATGCCGAGCTGGTGCCGACACTGCGCCGGAAACACGCCCTGATACGCGATGTTGTGGATGGTCATCACCGACGGAACATCCGCGCCGTCCCAGTGCAGGTACGCTGGAGCGAGGCCGCCCGGCCAGTCGTTCGCATGCAGTAGGTCGGGAGTCCAACGCAGGCCGCCGCGGCCGCGCGCGATCTCCGCCGCGGCGAGCGACAGGCGGGCGAAGCGCAGATGGTTGTCCGGCCAGTCGCGCCCGTGCGGCATGCAGTACGGCGTGCCGCGTCGATCGTACAGCGATCCCGCCGCAACCACGTAAACCACCAGTCCGTTCGCCAGGTGCGCCTCACCGATGCGGCAGCGCGGGATATCGGCACGGCCCGCGAGGCGGCCAATCCAGTTGATTGCGGGGAGTTGGGCCAACACTTCCGCATATCCGGGCAACAGGATGCGCACGTCGATTCCGAGACCGCGCAGCGCCACGGGCAGCCCCGCAGACACATCGCCGAGCCCCCCTGCCTTAGCCAGTCCGGCGAACTCGCTGGTAACGAATAAGACTTTCATGCGCGATCCCGGAGATGCCGATCCGTGGCAGGGCCAGCCAAGCCGGAATGACGACGATGGAAGAGGGCCAGCCGGCGTCCCCAGCCGCTATCTTGGTTGTAAACCACGGTCCTCTTTACACGTCAACGTTGTAATAACATCGTCACGCACCAAAGTGCGCGGAGCAACACAAAGATTCGTTAAAGACCGTTAAGAATCTACTTCCCTCAGCGACACGAACATGCCGCGGCAGCCGCGAGATTTGCTGTAAACGCATCAATCTGCGACCGAATGCGAGCGATCCATGCATACGGAGACATAGCGGCCGGCGGCGAATTTGCCGGATCGGCTTGATCACATCCGCGCGGTCTGCAAGCAGAACGCCATGGCGAGTTGCCACCGGCCGGCGGCCGACCCGCTCTGGATGAAACGGTCGGCGTCACCCCCACGTCATGCCGACGAAGGTCGGCATCCCCGACTTGCTACGCTGGCCGCGACAAAGGCGTGGATGCCGACCTTCGTCGGCATGACGAGGAGGTGCCGAGCGAGCGTACCTCCCATCCGCGGCATGGAAGGCCCCAGTTTCTTGTTAGACATCGCTCGCCAGGGCGCCGGTTATAGGCCCGGTCGGCGCAGAGTGAGACGCGTCAGCGCCAGGCCGGACGGCCGAGGTTGAGGTCATGGCCGCTGGTGACCGCGCCGGTCAACGCACCGGCCGCGCCGCCGATCGCCGCACCGACCAGCGGCGCGCCGCCCGTCAGCGCGGCGATCGCCGCGCCGCCGCCGGCACCGATCAGGCCCCCGGATACCGCACGGTCGCCCGGGCTATAGCCGCATCCCGCCAGGGGGACCGCCAGCATTGCCAGGACCAGGCAGGCCGAAATACGCCGCCGCATCGTCGTCACTCCTATTTTGTTCGATATTGGAACGAAATCGCTCAGTGCGCCGTCAGCACGCCGCCGAGCGCGCCCGCGCCGGCGCCGATCGCGGCACCCGTTGCCGGGCGGCCACCCGTCACCGCCGCCACGCCCGCGCCGGCGCCGGCGCCGAGCAAACCGCCGGTCACGCCGCGTGTAACCGGGTCCGCACCACAGGCCGCCAGGGCGAACATCACGCCCGCCATCAATGTGCCCAGGATGATCTTGCGCTGCATGTCCATTCCCTCCGTCGCTTCCATCGCTACGCAACCTTTGCGCTTAACGAGAAATTCCGGTGGCAGGATTGAGGCGTCCGCAAGGCTGGGCGATCACCCTCTTGTTAACCGGGGGCCGCAGGGTTAAGCCCCAGCGCCCTCTCCTCACCCCCGATGCGCTACGCGCGAAGGTAGCCTGGATGTTCGCTCGGATGCTTGGCTTCATGTCCGCCGACATGGCCATCGACCTCGGTACCGCCAACACGCTGGTCTATGTGAAAGGCCGCGGCATTGTGCTGGCCGAACCCAGCGTGGTCGCCATCGCAGACGTGCGCGGCAAGAAACAGGTCGTCGCGGTCGGCGAGGAAGCCAAGATGATGCTGGGCCGCACGCCCGGTTACATCACCGCGAGCCGGCCGCTGCGCGACGGGGTGATCGCCGATTTCGAAGTCGCCGAGGAGATGATCAAGCATTTCATCCGCAAGGTGCATAACCGCCGCGGGTTCGCCTCGCCGCTGATCATCGTGTGCGTGCCGTCCGGGTCCACCGCGGTGGAGCGTCGCGCCATCCAGGAAAGCGCGGAAAGTGCCGGCGCGCGCCGCGTGCAGCTTATCGAGGAGCCGATGGCGGCGGCGATCGGTGCCGGGCTGCCGGTGACCGAGCCGTCGGGGTCCATGGTGGTGGATATCGGCGGCGGCACCACGGAAGTGGCGGTGATCTCGCTCGGCGGCATCGTCTATTCGCGCAGCGTGCGCGTCGGCGGCGACAAGATGGACGAGGCGATCATTTCGTACATCCGCCGCAACCATAATCTGCTGATCGGCGAGTCGTCGGCCGAGCGGATCAAGATGGACATCGGCGCCGCGACCAACCCCGAGGACGACGAGGGCCCGTACCGCGAAGTGCGCGGCCGCGACCTGATGAACGGCGTGCCGCGCGAGGTGCTGGTGAGCCAGCGGCAGATCTCCGACAGCCTGGCCGAGCCGGTGGGCGCGATCGTCGAGGCGGTGAAGGTGGCGCTGGAGAACACCCCGCCGGAGCTCGCCGCCGACATCGTCGATAAGGGCATCGTTCTCACCGGCGGCGGCGCGCTGCTCTACCGGCTGGACCAGGTGCTGCGGGACGCGACGGGGCTGGCGGTGGTGGTGGCGGAGAACCCGCTGCAATGCGTCGCGCTGGGGACGGGGCGCGCGCTGGAGGAGCGCAAGCGGCTGTCGAATGTGCTGACGAGCATGTACTGAGGCCGTCTGTCATTGCGAGTTGGCCACCGGCCTGGATGAAACGCCGATTCCCTGTCCTTGCGAGGCCGCTTGGCCGAAGCAATCTCCCGGGGAGATTGCTTCGGCCAAGCGGCC
>DASXFW010000109.1:0-19026 GCA_036489395.1 Acetobacteraceae bacterium | reverse complement strand
CCGGCAGCTCGTCACGCACGAGATTGCTTCGGCCAAGCGGCCTCGCAATGACAGGGGGCCGCAGGCCGGTGGCAACTCGCAATGACAGGGGGCCGCAGGCCGGTGGCAACTCGCAATGACAAGTGATCCTCGCGACGCCTGATCGCCGACGATTTTCAGTCACGGTGAAAGTGCTCTAGACGAAGCCCATGCCCGACACCGCCCGTCTGCCGCGCGCCGAAGGTGCCTCCCCCGCCATGGCGCAATGGTTCGCCATGAAGGCGGACCACCCCGACGCGCTGCTGTTCTTCCGCATGGGCGACTTCTACGAGCTGTTCTTTGCCGACGCGGAATCCGCCGCCGCGGCACTCGACATCGCACTGACCGCGCGCGGCGAGCACGACGGCGCCCCGATCGCCATGTGCGGCGTACCGCATCACGCGGCGGAGGCCTACCTCGCCCGCCTCATCCGCCGCGGCTTCCGCGTCGCGGTGGCCGAGCAAATGGAGGACCCGAAGAACCGCACCGGCAAGGCACCGATCCGCCGCGAGGTGGTCCGCCTCATCACCCCCGGCACCGTCACCGAGGAAGCCCTGCTGGACGGCAGCCGCGCCAACCTGCTGCTGGCGCTGGCGCAGGACCGCGACGGCATCGGCGCCGCCTGGCTGGACGTTTCCACGGGCTTGTTCGAAACCACGTCCGCCGCCGCTGCCGAACTCCCGGCCCTGCTGCACCGCCTGGAGCCGGTGGAAATCCTTGCCCCCGCCACGCTCAACCTCGGCGACTGGGCGGACAAGCGCGCGCCCGAGCCCGTCCCCTCCCCGCCCCTCATAGCCCGCCGCCGGCTGGCGGAAGCGTTCGGCGCCGCCAGCCTGGACGCGTTCGGCAGCTTCACCGACGGCGAGGCGGTCGCGGCGGCCCTCGCGCTGGATTACGTCCGCGTCACCCAGGCCGGCGCCCTGCCGCGCCTCGCGCGTCCCGCACCGCAGGGCCGCGCCGGCGTCATGGCGCTGGACGCCGCCACCCGCGCCAGCCTGGAGATCCAGCGCGCGCGCGACGGCGGCGACCGGCATACGCTGTACGCCTCGGTGCAACGCACGCTGACCCAGGCCGGCGCACGCATGCTGGGCAACTGGCTGTCCGCGCCGCTCACCGATCCGGACGCCATCGCCGCGCGGCAGGACGCGTGGTCTTGGCTGCTCGCCAACCCGGAGGCGGCAACGCGCATGCGCACCGCCCTGCGGACGGCGCCCGACATCGCGCGGGCGCTTGCCCGGCTGTCGCTGCACCGAGGCGGCCCGCGTGACCTGGCGGCGTTGCGCGACGGGCTCGGCGCCGCCGCCACCGTGCATACCGCGCTGGACGGCCCACTGCCCGCGCTGCTGACAAGCGCCCGAGCCGCCCTGGCAACCGACCCGGCGCTTGCCCGCACGCTGACCGACGCGCTGGCCGACCCGGCACCGCACCGGCTGGAGGACGGCAACGCCATCCGTCCCGGCTTCGACGGCGAACTCGATGCCGAGCGCGCCCTGCGCGATGACTCCCGCCGCGTGCTGGCCACGATGCAGCTCGATTGCGCGCAACGCTACGGCGTCGCAAGTTTGAAAATCAAACATCACGCGCAGCTCGGCTACGTCATCGAAGTCCCAGCCGCGGCAGTGGAAAAGCTGCGCGCGCTGCCGGAACTGACCTTGCGCCAGGGCATGGCGAACGGCGCCCGCTTCACCACGCCGGACCTGGCCGAACTCGACCGGCGCATCTCCGAAGCCGGCGAGCGCGCCGCCGCCCGCGAACGCACCGTCTTCGCCGCACTGGTCCGCAGCGCGCTGGACCACGCCGACGCCCTGGCCGCCGCCGCCGAGGCGCTGGCCCTGCTCGACGCCGCCCAGTCCGCGGCCAAGCTGGCGGAAGCCGGCACCTGGTGCCGCCCGGTCGTCACCGACGACGACGAATTCCAGGTCCGCTCCGGCCGGCACCCGGTGGTCGAAGCCGCCATCGCCGGCCATGCCGCCTTCGTCCCCAACCACACCGACCTCTCGCCCGACCACCGCGTGCTGCTGCTCACCGGCCCGAACATGGCGGGCAAATCCACCTTCCTGCGGCAGAACGCGTTGATCGCCGTGCTGGCCCAGGCCGGGCTGCCGGTGCCCGCGGAATCCGCCCGCATCGGCGTGGTGGACCGCTTGTTTTCCCGCGTCGGCGCGGCGGACGACCTGGCGCGCGGCCGCTCCACCTTCATGGTGGAAATGACCGAAACCGCCGCCATACTGCACCAGGCCGGCCCTCGTTCGCTCGTGGTGGTGGACGAAATCGGCCGCGGCACCGCAACGCTGGACGGCCTCGCGATCGCCTGGGCGGTGCTTGAGGCGTTGCACTCCGCCATTCGCTGCCGCACCATTTTCGCCACACATTTCCATGAGCTTGCCGAACTGGCGGACCGCCTGCCGCGGCTCCGCCCCCATACGATGCGGGTGAAGGAATGGAAGGGCAGCGTCGTGTTCTTGCATGAGGTGGCCGAAGGTGCCGCCCGCCGTTCCTGGGGCGTGCACGTCGCGGAACTGGCGGGTGTCCCCGCCCCCGTGGTGCGCCGCGCCGCGCAGTTGCTGGCCAGCCTGGAGAAGCACGGCGGCCCGCTGGGCACCGGCGCCCCGCTCGGCGCCCTGCCGCTGTTCGCCGCTCCCACCGCGGACGAACCTCCGCCGGAAACCGACAAGCTGCGCGACGCCCTGGAAGCACTGGAGCCGGACCGCATGAGCCCAAGAGACGCACTCGACGCGCTTTATCGCCTGAGGGCGCTGCTGCCGGTTCCCGACACCGCCGCGACCTAGTACGATCCCCCGATGCTCACCCCCGCAACCCTGCCGAAGGCACCCGAAGCCGCCAACGCCATCCTGTCGGACGCGCTCGCGGCGCTGGCCGCCGAGCCAGGGGATGTGCCGCGGGATGCCGTGGTGGGCGCGTTCCGCCGCCACCTGGCCCGCATCCAGAACTACGTGCAGAACGCGTTCGAGCAGGAACAAATCACCGGCCTGCAGGCGGCGAGGCTGCTGGGCAAGCTGATCGATGGCGTGGTCGCCGCGCTGTACGATCACGTGGCCAACGATGCGGCCCTGGACGCGCCGGACCACCTCAGCATCGCCGCCACCGGCGGTTACGGCCGCGGCGTGCTCGCGCCGTTCAGCGACATCGATCTGCTGTTCCTGACCGCCGAGGCGCCGTCGCCGCAGACGCTGCGCGTGGTCGAAGACATCCTGTATTTCATCTGGGACCTCGGTCTGAAGGTCGGCCACGCGACACGCTCCATCGAGGATTGCCTGGTCGAGGGCGGCAAGGACACCACGATCCGCACTGCCCTGCTGGATGCCCGCCATCTCGCCGGCGACAGCAAGTTGTTTGCGCAATTCCACCAGCGCTTCCGCCAGGCGTGCAAGGAGGCCGGGGTCGCCGAATACATCGCGGCGAAGCAGGCGGAACGCGCGGTGCGCCATCGCCGCTACGGCGACAGCCCGTTCATGGTGGAGCCGAACATCAAGGAAGGCCGCGGCGGGTTGCGCGATCTGCAAACGCTGTACTGGATCGCCCGCTACGTGTACGACACGCAGACCATGGGCGAGCTGGCCGATGTCGGCGACATCCTGACCCACACCGAAGCCCGCCATGGCCGCCGAGCCTGGGAATTCCTTTGGACGCTGCGCTTCCACCTGCACTACGTCGCCGGCCGTGCCGAGGAACGCCTGACCTTCGACATGCAGCCCGTCGTCGGCGCGCGCATGGGCTACACGCGGCACGGCAAGCAGGACGGCGTCGAGCGCTTCATGCGCCACTATTTCCTCACCGCGCGCGAAGTGGCGCGGCTGACGCGCATTCTGGAACCGGCGATTCTGCGCCAGGCGCTCGGCCCGCCGGCGATCGCGGCGGAGACCGATCCGGCACTGGTGAAGTCGGGCTTCGTGCTGGCCGAAGGCATGCTGATGCCGATCAGCGGCCGCGAGTTCGATGAAGAACCGATCCAGATGCTGCGCATCCTGCAAGTGGCGCGCGATCGCAGTCTGGAACTGCATCCGCTGGCGTTGCGCGCGTTGATCCAGAACGAGCGGCGCGCCGTCGATCTCCGCGGCAACAAGGAAGCCGCCGACATCTACATGGACCTGATGTGCGGCCACGAACCGGAGCGTCACCGCGGCGGCGTCATCGGCGGCCAGCATCCGGACGGCGCGCGCTGGCTGGCGGTGATGAATGAAACAGGCTTCCTCGGCCGCTTCATTCCCGACTGGGCCCGCATCGTCGGGCAGATGCAGTTCGACACGTACCACATCTTCACCGTCGATGAGCACACGATCGAAGCGATCCGCGTGCTGAACGCGATGGAACGCGGCGAGCTGGCGGAAGTCGCGCCGATCGCGTCCGAGCTCGTGGAGCATGTACAGTCGCGGCGGTCGCTGTACCTGGCGATGCTGATGCACGACATCGCCAAGGGCCGCGGCGGCGATCATTCGCAGATTGGTGCGGAACTCGCGCTGGAAGTCGGGCCGGCATTAGGGCTGACCGCGGAGGAGACCGAGACCGTCTCCTGGCTCGTGCTGCATCATCTGCTGCTGTCCACCATCGCCTTCAAGCGCGACATCGACGATCCGAAGACGATCCTCGATGTGGCGGACATCATCCAGTCGCCGGAACGGCTGCGGCTGCTGCTGATCCTGACCGTTGCCGACATGCGGGCGGTTTCCGCACGGGTGTGGAACAACTGGAAGGCGACGCTGCTGCGCGAACTGTATTCGCGTGTGGCGGAAGTGCTGGCCGGCGGCCTTTCCACCACGGAACGCGACGTGCGCGTGCAGCGCGCGAAGCACGCCGCGGCGTTGTTGTTGTCCGACTGGTCGAAGCGGGACATCGAGAATTTCACCAACCTCGGCTATCCTGGCTATTGGCTGTCGTTCGATCCGGAGATGCACTCGCGGCACGCCCGCCTCGTGCGCGATGCGGAAGCACGCAAGGCGCCGCTGACGGTGAACACGCAGCCGCTGCCGGCGCGCTCGGTCACCGAAGTGACGGTGTATTGCAGCGACCATCCGGGATTGTTCTCGCAGATTTCCGGAGCGTTGGCCGTTGCCGGCGCGTCGATCGTCGATGCGCGCATTCACACGCTGACCAACGGCATGGCGCTGGACACGTTCTGGGTGCAGGACGCGGCGGGCGGCACGTTCGATGCACCGCATCGCTTGGCGCGGCTGTCGGTGCTGATCGAGCAATCGCTGTCGGGGCGGCTGCGGCTGGCAAACGAAATCCGCAACATGTCGAAGATGGTGCTGGGCCGGCGGATGCGCGCGATCCACGTGCCACCGCGCGTGGTGATCGACAATCACGCGTCCAACACGTTCACCGTGCTGGAAGTGAACGGCCGCGACCGGCCGGGCTTCCTGCACGATGTCACGGCGGCGATCAGCGCGCAGGGACTGCAGATTTCGTCAGCGCATGTCACCACGTACGGTGTGCGCGCGGTGGACGTATTCTACGTGAAGGACGTGTTCGGGCTGAAGGTGGAGAACGAACGCCGCCTGACGCAACTGCGCGAGGCGTTGCTGGAGGCCCTGTCGCCGCCTGAAGACGATGCTCCACCGCAGGTCGAGCCCCCGGAACACAAGCGTCGGCGGACAATCGCAGGGTAGCGGCAGAATTCCGCGACTCCCCCTCCCCTTGCGGGAGGGGGTTGGGGGGAGGGGTGCGTTCCATCCAGGGTCTGCGGAAGCGCGCACCCCTCCCCCTACCCCCTCCCTCAAGGGGAGGGGAGCTCCGAGCCTTGAGTGGCAGTCACATCACTCCGGGCACCAGCGCGGGGACTTCCCGACGGTAGCGTTCATAATCCTCGCCGAATTGCTCGATCATGAATTGCTCCTCGGTGCGGATCTTGCGCAGGAACGCGAACACGACCAGCGCCAGCGCGACAAGGCCGCGCCATTCTGCCAGGGCGAGCGCACTGCCCAATATCGCGAGCAGAATGCCGGTGTAGATCGGATGGCGGACGTAACGGTAGGGACCGGTGCGGGTCAGTGTGTGGTCCTGCTTCAGCGTGACGGTGCCGCTCCAGTTGCCGCCGAGATATACGCGTGCGGCGACCGAGAACAGCAGGCCGGCGGCGACCAGCGCCACGCCGGTAAAGAACGATGCAGCGCTGCGCGTCATGAAGCGGCCATCGAGCAGTGGGCCGGCGACGCGCGGTGAGCCGAGCAACACAGCGCTGATCAGCAGCGGAATGACATGCGTCGCGCGCGACGCGGCGGATTCGCGACGGCGTACGGGTTTGACGGAGAGGCTGGCGGCGAACCAGTAGATGATCCACGCCAACCAGAACGCCGGGATCAACAGGGCCAGTGGGTGCCGCATGGTCGCGCGTCAGATCTGCGACGTGTTACGATTGCGCGTCGCGTGCGGATCGAGCCATCCCATTCGCGCGGTTGGTTCGCTGTCGGTTGTTGGCAAGTATGGCTTGATGTCGAGCAGCGGCGTGCCATCGATGCAGTCGAGAAAACGCACGTTGAGGCGGTCGGGCGCGGCAAAACCCTCGAACGCCACGACGGACAGGCCGATTGGATTCGGCCGCCGCGGGCTGCGCGTCGCGAAAATGCCGTGCGGGTCGGTGTCGAATGGCGGCGTGAACGACAGTTGCGGCGATTTCGCCTGGTCCATCCAGTAGAGCAGGATGAGGTGCGAAAAGCCGTCGAGGCTGCGCAGTCCTTCAAGGTACTCGGGCAGAATATGTACGGTGCACAGCGGTGCGGGATCGGGTTGCCGGCCGTTGCGCGGACAGTCGGCGATGTTCCGCCACGGCGTGTGCAACGTGCCGATCGGGCGGAGCGTCAGCGTCTGCGATGTCATGGGTGCCTCATGCCGCTCGTTGCAGCGCGGCCAGCTCGCGGATTTTGCGCGCCATGGCGGCTATGCCATTGCCGCGGTTGGTGGACAGCGCCTCCAGCAGGCCGAGGTCCTTCAGGAACACGGGATCGGTCGCCCCGATCTCCTGCGGCGTGCGGCCAGAATAGACGCGCAGCAGCAGCGCGATCAGGCCGGAGACGATGGCCGCATCGGATACGCCGGCCAGGAACAAGCGGCCATCGCGCACCGCGCCTTCCATCCACACGCGGCTCTGGCAGCCGGGCACGCGATGCGTGTCATCCGCCCATGTTTCGGGAAACACCGGCAGCTTGCGTCCGAGCTCGATGATGAACTGGTAGCGATCCATCCAGTCGTCGAACACGCCGAGCTCGTCGCCGATCGCGGCAATCGCGTCGGCGGCGGTGGCTTCCTCGGGATGCACGAACGGATCCGACATGCCCGGCATGTGCGGTGTGACAGGAGCCGCGTCAAGGCGGCAGAGTGATTTCCGTCATTGCGAAGCCGCTTGGTCGAAGCAATCCCGGTCAAAGCACACATTTGACCGAGATTGCTTCGACCAGGCGTCCTAACAAGGAACGGCAGCCCCCTGTCATTGCGAGGCCGCTTGACCGAAGCAATCTCGTTCGTGACGAACTGCCTGCGGTTTGTCACGAACGGGATCGCTTCGGCCAAGCGGCCTCGCAATGACAGGGGGCTGCCGTTTCATCCAGTGCGGGTCGGCCGAAGGCCGGTGGGCAACTCGCAACGACAGGCGGACGGCGCCCGATAAGCTGACGCGCCACCGGCGCTTTCAAGCAACGTCCGTTGACTCTGCCGGAATTGCCTTTCACCATTCGCGATACATTCTTCAACTTCGGACCACACACATCATGGGATCGTCGGACGCTGCGTGGCAGCAATTGATCTCCACATTGCACGCATCGGGGCGCAAGGCGGCACTCGCGATCACCGGCGGCGGCAGTGGGGCGATCGGCGAGTTGCTGCGTGTGCCGGGCGGGTCTCGCCTGTTGATCGAGGCGCAGGTTCCCTACGACACGCAGGCGCTCGCGGCGTTTCTCGGCTTTGCGCCGGCGCAGGCATCCAGTGCCGACACCGCCATCGCGATGGCGCGCAGCGCACGGGCACGCGCGGCGCGGCTGGTGCCGGCGGACACCGGCCTGGTTGGCCTCGGCGCCACGGCGGCGCTGGCGAGCGATCGGCCACGCAAAGGCGAGCATCGGTTTCACATCGCATACGCCGACTCTGGCGGCACCGCGCATTGCACGGCGGTGCTGGCCAAGGGCAGACGCGATCGCGCGGCGGAAGAAGACCTTGTGTCGCACGCCATCGTTCTGTGGCTGGCCCGGGCCTGCGGGGTTGCCGCACCGTCGCCGCGCAGCCTGCTGGATGCGGATGAAACTTACGAGGAGACGGCCGTCGCGACCGAGGACCCGATCGATCAGCTCGTGACCGGCGAACTCGATCGCGTCACTGTCCGGCCCGATGGGCAAATGATGCTGTCGGCGCCGCGACCGCCGTTGGTGTTTCCAGGTTCCTTCAACCCGGTGCATGCCGGGCATGTATTGCTGGCGCGGGTCGCGGAAGAGCTCAGGCAGCAGCCGCTGGCGTTCGAGATCTCCGTTACCAACGTTGATAAGCCGCCGTTAGAAGAGCAGACGGTGCGGCATCGGCTAACGCAATTCGCCTGGAAGGCGCCGGTTGAATTGACCAGAGCGCCGACCTTCCTTGAGAAATCGCGCCTGTTCCCGGGAACCACGTTCGTCATCGGCGCGGATACGGCGGAGCGGCTGATCGCCCCGAAATATTATGGCGGCGATGAGGTGCAAATGCACCTCGCGCTCGATGAAATCGCCAGGTCCGGGGCGAGCTTTCTGGTGGCGGTGCGGATCGACGCCGCGGCGCGCGTGCGGGCGTTGCGCGACATTCCCGTGCCGCACCGCTATATCGATTTGTTCGGCGAAATCCCGGAACACCGTTTCCGCTTTGACACGTCCTCGTCCGAGATTCGTGCACGACGCGTGTAGTTAGCCATTCGTGACAAAGGGTCCCCTCCTCGGGGAATCCCGCCACACTTGTCACTCCCACCCGGCTGCCACCGGGCCCTACATCCCCATCGAACCGCCGGGAACGGCGACAATTGATCGGGAGCCGGACGATGACACCATGCTCTGCGACTGACCAAGCCGGCACAAGCGCGTGGCCGACGCGTGGCGCGGCCGGTTGGCTCGCCCTCGCGGCGTCGCCCACCTTCGCGCTCATGGCGTGGATCGCGGCGAACGACACGCGCTCGATGGCGTTTTGCTCGGCGGGACAGGGCATTCTGCCGATCGGCGGCATGACCGCGATGTACTTGCTGATGAGCGTCTTCCACCTGTCGCCCTGGCTGAAGCTCGCTTCCGCCCACGCACAGGCGAACACCTGACCACCAACCAAAGGAGACCGACCATGAACCACGCAATCGTTTCGCGCTCGGAGTCGCTTGACGCCCGCAAGGCGTTGCACGCCAGGGAACGCGCCATGACGCACGAACTCGATGCGCTGCGCGCCGAGCGCCGGCAGCTTCCCTGGGTGCGGATCGACAAGCCCTATGCCTTCGAGGGGCAAGCCGGCGAATGTTCGCTTGGCGACTTGTTCCAGGGCCGCAGCCAGCTCGCGATCTATAACTTCATGCTGACGCCGGGCTCGGATCAGGTGTGCCGCGGATGCTCGTTCATCGCCGATCATATCGACGCGGCGCGGCAGCATTTCGAGCATGCCGATCTGTCGTTCGCCGCCGTCTCACGCGTGAAGCTGCAGCGGATCGAGGAAATCAGGCAGCGGATGGGCTGGACATTCACCTGGGTGTCGTCGCATGGCAGCGACTTCAACTACGATTTCGGCGTGTCATTCAAACCCGACGACATCGCCGCCGGGCGCGCCATCTACAATTACGGCGAGGTGCTCCAGGAGAGCCAGGACATGTTTGGCACGCACATGTTCATCAAGGATGACGACGGCGCCATCTTCCACACCTACTCGACCTATCGTCGCGGTGCCGAGCTGCTGATGGGCGCGCTCAACTGGCTCGATCTCGCCCCCAAGGGCCGCAACGAGAGCGAGGGCACCATGAGCTGGGTGCGGCGGCACGACGAATATTGATCCGAACGCCGGTTCCGCCACGACGATCTTCGATTGTCTGCGCATCGGGCCGGTCGCCAAGGATCCAACCGGGAGGGCCGGGCCAACGAGCCGCCATGGCGGACTCCGGCCCTACCGGTCTTGCGGCTACACTCGGCGAATCCCGATGCGTGCGCCGTAACGCACGCTCAACCGCAATCCGAGGACAAACACGGAATGTCGAATGAGGGCGGCGCCAGGACAATCCGCATGGGAACGCCGGAAGCGGAGGCCATGTTTGCGAGCATCAAGCGGGCGATGCAGATCACCCCCGCCATCAACCGGCTGACGTTCGACGACGCGGATGAAATCCGCGCCTTGTTCAGCGATCTGACTGGCAGGAAGGTCGATGACCAGTTTCGGCTCATTCCGCCTTTCTACACGGCTTACGGTATCGCGATCCGCGTCGGCCGCCGCGTTTTCATAAATCAGAACTGCACTTTGTATGACCTTGCCGAGATCAGCATTGGCGATGACGTGATGATCGCCCCGAACGTGAGCATCATTACGTCGGGCCATCCCATCGAACCATCGCAGCGCCGCGCCTGCGTCGTCGCAAAGCCCATTGTGATCGAGAAAAACGTGTGGATCGCAACCGGCGCGACCATCATCGGTGGCGTTACGGTGGGCGAGAACTCGGTTGTCGCGGCGGGTTCTGTCGTTACCAGGGACGTTCCCCCGAATACTCTTGCCGGAGGCAATCCGGCGCGGGTCATTCGTTCGATTGCCGACGGCTGAGCGAACCGTCGCAACGGATCGAGATCGGACATTCAAGATGGCCTCTGCCCTGGCCGCAGGCCGGCCTTATGCTGCTGTCGGGCCGGCCGACACCCGGTCAGTCCGCGTGCAGCGCCGCCTCCACGGCCACAACGCGCGCCCTGGGGAATACGATCCGCACCGTGGTGCCCGCATCGGGGCGACTATCGATTTCCAACGCGGCGTCGTGCCACGCCAGCAACTTGCGGCTGATCGCCAGCCCAAGGCCGGTGCCGCCGAACCGCCGGCTGATCGACGCATCCGCCTGGCGGAACGGTTCGCACAGCGTCTGCAACGCCGACGCCTCGATGCCGATGCCGGTGTCCGCGACCACCAGCGCCAGGCCGCCGTCATCCAGATGCTCGGTCCGCAGCGACACCATCCCACCCGGCGGGGTGAACTTCACCGCGTTGCCCAGCACGTTCAGCAGCACCTGCCGGATGGCGCGCCGGTCGCCCAGCACCACGCCGACCGCGGTCTCGACGCCCTGGACGCGCACCTCGCCCTCCCGCGCGCGCAACGACACCATGCCGGCGCAACGCAGCACGATCTGCCGCAGGTCCAGCGGTTCTTCGACAAAGTCGTATCGCCCGGCTTCGATCTTCGACAGGTCGAGCACCTCGTTGATCAGCTCCAGCAGATGCTGGCCGCTGGCGTGGATGTCGCGCGCGTCCTGCACGTATTCGGCCGGCAGCGGGCCGCGCGCCTGGTCGCGGATCAGCTCGGCGAAGCCGATGATCGCGTTCAGCGGCGTGCGCAGTTCGTGGCTCATGTTGGCCAGGAACTCGGACTTGGCGCGGTTCGCGGCCTCCGCCTTCTCCTTCTCCTGCGCCAGCGCGGCGGACGCGGCATGCCGGTCGGTCACGTCGGTGAAGGTGCGCACCGCCTCGCCGTCCGGCAGCGGGGTGGTGCGCACCTCGATCACCTGGCCGTTCGGGCGCTTGCGCTCATACAGGCGCGGCCCCTCCAGCAGCAGCGCACGGCGCACGAATTCCTGGAACTCCAGGTCGCTGCCGACGAATTCGTTCTGGCTCCACTGGTAGGCGAGCACATCCTCGAAGCGCGGCCGACCCTCCAGCAGCTCGGGCGGGAAGCCCAGCAGCGCGGCGGCGCGGATGTTGGAGACCGGGATCGTCCGATCGCTGGCGATCATCATCAGACCCTGGTCCATGTGTTCCAGCGTCGTCTCCAGCAGCTTCGATTTCTCCTCCAGCCGCTGCTCGCTGGCCCGCAGCGCCGCGGTGGTGGCCTGCAGCTCCGCGTTCTGCGCCTCCTGCAGGCGGAACTGCATCGCCAGCACGCGGAACACCCCGATGAAGCCGGCCGCCGCGATCAGCGCGGCCAGTCCCAGCAGCGCCGCCTGCTGCCGCCATGCCGCCAGCGCCACGCGCTCCGGCACCGAAACGTCGATGACCAGCGGGTAGGCCGTCAGAGGTTGAGCGGATACGAGCGCAGGTTTGCCGCCGAGATATCCTGGCGACCGGTAGATCCCGCCGCCGGCCGCCACCCGCGAATACCACGGCGCGGCGCTGGCGATGCGCCGCCCGGCGTCGTGCGCCAGGTCCGGATAGCGGACGATCACCAGGCCGTCGCGGCGCAGCAAGGTCACGCTCTCGCCGGCGGGCAGGCCGATATTGGCGTAGAACTCCGCCAGGTGCTGCAGATCGATTGACGCCATGACGACGCCGAGGAAACGGCTGTCCGGGCCATCGATCCGGCGGGCCAGGAACAAGGTCGGCTCCCGGGTGACCCTGTTGATCAGCGGCGCGCTGACGAACAAGCCGTGGTCGTCCTGGGCGCGCAGGTACTGGAAGAAGTCGCGGTCCGCGCCATTGATCGTTGGCACCGGCGGCGCCCGCGAGGTGTTCACCAGCTTGCCGTTGGCATCCAGCAGCACGAAGGCGTTGGCCTGCGGCAGGTTGTGCAGTCGATCATGCAAAAGTACCTGGATGTCGGGCGCCATCATCCGCGTATGGAACGCCTCCGGCGTATCGAGCTTCAGCATGGCGACGCGCCCCTGGACCTCCTGCAGCACGACGTCGGCCACCTGGACATAGCGTTGCGTCTGATCCGCCAGCACCGTGCTGAGGTTGGCAACATCCCGCTGATAGTCGTCGAGCGCCCGCTCGTGCAGGTCCAGAATCATCGCCGCGGCGGCCATGAACATCACGGTGACGATCGTCAGCCCTATGAGCCACAGCCGCCGGCCGGCCCAGGCAGAACTGCCGTTCGACGAAACCGCGGGATCGAGCGTCACTGGCGGCAAGGCTGGTCTCCGGAACACCCGTCGGAGCATATCACACGGGTGTCATTTCAACGTACCTTCATCGGCCGGGTCAGCCCTGACGTCCTGGCTGATCTGGACTGTCGAATCCCCATTCCGCCGCGATCCTGGCGCGCGCCGCGCGCAGCCGTGCGCCGCGGGTCCGGCTCTGCGCCTCCAGCACGATTCGCGCGCCGATCGGGGCGAGCTCGACCAGCAGCCAGCCCGCGGCTGCCGCGCTCCACGCAGTGCCCAACACGCCCAGATTGCCGAGCAGGGCCAGCGCGGCATCGGCGGTGTGGCCCGCTCCCCACAAGGCGCGAACCGGCTCGACGACCGCCGCGGTCGAGCACAGCAGAACGGTGCGAGCGGTCGGCCGGCCCGGCTGGCGGTCCAGGAGCAGCGCAAGGCCGCCGGGAAACAGCAATACCGCCAGCAGCAATGCGGTGGCGGGCGCCAGAGCGACCACCGCACCGCACGCAAGGCCTTGCAGCCAGACGAAGGAATGCCGCCGCTCGG
This sequence comes from Acetobacteraceae bacterium, assembly GCA_036489395.1. GTDB lineage: Bacteria > Pseudomonadota > Alphaproteobacteria > Acetobacterales > Acetobacteraceae > JASHVB01. The sequence continues at coordinate 5,462 of DASXFW010000109.1, read as the reverse complement.
CCCTCGCCGCGCGCGCCATCAGCCGAGCGCCGCCAGCGCAAGGATCACGGCCAGCGCCGCCAGGCCAATGCCGGCGGCAACCTCCTGGCCGATGCGCTCGGCCGTCGCGCCGCGCCCGGCGGCACCTGCGGCGATCTGTTGCAGCTCGGCGTCTATCTGCGCCAGCTCGGCCGCGGCAATATGGGCGGCCTGCGCGTCAGCCCGGCGGCCCGGCGGGTCTTCGAGCAAGGCGACCATGGGCACCAGCATGCCCGACTGGGCAATCTCACGGATGCGCTGAGCCAGTTCATTACGGCGCGCGCGGTTGCGCCAGGCTTCGATCAGCGGGCCGACCTTGCCCGCGACCTGAGCCGCCAGCGCCGGCATCGGCGTCGGGTGGAAGCGCATCTGCAACTGCGCCAGCAGCCGCAATTCCGCAACGTCAACCGAATTCGCGTCGCCGGTCAGCGTGTTCGCCTCCACGTCCAGGCGACGCTCGGCGCGAGCGGCGACGAAGGCGACCACATGAGGGTCGATCGGTCCGGCACTCGGGTTGGCTGCCGCCGCGGCTTCCAGCGCCATGGGCAGGTCGCCGAGCCGTCCGACCCAGTGCTTGCCCATCAGCGGGCTGGCGCAGGGCAGCAGCGGGTTGAGCATGTAGGTGAGGCGCGGCATGCCACCGGCCAGGCCGCGGGTGGTCTGCCACGCGCGATGCTGCCGCGCCTCCACCCGCAGCAGGCCGGCGTCGCAGCGTTCGGGCCGCAGTACGGCCCACGTGCCGATGGCTTCGAACGCGATGAGTTCATCGAAGCGGGCCGGCAACGCGGAATCCTCGGCGGCAGCAGCAAGCGCCGGGCCGAGCCCGTCCGGCCAGACCGCAACGCCGCGCCAGCACAGCGGCGCCAGCGGATCGATGATGGCGATCGCCCGCATCAGGGTCAGCGCTTCCGATCGGATCTCCTCGGCTGCCGAGTCGGCGCGCTGACGGAGCATCTCCTCCAGCCGCGCCACCAGGGCGGCGTCGCCCAGGCCACGGCGCAGCCACTGCACCGCCGCACCGCCGCGCAGTGCCACCAGGCCTTGCTCCGGTTCCGTGGCCATCGCGTGGGCGAGGGCGCGGGCATTCCAGACCGCCGTCTCGCCTACGGGCAGCGGGTGTTGGGCGCGGCGCGGCGGGCGAGCGGCCACCCGGCGGCCACGCGCTACCACCGGATCCAGCAGCAGCAGCGGAGGGGGGCGGTGCTCGGGGTCTTCCGCCAGCATGCCGCGGGTGAGGTCGGCGATGACCGGTGGCAGCCGTTCGTCGCCGACCAGTGCCGCGTGGCTGCCCAGATCAAGCTTGCGCCGCAGGATTGTCGCATCGTCCAGACCGGCAAGCGGCAGCCGGCCCAGAGCCAGCGTCACCAGCACCACGCCCAGCGCATAGACGTCATCCGCAATGTCGCCGTCGCCACGGCCGGCGGGATGGCACATCGCGGAGTACGGCGGTTCGAACAAGGCGGGCTGGTGCATCGCCGGCGGCGCCGCCCAGGCGGCACCCAGCACCACCGGCTGCCCGCGCTGACCCTGGAATATGTTGTTCGGGCGGATCGCCCGGTGCGTCACATTGCGCCCTGTAAGCTGCTCCAGCACGTGCGCGACCGGCCGCAGCAGCAGATCGATCAGCGCGTGCTCCGACCACGGGCGGAGCGGGGCCGACAGCGCTGGGCCGGGCGGTGCGGGGCAGATGACGAAATAGGCCGGTTCGCCGCCCGGACCCGCCACCGAGCCGTGCGCCAGCGGATGGAGCACGCCCTCGACCGGTTCGGCGAGCATTTGCAAAGCTCGGGCGCGCGCCGGTGCGCGCCGCGCCACCTGGATGGCGATCAGATCGACGCCGGCGGCACGATCGTCCCTGGCGGCGAAGGCCGGCAGCCCGCCACCGGCCTCCGGCAGTGGCCGGGCGGTCTCGACGCGGTAGTGTCCCGCGATAAGGGTATCAGGCGAAAGGGCCATCCTGGCACTGCGCTCTGTCTGTTGCCGCGCAGGGTAGGGCGAAAAGGTTGACGAAACGTCAGCGGGCGGCCGTCAGGCGAAAAGCAAGATCCCCCCTCCCCTTGAGGGAGGGGGTTAGGGGGAGGGGTGCGTACCGCCGAGGTCAGGCGGCTGGAAGCACCCCTCCCCCAACCCCCTCAAGGGGAGGGGGGAAGATCCGCTACCGTTTCATTCTTATGTCGCAGCCGCCCGGCGTTCGGCCAGTTTCGTGGCAAGCTCGATCGCCGCGATCAGGCTGGTCGGGTCCGCGGTGCCCTTGCCGGCAATGTCGTACGCCGTGCCGTGGTCCGGCGAGGTGCGCACGATCGGCAACCCGAGCGTCACGTTCACCCCATGATCCATGTCCAGCGTCTTCAGCGGGATCAGCGCCTGGTCGTGGTACATACAGATCGCCGCGTCGTAACGTGCACGCGCTGCGGCGGTGAACATCGTGTCGGGCGGCCAGGGGCCGGAGACGTCGATGCCGGCCTCACGCAGCGCCGCCATTGCCGGGGCGATGATCGTCGCCTCCTCCTTGCCCAGCGCGCCTTGCTCGCCCGCATGCGGGTTGAGGCCGGCGATCGCCAGCCGCGGCTGGGCGATGCCGAAATCGCGGCGCAACGCGGCGTCCGTGGTGCGCGCGGCCTCGACGATCTTTTCCGTGGTCAGCGTGGCGAGCGCGTCGCGCAGCGACACATGCACCGTCACCGGCACGACGCGCAGGCGCGGGCTGGCCAGCATCATGATCTGCCGGCCCGGCACGCCGGTCAGCTCGGCAAGGAACTCGGTGTGGCCGGGATAGGCGAAGCCGGCGTCGTACAGCGCGGCCTTGTTGATTGGGTTGGTCACCACGCCGCCCACGGTGCCGCCCAATGCAAGCGCAGTGGCACGCTCGATCGAGGCGATCACCGCACGGGCGTTGGCCTTGTCGGGCTGGCCGGGGATGGCCGGCGCGGAAAGGCGCACCGGCAGCACGGGCAGGGCCTCGCGGAAGATCGTGGCCGCCGCCGCGGCATTGCCCACCGCGCGAATGCGGACGTCGCAGCCGATCGCCTTGGCCAGGGCGATGAGGCGGTCCGGGTCGTCGAGCAATACGAAGCAGCGCGGCCGGCTGCGCAGCGCACGCCAGGCACGCAGGGAGAGCTCGCCGCCGATACCGGCTGGATCGCCCATGGTGACGGCAAGGGGGCGTGGCTGTGTCATGGCGCGACCCGACCTGTCACGAGCGCTGCGTCGAGGCTGACTGCGCGCCTCCTGTCATTGCGCTTGCGCCTCCTGTCATTGCGCCTCCTGTCATTGCGCCCCCTGTCATTGCGAGGCCGCTTGGCCGAAGCAATCTGCTTCATGATGAGCCGCTGCTTGTCACGAAGGAGATTGCTTCGGCCAAGCGGCCTCGCAATGACAGGGGGCGCTGCAGCGGAGATCATCGCTCAGATATGGATCGCACGGCCGTCGGCCGCCAGCGCCGCTTCCTTCACCGCCTCGCTGAGCGTGGGATGGGCGTGGCAGGTGCGCGCGACATCTTCCGCCGACGCGCCAAACTCCATCGCGGTGACCAGTTCGGCGATCAGCGTGCCGGCGTCGGGGCCGATGATGTGCGCACCCAGCACGCGATCCGTCTGCTTGTCGGCCAGCACCTTGACGAACCCCTCGGTGTCGCCGAGCGCGCGGGCGCGGCCATTCGCCGTGAACGGGAACTTGCCGACGTTGTAGGCGATGCCGGCGGCTTTCAGTTCTTCCTCGGTCTGGCCGACGGCGGCGACCTCGGGCCAAGTGTACACCACGCCGGGGATCGCGCCGTAGTTTACGTGGCCCGCCTGGCCGGCAAGGATTTCCGCCGCCGCCACGCCTTCGTCCTCCGCCTTGTGCGCCAGCATCGGCCCGACGATCACGTCGCCGATCGCGTGGATGCCGGGGACATTGGTGGCGAAATGCGCGTCGGTCTTCACCCGGCCGCGTTCGTCGAGCGCAACGCCGGCCTCCGCGAGGCCGAGCCCATCGGTGTAAGGGCGGCGTCCTATCGACAGCAGCACGACGTCGGCGGCAAGTTCTTCTGCCGCGCCGCCCTTCGCGGGCTCCAGCGTCAGCGTGACGCTGTCGTTGGTTTTGCGCGCCGCGGTGACCTTGGTGCCGAGGCGGAACTTCAATCCTTGCCGCGCGAGGGTGCGTTGCAGGTTTCGCGCGACCTCGCCGTCCATCGTGGGCACGATGCGGTCGAGGAATTCAACAACCGTGACCTCGGCGCCAAGCCGGCGCCAGACGCTGCCAAGCTCCAGCCCGATATAGCCGCCGCCGATCACCACGAGGTGGCCTGGCACCTTGTCGAGCTCGAGCCCGCCGGTGGACGAGACGATCTGCCGTTCGTCCACCTCGACGCCCGCCAGCGGCACGCTGTCGCTGCCGGTGGCGATGACGATGTGCTTCGTATCATGGATCGTGCCGTCCACATCTACCTTGCCGGGCGCGGCGATGCGGCCGGTGCCTTTCAGCCACGCGATCTTGTTCTTGCGGAACAGGAATTCGACGCCTTTGACGTTGGCGGTGACGACGTCGGCTTTGCGGGCCTGCATGCGCGCGAGGTCGAGCTTCACGCCATCGACCAGCACGCCGTGGTCGGCGAGTGCGTGGCGCGTGTGATCGTATTCCTCCGACGATTGCAGCAGCGCTTTGGATGGGATGCAGCCGATGTTGAGGCAGGTGCCGCCGAGGGTCGCGCGCTTTTCCACGCATGCCACCTTCATGCCGAGCTGCGCCGCGCGTATGGCGCAGACATAGCCACCGGGGCCGGAACCGATGATGATGACGTCGAAGGATTCGCTCATTCAGTCCTCGTCCGCGGCACAAGCCGCTTCCAGCGAGTGTTCATCGGAGCAAACACGAACGTGCCGTGCACGGTGGCTCCTGGTCATGTCAGGTCGCGGAACGGTACCTGTTTGCCGGCCGGTTGCTTCGCCCCCGCGCGCGCAGTCGCCTGACCTCGTCCAGCAATTTCGGCAGGTCTTCACGTGCGCGGGCGATGAAATCCTGGTCTGCCGTCGTCGCGCCGGAGAGCTCGATATCGCTGTCCGGCGTCGCGATGAAACTCGATCCGCTGCTATGATCGCGTCCCTCGACAAAGGACTTCCAAGGGCCGGGCGCGGCGGCGCGCAGCCGGGCCTCGATCTGGTCCAGATCGGCATTCGTGAGTTCAACGACGGCGGTGGTGTCCAAAGCAACCCTCCACATCAGCGGTTGGGGTTCGCGATCACAGGGGCAAACAATCCAGCCGCTTGCGATGCTTCCGGTCATGGCTGGGCCTGACCCGGCCATCTACGCACGTTCGACAGGGGGTGATAGGGGTAGGGAGAGACGGTTGTCCCGCCTCCCCCTCCCTCCGAACCGGACTGGCGGTTCTCCCGCATCCGGCTCTCCGGTTGGTGGTATCACCCACAAGGGGACTGACGAACCGCATCATAGGCTCCCTGCAAACT
>DASXFW010000405.1:0-12740 GCA_036489395.1 Acetobacteraceae bacterium | reverse complement strand
CAGCAAGTCGTGGATGCCGACCTGCGTCGGCATGACGGGACGGACATCGGAGCGTACGTCGCTCTTTTCGTCACGTGGTATAACAACCCGCCGTATGACTCTCGCCTGAGGCCAGAACAATGTCATTATCGCAGCCGCCCCGGCGCACGCACTGGGGGCCGGCTTCAATACGCCTGAAGCTCCGACGTACAGAACGCGCAGCGCCGCGCCGCGATCGGCACGTCGCTCAGGCATTCCGGACATTTCTTCGTGGTCGGATCGGGCGCCGCCTCGCCGCGCCGCATGCGAGCGAGCAATCGGTTCACCGGCAGCACGACAAAAAAGTAGATCGCGGCACCGATCAGGATAAACGACACCACCGCATTGATGAAGTTGCCAATCAGGAACTTACTGCCATTGATGGTGAACTGGATGGCAGAGAAGTCGGGCTTGCCGATGATCGCCGCGATCAGCGGTGTGATCAGGTCCTTGACCAGCGCCGTCACCACGGCACCGAACGCGGCGCCCATCACCACGGCCACCGCCAGATCGAGCACGTTGCCGCGGAGCATGAATTGTTTGAAGCCTTGCAACACGGATTTCCCCCTGATTCGTCGCACCGGCATGATCATGCCGCCGTTGCATCCTCCCTGAACACCGCATCCAGTGCCGCATCCCACAGCCGCACGCCGCCGGTGATGCCCGCCTCGTTCGGCACGATCGTGATGTTAGGCGGCAGCTCGAACTTGATCAGGCGCGCGTTGCCGCCGCCGATCTCCAGCGTGTCGTAATTGACCAGCGTGGCGATCTGGCCGATCGCGTTCTGCACGCGGCGCAGCCAGCGCTTGCGCCCCACCCTCTTCAGCGCCGCGTCGCCGATCCACTGGTCGTAAGTTTTCTCTTTGTGTGCGACATGCTGGCTGAGTTCCAGATGCGGCCCCGGGACGCCGTCCTCGAACAACGCGAAGCCCATGCCGGTGCCCAGGGTGATAACGCACTCCAGCCCGCGTCCCTGGATCGCGCCCAGCCCCTGTACCGTCGCGTCGTTCAGCATCCGAGCCGGCTTGCCCAGTGCCTTGCTCAACGCGCCGGGCAGACCGAAGCCGCGCCACGCATCGGTTCCCAGATTCGGCGCGGTCAGCACCAATCCGTGCCGCACCACGCCGGGAAAGCCGATCGAGATGCGATCGTAACGGCCCATCGGCTGCACCAGCTCGACCAGGTCCTTAACCACAAGGTCCGGCGGCGACGGGTGCGGGGTCGCGACCTTGCGTTCCTCCTCCACCATCTTGCCGTCGGGCGACAGCACGCTCGCTTTCAGGTGCGTGCCCCCGATGTCGAACGCCAGCGTCAGCGGGCCAGCCGACCCGCTCATGCCGCGACGCCCAGGCGGTGCATGAACTGGCGCAACGCCGGCGCCCATTTCGCAGCATCCGCACCGGAGGCGAGATGGCCCTTGTCGCTGTCGATCTCGAAATACGTCGCATCCACGCCGGCCTTGTGCAGCGCATCCATCACCTCAGGCGCGCGGGTCGGCGGGAACAGCGCGTCGGTGCGGGAGAGGACGTACAGCAGGGGGACGCGGATGCGGTCTAGCTGGTCGGTCACGTCGTAGGCCTCCGCGGCGTGGCCCAGGATCAGCAGCGAATTCGCGTCGAACACCGACGCCCAGTGCTCCGCCGCGCGGCGGATCGCCGCCTCCTCGGTCATGCCGTAGCGGCGCAGCGTCTCCATGCGCAGTTCGATCATCGTCGCGGTCATGCCACCTGGTGTGTCGTAGTAGTCGCCGCCGTTCCAGTTGGGATCGCGCTGGAAGCGGGCAATGGTGTCGGCCGTCATGTTCAGCCGCGCGCGTGGCGCGGAGACCACCGGTACCGCGCCATCCATGAAGTCCGGGAACGTGACCGCCCATTGGAAGGTCTGGAAGCCGCCATAGGACGGCCCGACCACCGCGCGCAGATGCTTCACGCCGAGGTGATCCAGCAGCCGGCGTTGCGCGGTGACGATGTCCGTCAGGCTGATCTTCGGAAAGCGCGAGCCGTAGCGTTTGCCGGTGCGAGGATCGATCGACGCGGCATTGGTTGAGCCGAAGCTCGATCCCAGCATGTTAGAACAAACGACGAAGTTGCGCTCGGTATCGACCGGCGCGCCGGGCCCGACCAGCGTGGTCCACGACCCTTCGGAGGATCCGCCGTCCGGCTCGATCATCTGGTGCCCGCTGGTATAGCCGTGCGTCGCCAGCACCGCGTTGCGTCCATCCGGCGCCAGGGTGCCGCGCGTGACGTAGGCGATGGCCGCCTCCAGCAGCACCTCGCCGCTGGCGAGGCGGAAGTCGTGAATGGTGTAGGTGTCGCGAACGATGTTTTCCACAGCGTGGCCCTCCCGGCGGGGCAACCTAGAGCATCTTCACTGTGACTGGAAACGCGCCGCACATCCTGTCGCCCCACATCCTGTCCCCCCCCTGTCATTGCGAGGCCGCTTGGCCGAAGCAATCCCCCGGGAGATTGCTTCGCCCAGGCGGCCACGCAATGACAGGGGGCCGCGTGCCTCTCGCCGGAAGCGAAGGCACGAAACCGTCTCGCCGGTGCCCGCGATCCCTCAATTTCCGTCCGCCGCCTGTGCCAGGATGATGCCCGGCACCGCGGCATCGTCGGCGATCAGCCCCAGATCGAGCACCGGCGCGCCCGTTTCCCCGCGCAAGGCACGCTCTGTGGCCAGGGCGCGCGGCAGGTCATCCTGCACGTGCCCCCCTTCGCCGGCGAAGCACCCCACCACCGCCACCGGCTCCTGCCGCCATTCCGCCAGTGCGTCCGTGACGAACGGCGGTTCGGCCAGGAACGCCGCCCGCACCCGCGCAAACCGCGCATCCGCCGCCAGTGCGTCCGCGTGCCGGTGCAGCGCCATCGGCCGCCCCGGAGCACGTGCCGAGCCGTGCCCGACCAGCAGCACGGAAAAACGCGCTGCGTCCGCACCGACCGCGCGCCTCACGCGCGCCGCCGCCAGTTCCGCCATGCGCGGATGCACCCCCATCGGAGGGTGATAGCGCAGCACGCGCCCATCGCCCGCGCCCAGCGCCGCCGGAATCGCCTCCCGCACGAACCACCCGTGTTCCATGAAGAACGGCACCACATGCACCACGCGCGCGCTCAGCCCGGCCAGCGCGTCGCCCGCCGCGGGCGAATCGTTTAGCCAGCCGACCGCAACTTCGGCGAAGTGCCCGCCGTCGCGCAGCGCATCGGCGTGCGCCCGCAGGATACGCCCGGCGTCGGCAAAGCGTGCCGCGCCGTGACCGATCAGCAGCAACGCCTCCTCGCGCCAATGTTCGCGCAGCGTCATGTCCAATCCGCCCGCCTATATGAAATCTCTATGAACCGCCGGTCGGCAGAGCATGGTTTTTATACCGTGATCCACCCCATATCCGGCGCGTCACCGCGATGGAGTGCGTTGTGAACGACGTCCGTTTCACCTCGTTCGGTTCCCCCGCACCGCGCGAGCCTGAGGTTCCTTTCATGCTGGAAGATATCAGTACTGTTCCGACGCCCGGCAAGGTCATCAGCCAGATCGGCCGCGTGGTCGCGATCTGCCTCGGTTTCGGCCTGCTGGCCCACGTGCTGGTCGCGTTCGTCGGCGGCTGACCACCTGGCCGCCCCGTGCCGCCCCCGCCCCGCGCCGTCGCGCGCCATGCCGACGAAAATCGGCACGAGCGCGCCAATCTATATGCGGTTTATATGCCGCTCGTACCCGCCCGACATCGAAAATATACGCCGAACGGCTTAGCTGCTGCGCCCAACCCGCGGCCGTATCGGCCCGACGGAAGATGACGCGCGGCCGAACGGTGCCGTGCCGGCGTCGAAAGGACAAAGACCATGCTCGACATCGCCTACATCCTGCTCGGTGCCGTCTTCCTCGGCGCCTGCGTGCTTTACGTTTTCGCCTGCGACCGACTGTAAGGAGCCGGCCATGATCTTCGATTACGCGCTCGGCGGCATCGTGACCGCCGGTTTGCTGGTTTATCTCGTGTTCGCGCTGGTCCGCCCCGAACGGTTCTGAGGAGCGCCTTCCATGACATTCAACGGTTGGCTCCAGATCGCCATCTTCGGCGCGCTGGTCATCCTGATCACCCGGCCATACGGCGGCTACATGACCCGTGTATTCGCGGGCGAGCGCACGCTGCTGTCGCCCGTGCTGCGCCCGATCGAGCGCGGCATCTACGCCATCTGCGGCGTTGAGGAGCGCGAAGAGCACCATTGGGTGAGTTACGCGATCGCGATGCTGGCGTTTACGTTCGTCGGGTTTGTCGTGCTGTACGCGATGCAGCGCCTGCAGAACCACCTGCTGTTCAATCCGGCCGGCCAGGACGCGGTGTCGCCCGACCTGTCGTTCAACACGACGGTCAGCTTCGTCACCAACACCAACTGGCAGTCATACTCGCCGGAAACGACCTTGAGCTATCTGACGGAGATGGCCGGGCTGACGGTGCACAATTTCGTCTCCGCCGCCACCGGCATTGCGCTGGCCATCGCGTTGATCCGCGGCTTCGCACGGCGGTCCGGCAAGACCGTCGGCAATTTCTGGGTCGATATGACCCGTTGCGTTCTCTACATCCTGCTGCCGATCTCCATCGTCATCGGCTTGTTCTTTGTATGGCAGGGCATGCCGCAGAACCTCAACGCCTATACCGACGTGACGACGCTGGAAGGCGCCAGGCAGGTCATTGCACAGGGGCCGGTGGCTTCGCAGGAAGTCATCAAGATCATGGGCACCAACGGCGGCGGCTTCTTCAATACCAACTCCGCCCACCCGTTCGAGAATCCAAATGGGCTGACCAACCTGATCGAGATGGTGCTGATCTTCTCCATCGGCGCCGCGCTGACCAACGTGTTCGGCCGCATGGTCGGCGACCAGCGCCAGGGCTGGGCGATCTTCGCCGTCATGGGCATCTTGTTCCTGGCCGGCGTCACCACATGCTATTGGGCCGAATCCGGCGGCAACCCGGCTTTCACGCCGTTCCATGTCGATCAGGCCGCCAGCTCCTTGCAGCCGGGCGGCAACATGGAAGGCAAGGAAGTCCGCTTCGGCATCGCCAACTCGGCGTTGTTCACCACTGTCACGACCGACACGTCCGACGGCGCGGTCAACAACATGCACGACAGCCTGATGCCGATCGCCGGCGCCGTGCCGCTGGTCAACATGATGCTGGGCTGCATCTCCTACGGCGGCGTCGGCTGTGGTCTCTATGGCATGCTGCTGTTCGTCATCGTCGCGATGTTCGTCGCCGGCCTGATGGTCGGCCGAACGCCTGAGTACCTCGGCAAGAAACTGGAATCGAAGGAGGTCAAGATGGCCATGCTCGCCATCCTGATGCTGCCGCTTTCGATCCTTGGCTGGACGGCGCTGGCCGTGGTGCTGCCGGTCGGTACCGGTGCGATGAACAACGCCGGCCCGCATGGCTTCACCGAGGCGCTGTATGCCTACACCTCTGCCACCGCCAACAACGGCAGCGCCTTCGCCGGCATCAGCGCCAACGTGCCGTTCTGGAACACGACGATGGGCGTAGCGATGTTCATGGGCCGCTTTCTCGTCGCCATACCTGCGCTCGCCGTCGCCGGCTCGCTCGTGCAGAAAAAGATCGTGCCGACCTCCGCCGGCACCTTCCCCACGCACAGCCCGCTGTTCGTCGGCCTGGTGGTGGGCGTCATCATCATCACCGGCGGCCTGATCTACTTCCCGGCGGTCGCGCTCGGCCCAATCGTCGAGCACTACGCGCTCGCCGCTGGCACACTCTATTAAGTACGGGCATCAACCATGGAAATCCGTAACAAGATGCGCGAGTCGCAGTCCACCATCCTCGATCCGGCGATCCTCGTTCCGGCCATCTGGGATTCGGTCGTCAAGCTGCACCCGCGCGCAATGATCAAGAACCCTGTGATGTTCGTGGTCGAGGTCGTCGCCACGCTCACCACCGTCATCTTCGTGCGCGAGCTGGTGACCGGCGGCGGCGGACATCTCGGCTTCACTTTCCAGATCATCATCTGGCTGTGGCTGACGGTGGTGTTCGCCAACTTCGCCGAGGCCGTGGCGGAAGGCCGCGGCAAGGCGCAGGCGGCAACCTTGCGCAAGGCGCGCACGGAAACGGTGGCCAAGCGCCTCACCGCCGCCACCGGCACGAATTACGAAACCGTCGCCGCGCCGATGCTGAAGCAGGGCGACACCGTGCTGGTAGAAGCCGGCGACCTGATCCCCAGCGACGGCGACGTGGTCGAAGGCATCGCCTCGGTGGACGAGTCGGCGATAACAGGCGAATCAGCGCCCGTCATCCGCGAATCCGGCGGCGACCGTTCAGCCGTCACCGGCGGCACCCGCGTGCTGTCGGACTGGATCAAGGTGCGCATCACCGCGGCGCAGGGTTCTACGTTTCTCGATCGCATGATCGCACTTGTTGAAGGCGCCGAGCGGCAAAAGACCCCGAACGAGATCGCACTCAACATCCTGCTCGCCGGCCTGACCATCATCTTCGTCATCGCCGTCGCCACCATTCCCAGCTTCGCGACCTACGCCGGCGGCAGCGTGTCCGTAGTGCTGCTGGTGGCATTGTTCGTCGCGCTGATCCCCACCACGATCGGCGCGCTGCTCTCCGCCATCGGCATCGCCGGCATGGATCGCCTCGTGCGCTTCAACGTGCTGGCGATGTCAGGCCGCGCGGTGGAAGCCGCCGGCGATGTCGATACGCTGCTGCTCGACAAGACCGGCACGATCACGCTCGGCAATCGTCAGGCGACCGAGTTCTTCCCCGTCATGGGCGTGACCGAGAACGAACTCGCCGATGCGGCACAGCTTGCTTCGCTGCCCGACGAGACACCGGAAGGCCGCTCCATCGTCGTGCTGGCAAAGGAGAAGTATAACATCCGTGGCCGCGAAATGGCGCCGATGGGTGCGCACTTCATCGCCTTCTCTGCGCAGACGCGGCTATCCGGCATCGACTTCGAAGGCTCATCCATCCGCAAGGGCGCAGTGGATGCGGTGCTGGCCTGGGCCCGCAACTTCGGCAACGGCACGAACGGCAATGGCGGTGTCGTAGCCGCGGTGCGCCCCACCGTAACCGACACAGCCGTGCGAGAGCTCACCGCGAAGTCCGAGGAAATCGCCAAGGCCGGCGGCACGCCGCTCGCGGTGGCGAAGGACGGCCGTCTGCTCGGCGTCATCTACCTGAAGGACATCGTCAAGGGTGGCATTCGGGAACGCTTCAGCGAGCTGCGCCGCATGGGCATCCGTACCGTGATGATCACCGGCGACAACCCGCTGACCGCAGCAGCGATCGCCGCCGAGTCCGGCGTCGATGACTTCCTCGCCCAGGCGACGCCGGAGACCAAGCTGAAGCTGATCCGCGACGAGCAAGCGCAGGGCAAGCTGGTGGCGATGTGCGGCGACGGCACCAACGACGCGCCCGCTCTGGCGCAGGCCGATGTCGGCGTGGCGATGAACACCGGCACCATGGCGGCGCGCGAAGCCGGCAACATGGTCGATCTGGACAGCGATCCCACGAAGCTGATCGAGATCGTCGAAATCGGCAAGCAGTTGCTGATGACGCGCGGCGCGCTGACCACGTTCAGCATCGCCAACGACGTGGCGAAGTACTTCGCCATGATCCCGGCGATGTTCGTCGCCTTCTATCCGCAGCTTCAGGCGTTGAACGTGATGCGCCTGCACAACTCGCAAAGCGCCATCCTGTCGGCGATCATCTTCAACGCGCTGATCATCGTTGCGCTGATCCCGCTGGCGCTGCGCGGCGTCGCCTACCGGCCGATCGGTGCCGCGGCGATCCTGCGCCGCAACCTGCTGCTGTATGGCCTCGGCGGCATCGTCGTGCCGTTCGTGGGCATCAAGCTGATCGATATGCTCGTCACCGCAATGGGCCTCGCCTGAGGACATAGGAACATGAAACACATTCGCCCCGCCATTATGATGATCGTCGTGATGACCATCATCACCGGCCTTGTCTATCCGCTCGGCATGACCGGCATCGCCCAACTCGTGTTCCCCTACCAGGCCAACGGCAGCCTGATCGCCAAGGACGGCAAGGTGATCGGCTCCGAGCTGATCGGGCAGAACTTTGCGTCCGATAAGTACTTCCACTCCCGTCCGTCGGCGACGACCGAGCCGGATCCGAAGGACGCGACCAAGACGATCACCGTGCCGTACGCCGCGGACAACTCGGCCGCGTCGAACCTCGGCCCGACATCGAAGGCGCTGGTCGATCGGGTGAAGGGCGACGCTGGGACGCTGGCGAAGCAGAATCCCGGCACGCCGATTCCGTCCGACCTGGTGACCACCTCCGCCAGCGGGCTTGACCCGGACGTCACCCCGGCCGGCGCGTTGTTCCAGGTGCCGCGTGTGGCAAAGGCGCGCGGATTGCCGGAGGCGCAGGTACACGACCTGGTGGAGGACCACATCACCGGCCGCTTATTCGGCATCATCGGCGAGCCGCACGCGAATGTGCTGAAGCTGAACCTGGCGCTGGACGCGATGAAGTGAAGCAAACACCTCTCCCCTTGCGGGAGAGGTCGAGACGCGAAGCGTCGAGGGTGAGGGGTCAACGCACGAAACATCCGTGCGTTTCGCCCCTCACCCTCGGTGCTTCGCACCATCGACCTCTCCCGCAAGGGGAGAGGTTAGGTTAAAGTACCCCCATGTCCGACCCCGGCTTACGCGAAGGTCGTCCTTCCCCCGACGCACTGCTGCAGGCAGCGCAACAGGAAACCCGTGGCCGGCTGAAGTTGTTCCTGGGTGCCGCGCCGGGCGTCGGCAAGACCTACGAAATGCTGTCCGCCGCACGGCAAAAGCGCGGCGAGGGCACCGACGTGGTCATCGGCGTCGTCGAAACCCACGGCCGCAAGGAAACCGAGGCGCTGCTCGACGGCCTCGAAACCATCCCCCGCCGCCATATCGACTATCGCAGCCGCACCTTGCAGGAGATGGACATCGACGCGGTGCTCGCGCGTCACCCGCAGCTTGTCCTGGTCGATGAGCTCGCCCATTCCAATGCCCCCGGCAGCCGCCATCCCAAACGTTACCTCGATGTCGAAGAACTTCTCGCGGCCGGCATCGACGTTTACAGCACCCTCAACATTCAGCACGTCGAAAGCCTGAACGACGTCGTCGCCAAGATCACCCGCATCCGCGTGCGCGAGACCGTACCCGACTCCATCGTCGATCGTGCCGACGAAATCGAGCTGGTCGATCTGACCCCGGAAGACCTCGTCCAACGCCTGAAGGACGGCAAGGTCTATGTGCCGCACCAGGCCGAGCGCGCCATCCGCCACTATTTCTCGCCGGGCAACCTGACCGCCCTGCGCGAGCTCGCACTGCGCCGCACCGCCCAGCGGGTCGATGCGCAGATGCTGCATTACATGCAGGCACACGCGATCAAAGGTCCGTGGGCGGCCGGGGAGCGTGTGCTGGTCTGCATCAGCGGCGATCCCGAAAGTATCGCCGTGGTGCGGCACGCGCGCCGCGTCGCTGACCAGCTCAAGGCACCCTGGACCGCGCTGCACGTCGAAACCGCGCGCAACCTGCGCATGACCGAGGCCGAGCGCAACCACGTCGCCGAAGCTTTGCGCCTGGCCCAGCGTCTCGGCGGCGAAACGGTGACGCTGCCTGGCCAGGACGTGGCCGATACCGTTGCCGACTACGCGCGCACCAACAACGTGACGCAGATCATCCTGGTGCAGACACCTCGCGCGCGCTGGCGCGATCTGCTGCACGGCTCGGTGGCGCAGCAGCTTATTCGCAAAGTCGGCGGCGCCATCGTGCAGGTGGTGACGCAACTTCCCGAGGAATCCGCGCCGAAGGAAGCATCCGCGACAACGCCGGCAGAGCAAACCACGCGAACCTGGAACAGCAGCCCTTGGATCGGCAGCCTCGCCTGCGTCGCCGTGGCACTCGGAGTGGGACTGCTGTTGCGTGACATGCTCGGCGTGGCCAGCATCGCGCTGACATTCCTGACGGCGGTGCTGGTCAGTGCCGTGACCTGGGGACTGCTGCCGTCGCTGTTCGCCTGCCTGATCAGCGTGCTGGCTTACAACTTTTTCTTCCTGCCGCCGCTCTACACCTTCACCATCGCCGACCCGGAAAACGTCGTCACTCTGTTCTTTTTTGGCCTCGCCGCGGTCATCACCAGCAATCTCACCGCACGCGTGCGTGCCCAGGCGATCACCGCGCGGTCGCGCGCCCGTACCACCGAAGAATTATACATGTTCTCCCGCAAGCTCGCGGTCGCCACCAATCTCGACGATCTGCTGTGGGCAACCGCGCACCAGATCGCGCTGATGTTGAAGGTCCACGTGGTGCTGCTGCTCCCGGAAGACGGCACGCTCACGGTGCGCGCCGGGTTCCCGCCCGAGGATACGCTGGACGACGCCGACATTGCCGCAGCGAAATGGACCTGGGAGAAGAACCACCCCGCCGGCCGCGGCGCCGATACGCTGCCCGGCGCGAAGCGCTTGTTCCTGCCGATGCAGACCGGGCGCGGTGCGGTCGGCGTGATCGGCATCGATCGCGACGAGCCCGGCGCGATGCTGATCCCAGACCAGCAGCGCTTGCTCGATGCGCTCGCGGACCAGGCAGCGCTGGCGATCGAGCGCGTGAACCTGGTCGCCGCGGTGGATCGCGCACGGCTGGCGGTGGAGACCGACCGGCTGCGTTCCGCGCTGCTGACCTCGATCTCGCACGATCTGCGCACGCCGCTCGCGTCTATCCTGGGGTCCGCGACCAGCCTGTCCGGTGCGATGGATTCCGCAACGCGCGACTCGCTGGCCCGTACGATCCAGGAGGAAGCCGAGCGGCTCAATCGTTTCATCGGCAACATGCTGGACATGACGCGGCTGGAATCCGGTCCGCTGCCGCTGCGCACCTCGCCGATCGAACTGTCCGACGTGGTGGGTGCGACGCTGCGCCGTGCGTCGAAGATTCTGAATGGCCACGCAGTGGAGATGAAACTTCAGCCGAACCTGCCGTTGCTTGAACTGGATGAGGTGTTGTTCGAGCAAGCCTTGTTCAATCTGTTGGACAATGCGGCGAAGTACGCGCCATCGGGCACGCGCATCACCATCACCGCGTGGCGCGAGGACGGCCGCGTCTTCCTGCAAGTGCTGGACGAAGGCGACGGCATTCCGCCGGCGGAGCTGGATCGCATCTTCGATAAGTTCTACCGCGCTGGCGGCACCGATCGCCGGCGGGCAGGAACAGGGTTGGGGCTGGCGATAAGCCGGGGGTTTATTGAGGCGATGGGGGGGACGCTGACGGCCGCCAATCGGCGCGATCGCAAGGGCGCGGCGTTCACCATCGCGCTGCCGGTTCCCGCTAACGCCGATCGCGTCCTGGAACCAACGGCATGAACGCCGGACCGCTGCGCGTGCTGGTGGTGGATGACGAACCGGCGATCCTGCGCTTCCTGCGCGCCGGACTGTCCAGCCAGGGCTACGTGGTCCTGGAAGCGGCCACCGGACAGGCGGCACTGGACCAGGTGCGCCGCAAGGCCGCCGATCTTGTCGTGCTGGATCTTGGGCTGCCTGATATCGATGGGCTGGAGGTGATACGCCAGTTGCGCGGCAGCGGTGCGACCTTGCCGATCATCGTGCTGTCCAGCCGGGAGGATGAGAAGGCGAAAGTCGATGCGCTCGACCTGGGCGCCGACGATTACGTCACCAAGCCGTTCGGCATGGACGAATTGCAGGCGCGCATTCGTGCGGCGCAGCGGCATCGGCTGCAGCAGCAGGGCGAGCACCCGATCTTCCGCACCGGCGACCTGACAATGGACCTGGTGCGCCGCATCGTCACGGTGCGCGGGCAGGACGTGAAGTTCTCGCCGCGCGAATACGATCTGCTGCGGCTGCTGGTGGCGAATGCGGGGAAGGTGCTGACGCACAACCACATCCTGCGTGAGGTGTGGGGCCCGAACACCGATGTGCAATACCTGCGCATCTATATTCGGGCATTGCGGCAGAAGATCGAAGAGGATACCGAACGGCCGCATTACATCCTGACGGAGACCGGCGTGGGCTATCGGATGCGGGCACCGGACTGAGGCATGGGCATGGAACGGGAGCCGTCGCATGCCGATCGCTGAACTGATCGGGCCGGACCAGGTGGTGGTGGGACTGCGCGTTGCCGACAAGGCGCAGTTGCTGGCCGAACTGGCGCGTCGCGCCTCGCCGGCGGTTGCGCTGGAACAGCCGGTGATCCTGAGGGCGTTGCAAGCGCGCGAGCAACTGGGATCGACCGGATTGGGTAAGGGGTTTGCGCTGCCGCATGCTCGGATGGAGGGCCTGACGAAGTTCTTCGCCCTGTGCGCGCGGTTGCAGCGGCCGATCGATTATGAGGCGATCGACGGCAAGCCGGTCGATCTGGCGATCCTGCTGCTGACGCCGGAGGCGTCCGGCGCGCAGCACCTGGCAACGCTGGCAGCCTTGTCCCGGCCGTTGCGCGATGAGGCGTTCGTGCAGCAACTGCGCCGCGCATCGGACGCCGCGGCGCTGCACAAGCTGCTGGCGGGAGCGTAGGGGCGCACGCCGCCGCCCCCCACATCGTGGCCCGGCCATGATTTGGGGCGGTTAACTCAACACTAAGGCACTGTTGACGAATAATCGAATCGGTTGAGCGAGGCACCGGCCTTTGCCCCGTCATGCCGACCACCGGGTCAAGTGCCCGGTGGCAGGCTCCGGTCGGCATCCACGTCTTGCAGTGCCGCAGCGGAGGAAGGCGTG
>DASXFW010000366.1:0-6807 GCA_036489395.1 Acetobacteraceae bacterium | reverse complement strand
GACAGCGCACCGAATGCGATTCCCATGCCGAGCGTCATCTGCTGGGCGGCGTTCCATAGCGTATTTGCGCTGTTCAGCTGCATCGGCGGGATGTCGGCGTAGGCGAGCGTGGCGAGCAACGAGAACTGCATCGACCGAGTGGCGCCGTAGACGAATAACACCAGCAGCACCACAGCGAGCGATGTTTGTGGGCTGAGCCATCCCCAGGCGACGATCGCTATGCCGCCGATCGCCACGGCGACGATCGCGGTCGTGCGAAAGCCGTAGCGCCGGAAGGTAGGCGTGGTCAGCGCTTTCATTCCAAGGGCGCCAAGCGCGCTGACGAGCAGCAGCAGCCCGGAGCGAAACGCAGTCATCCCGAAGCCGATCTGGAACAGCAGCGGCAGCAGGTAGGGCATCGCGCCGATGCCGATCCGAGTGATCGACCCGGTGATCACGGTGACCGAGAAAGTCGGCACGCGCAGCGTCGTGTAGTCGAGCAACGGGTGCTTATGCCGCGCCGCGTGGCGGACCGCGACGACACCGAGCACGATGCCGGCGACCACATACCCGGCGGCCAGCGCGATGCTCTTGCCCTGTTGGCTCGCGAGTTCGGTGCCGTACAAGATGCACGTGAGAGTCGCGCCGCTCAGTACGAAACCGACGATATCGAGCGGGCTGCGCTCGGTTGAACGGGCGTTGCGAACCATCAGCATCGTCGCGACCAGCGCCGCGATGCCGAACGGCACATTGAGCAGGAAGATCCAGCGCCACGACGCATACGTCGTGATGAATCCGCCGATGGGCGGCCCGATCACGGGCGCGGCAATGGCGGGCCACGTAATGGTGGCGATGGCTTTGACGAGGTCGCGCTTGTCAACGCTGCGCACGACGATGAGCCGCCCGACCGGCACCATCATGGCGCCGCCGATGCCTTGCAGCACGCGCGCGGCGACCAGGAAGCCCAGCGAGTCGGCCTGGCCGCACAGGATCGAGCCGACGGTGAACACCGCGATGGCGGCGCGGAACACGGTGCGCGTGCCGAAGCGGTCGGCGATCCAGCCGCTGGCGGGAATGAACACGGCGAGCGACAGCAGGTAGGACGTCAGCGTCACGTTCATGCGCACCGGCTGGATGCCGAAGGCGTGCGCCATGGTCGGCAACGCGGTGGCGATTACCGTCGAGTCCAGGTTCTGCATGAACAAGGCGCAGGCGACGATGACCGCGGTCAGACGGGTGAGGCTGCTGGTAGCCGTGGGCACACGGATGGGGCGGGAGGAGGAAAGAGCGCTCGGCTCGGGCATGCGGGCATTGTCGCTGTTGCGCTCAGGCGGGGGAAGGCCCGGTCATGGCAGGACAGGTTTGCATTTGACTTGAATCAACGCAGGAACCGCACGATGCGCGCATAGTCGCGTGGTTTTGGTTCCGCGAGGATCGCCGGCGCCGCGTGTAACAAAAGGCAACCGATGCCCAGGTTCATCCTGCTGCCGGCCACCGGCAGTCCGGACGACGCGCCGGTGTTCGGCGCCGCCCTGGAAGCGGCCCGCTTGTTCGGCGCACACCTCGCCTTCCTGCATGTACGGCCGGACGTGCATCACCACATCGCCTCACTCGGCGCCGCCGACATGGGCCTCGGCACGCGGCCCGACGCCGCCCTGGCGGCCATGGAAGAAACCGCCGACGCCCAGGAACATGCGGCCGCGGCGGCATGGCGGGCGTTCTGCGACCAGCAGGGTATTCCGCTGGTGGAAGCGCCGTCCGCTGTCCAGGGCATCTCGGCGGAATGGCTGACCGAGGTGGGTTCGCAGCCCGCGTGGCTCGCCGCACATGGCCGGGCCGCCGACCTGATCGTGATGGGTCGTCGCGCGGAAGGCCGCTCCGTGGCGTTGGACGTGCTGGAGACGGTGCTGATGGCAACCGGCCGCCCGGTGCTGATCGCGTCGGACAAACCGCCGGGACCGCTGGCCGACACCGTCGCGATCGCCTGGAAGGACACGCCGGATGCCGGCTCCGCCGTCTGGGCGGCGCTGCCCTTTATCCGCGTCGCCCGCCGGGTGATCGTCTTCACCGTGCAGGAGGAACCGGGGTCGGGCGACCGCTCCGACCGCCGGGTGCTCCGCGCGCTGCGCTGGAGCAACCCCAAGACCAGCGTCCAGGCGCTGAAACGTGACGGCCGGCCGCCGGTCGAGGTGCTGCTGCGCGCCGCCGTCGCCGCCGGCAGCACGCTGCTGGCCATGGGCTGCTACGGCCACGGCCGCCTGCGGGAGGCGGTGTTCGGCGGCTTCACCCGCGCCGTGCTGGAACGCGCGCCGCTGCCCGTGCTGATGGCACATTGAGGGAACCGAAGGCGTGAGCGTTCCGTTGCTTGTATCCGGCAGGCCGGCAGCGTATGCGTCCGCCGCCCGGCGAGCGGGCCAGCCTGACCCACAGGTGACCGCATCAGAGGCGACTCCGACCCTATGTCCCGCGGGCCACTCCGCATGAGTGTCATGGCGTGCCCCTCGGCCGGAGGCTGCCGGTGAGCACCGCTGCCACCGTGGGGGGTGTGCGCAAGCGCGCGCCGGAAGTGGGCGTATTGCTCGGCGTGCTGGGCGTCGTGTACGGCGACATCGGCACCAGCCCGCTGTACGCGTTCAAGGCCAGCCTGCAGTTCTTCCCGCCGACGGGCATCACCAACGTCGAGATCCTCGGCATCCTGTCGCTGATCTTCTGGTCGCTCGTGCTGATCGTCACGGTGAAATACGTCACGCTGGTGATGCGCGCCGACAACCGCGGCGAAGGCGGCATTCTCGCGCTGATGGCGCTGGCGCAGCGCGTGTCGGTCGGCGCCGGCATGCGGCGCGCCGTGGTGCTGGTCGGCATCGCCGGCGCCTGCCTGTTCTTTGGCGACGGTATCATCACCCCGGCGATCTCCGTCCTGTCGGCGGTCGAGGGCCTGGAGGTGTCGGCACCCGGCCTGAAAGACGTCGTCCTGCCGATCAGCGTCGTCATCATCGCCATATTGTTCGCCTTCCAGTATCGCGGCACGCATAGCGTCGGGCGGGTGTTCGGGCCGGTCATGGCCGTATGGTTCGTGGTGATCGGCCTGCTGGGCCTGGTGGAGGTCGTCGCGCATCCGTTCGTGCTGCTGGCGCTGTCGCCCACGTATGCCGTCGCGCTGTGCATCAAGTACAAGGCGCTGGCGTTCCTCGTGCTGGGTGCGGTGGTGCTGTGCGTCACCGGGGCCGAGGCGCTGTATGCCGACATGGGCCATTTCGGCGCACACCCGATCCGCGTGACCTGGACGTTCTTCGTCCTGCCCTGCCTGGTGCTGAACTATTTCGGCCAGGGCGGGCTGATGATCAGCCACCCGGAGGCGCTGAACAATCCGTTCTTCCAGCTTGGTCCGGTCTGGTTCCGCCTGCCGCTGGTGGTGCTCGCCACCGCCGCGACGGTGATCGCCAGCCAGGCGGTGATATCAGGTGCGTATTCGGTGGCGCGCCAATGCATGCAGCTTGGCTTCCTGCCGCGCATGACGGTGCGCCACACGTCCACGACGGAGGAGGGGCAGATCTACGTCCCTCAGGTCAACACCTTCCTGGCGGTGGGCGTGCTGATCCTGGTTCTGGCGTTCAAGACCAGCGACAACCTGGCCTCGGCCTACGGCATCGCGGTGACCGGCACGTTCCTGTGCACCGCGATGCTGGCGATGGTGGTGTTCCGCCGGCAGTTCCATTGGTCGCGCACCGCGGCGATCTCGGTGTTCGGGTTCTTCTTCCTGATCGACAGCACGTTCTTCGCCGCCAATACGCTGAAGGTGGTGGAGGGCGGCTGGGTGCCGCTGGCGATGGGCTTCGCGCTGATCGGCGTGATGACCTCGTGGAAGCGGGGACGCGATCTGCTGCTTGCCCGCTGGCAGCAGGATAGCATGCCGCTGGCCCCGTTCCTGGCCCGGCTGCCGCAGTCGCGCACCATCCGGGTGCCGGGGCTGGCGGTGTTCCTGACCGGCCAGCCGGACTACGTGCCGACATCGCTGCTGCACAATCTGAAGCACAACAAGGTGCTGCACGAGCGCGTCTTGTTCGTGACGGTGCAGACGGTGGATGAGCCGGAGGTGTCAGCCGAACGGCGCTCCGAGGTATCCGAACTGGCGCCGGGCGTGCACCGGGTGATCCTGCGCTATGGCTTCATGGAAAGCCCGAACATCCCGCGCGCGCTGGAGGACCTGAACGGCACGATCAAGTTCGACCCGATGCAGGCGAGCTATTTCCTCGGGCGCGAAGTGCTGGTGCCGTCGATGGTGCCGAAGATGGCGTGGTGGCGGACCTGGTTGTTCCTGCTCATGGCGCGGAACGCGGTGCCGGCCACGGAGTTCTTCCGCATTCCGTCGGATCGGGTGGTGGAACTCGGGGTGCGCGTGGCGATCTGACGCGAAGGACCACGACCCCCCATTGTGGATGCGCAAGCCGCCCCCCCTTCTGTCATTGCGAGGCCGCGTGGCCGAAGCAATCTCCCGCGGGAGATTGCTTCGGCCAAGCGGCCTCGCAATGACAGAAAAACGCCGTTTCATCCGCGGTGGCCGATGGCCAACGCGCAATGACAAGGACGACCCGAGCGCCTACCCACCAACCAGGACATTGTCGTACTCGCCGACACCCTGCAGCACCATGAACTTGCATGCCCCATCCGCCTCGCCATGCACGTAGTGTGCGGTCTTCGGCGGCACGCTGCAGCGCTCGCCCGGCCGCAGCACGTGATGCGCCCGCGGCGCGCGAGTCTCCACCACCATCGGCCCTTCCAGGCAGACGAATGAATCGGTGATGCTGGAGTGATAGTGCCAGGGCACGCACTCCCCGGCGGCCAGCGTCAGGATCGAGGCCCGCATGTCCGCCCCATCCATCACCCGTTCGATGTCGGCGATGCGCGGGGTCATCTGACGCGACGTTTCCTTCATTCCCGTCTCCTCGGACATGAATCGGTTATACTGGGTGTCGCAATGATTGACTCGCGCGCCATCCCAACAGTGTCATTGCGAGGCGCGAAGCGGCGAAGCAATCCCCTGCCTGACGAGCGTTCCTCGGCTCGTCAGGCAGGGGATTGCTTCGGCCAAGCGGCCTCGCAATGACACTGCATTCAGCACAATACGGTCACCATTTACGACACCCGGTATTACACGCTGCCGGCACATCCAGCATGGGCCAGCTTCGGCGTTTCATGCTAGAGGGCGGCGGGGGGAGCATCGTGTCGATCTGGCAGCAAGTCCGCTACGCCGGCGCATTGATCGGCGGTATCGCGGTGCTGCTGCTGTCGGCCTGCGACCTCGGCCCGGATTTTCACCGCCCGGACCTGGAAATCCCCGCCACCTACCGCACCGCGCCGCCGGCTGCCGCGACCGCGTGGCCATCGGCCGATTGGTGGCGCGGCTTCCGCTCGCCCGATCTCGACTCGCTGATCGACGCAGCGCGGCAGCATAATTTCGACATCGCCGCCGCGGTCGCCCGCGTGCGGCAGGCCGACGCGCAGGTTCGCATCGCCGGTGCGGGGCTGCTGCCGAGCCTCGGCGCCAACGCCAACGCAAGCTGGGAGCAGATCAGCCTGGCCAACAGCAGTCGCGGCCGTGGCGCGGCGAGCATCGATCTGCACGACTACACCGCGGGCCTGAACGCCGCCTACGAGGTGGACTTCTGGGGGAAGGCGCGCGCCACCCGACAGGCCGCGGTCGCCAATGCGATGTTCAGCCGCTTCGACCAGCAGACCGTCGCACTGACGGTCGTGACCAACGTCGCGACGACCTGGTTCAACGCGCTGGCCTTCGCCGATCGGCTGGCCGTGGCGCAGCAAAACGTCGCCGACGCGCAGCAAGTGCTGGATGTCATCCGCGGTCGGCTGGAGGCCGGCACCGCCTCCGCCCTGGACGTGGCGCAGCAGGAGGCGCTGGTCACCGGGGAGCGCGCGACCATCCCCAGTTTCGTCAACCAGATGGAGCAGCAGATTGTCGGGCTGGGCATCCTGGTCGGCCGTCCGCCGGAGGCGATCGCCGTGCGGCCCGGTACGCAGAACATGCTGGCCCTGCCGCCGGTGGCACCAGGTCTGCCGTCGGCGCTGCTGGAACGACGCCCCGACGTCGCCAGCGCCGAGGCGCAACTCATCGCGGCGAGTTTCGACGTGAAGGTGGCGCGGGCGGCTTTCTTCCCGCAGGTGCAGCTCACCGGCTCGGCAGGGTTCGAAAACACCGCGCTGGCGACGTTATTCGGCCCAGGCGGCTTCCTGGCCAATCTGGCCGCCGGCCTCACCCAACCGCTGTTCGATGGCGGCACGCTGCGCGGGCAGTTGGAACAAGCCAAAGGCCGCCAGGCGGAGTTGCTCGCAGATTATCGTAAGGCTGTGGTGCAGGCGTTCACCGACGTTGAGAACGCACTGATCGCCTGGCGCTACACCACCGAGCAGGAGGCGCTGGAGCGCACGGCCGTGGCGGCGGCGCAGCGTGCGGCGGATATCGCGCGCGCGCAGATGCAGGCCGGCACTGTCGATATCACCACCGTGCTGACCGCCGAGGCGACGCTGTTCACGGCCGAGGACACGCTCGCGCAGGTGCGTTTGGCGCGTGTGCAGGCGCTGCTCAGCTTGTATAAAGCGCTCGGCGGTGGCTGGGCCGAGCCGGCCGCACCACTGCAAGACCAATTCCCCGGCCTGTCGCCCGGGATCGTGCCGGGCACTATCGCACTGCCGGTCGGGGGAAATGCCCGGTGAGCGCTGCTGTCATTGCGAGGCCGCAAGGCCGAAGCAATCTCCCGCGGGAGATTGCTTCGGCCTTGCGGCCTAACAAGAAACAACGTCTCCCCTCCCCTT
>DASXFW010000333.1:0-9755 GCA_036489395.1 Acetobacteraceae bacterium | reverse complement strand
CGCACCCCTCCCCCAACCCCTCCCTCAAGGGGAGGGGGGAACCTTGAGTCTCTTGTTAGCGAAGCGAAGCAATCTCGTTCGCAAGGTCGCTTCGTCGCCACGGCTCGCACGGGATTGCTTCGCTTCGCTCGCAATGACAATGGACAGGCCATGACCCAGGCCACGATCTCCCAGTGCGCCATCCTGGTCGGCGGCCTTGGCACGCGGCTCGGCGCGCTGACCACGAGCACGCCGAAGCCGCTCCTGCGGTGTGGCGACCGGCCGTTCCTCGCCTGGCTGATGCGCGAATTCGTGCGGTTCGGCGTGACCGATTTCCTGCTGCTGACCGGCCACCTGTCGGCGGAGGTCGAGAAGGCGGTCGCGTCGATCGCCACGCTGCTGCCAGGCGAGGCGCGCATTGCGATCTCCGAGGAGCCGGTCCGCGCCGGCACCGGCGGTGCCGTGTTCCACGCGCGCGACCGGCTGCAGGAGCGGTTCCTGCTGTGTAACGGCGACTCGTTACTTGACTGCAATTTTGCCAACCTGCTGGCGGCGGCGGCACAGGACGATGCGTCGGTCGTCGGCCGCATCGTGCTGCGGCAGCTCGAGGATGCATCGCGCTTCGGTGTCGTCGTGCTGGAAGGCGACCGCATCGCCGGCTTCCGCGAGCGCCCGCCGCCCGGCATCGGCGGCATCATCAACGGCGGCATCTACGTATTCCGCCGCGATCTGATCGGCGCGCTGGCACCGCAGTGCTCGCTGGAAGCCGATGTCATGCCGCGCCTGGCGGCGGACGGCGCGCTGCGCGGCACGCTGGGCGGCGGCTATTTCCGCGACATCGGCGTGCCGGAGGATTTCGCCCGCGCGCAAACGGAAATCCCCGCGCTGCTCCACCGGCGCGCATTGTTTCTTGACCGTGACGGTGTGCTGAACGTCGATCACGGCCATGTCGGCACCCGCGAGCGCTTCGAATGGATGCCGGGCGCGCTCGAGGCAGTGCGTTTTGCGACCGAGGCGGGCTGGCATGTGTTCGTCGTCACCAACCAGTCCGGCGTGGCGCGCGGGCATTACGATGAAACGGCGGTGCGCGACCTGATGGCGTGGATCGCCGGCGAGGCGCGCGCTGCCGGCGGCACGATCGATGACTATCGATATTGCCCGTATCATGAGGAAGCCGCAGTGGAGGCGTATCGCCGCGCGCATGACTGGCGCAAGCCGGCACCTGGCATGCTGCTGGACCTCATTCGCGCGTGGGAACTCGATCCGGCGCGCTGCGTGATGATCGGCGACCAGCCGACCGATATGGAAGCGGCGGCGGGGGCCCGGATTCCCGCGCATTTGTTCCGTGGCGGGAACCTGCTGGAGTTCGTGCGGCCGATCGTCCTGGGGTGAACGCCCGGCCCTCTGTCATTGCGAGGCAAGAAACAAGGTTCCCCCCTCCCCTTGAGGGAGGGGTTGGGGGAGGGGTGCGTACGTCCACCGACCGCGGATGTACGCGCCCCTCCCCCAACCCCTCCCTCAAGGGGAGGGGGGCACCTACGGGTCTCGCAATGCCGGGTGGTACCCATCCGTCAGCGTCTGCAGAAACGCGATGATGTCCGCTTCGTCCTGCGGGGTCATCGCCGGATTCTCGCCCAGCGTGCGGTTGAACGGTGGGTCGGTCACGTCCACGTTGGCGCGATACCGCGACGGGATGTCGTTGAACTTCTCGACGTTCCCATCCGCCGCGCGCGGATAGATCCGCTGTGGGTCGGTATCGCGGAAATTGTAGAAATCCATGACTTCCTGCAACGTGTGGAATACGCCGTTGTGGAAGAACACGTGCCGCGTCGCGACGTTCCGCAACGTCGGCGTGAGGAACATGCCGCAATACTGCGTCTCGGTCCGCATGTCCGTCCGATACGGTCCGCAGATGCCGGCATCGAAATAGGCGGGATCGCGGTTTGCCGACAGCGCCGGATTCCGCGGCGCGCCGAGCGCTTCGTACTGATAGTCGGTGAACATCGGCGGAAAGCCGTCCGATGTCGGCTTGTCCAAATGACAGCCGCCGCAATCCGCCTTCGCCGGGTCATTGTACAAGTGATAACCGCGCAGTTCGGCCGGAGTGAAGCGCACCTTGCCCTCCAGCCAGTAGTCGAACTTGCTGGTGTAGGGGTGGAAGTGCGGGTCCTCGATCTGATAGCGCGCGACCGCGAACATGGCTTCCGCCACCGCGAGGTGCGGCTCGCGGAACACTGCCGAGCCGAACAACTGCACCATGCGGGACGCGTACGGCGCGCGTTGCAGTTTCGCGGCGACCGCATCGACGCTGCCGCCGTCCATTTCAAATGGGCTCAGCAGCGGATACAGCGCCTGGGCTTGCAGCGTGTCGGCGCGGCCGTCCCAGAACAAGCCGCCTTGCGGCACCATGTTCACGGCAGTCTGCGCCGTGGTCTGTGCGGTCTTCTGCGCGCGCGGGGCGTCCTGGCCGAGCGCGGCCATCTGGGTCAGGCTGACCGTCTCGGTTTCCTCATTGTCCGGACCGATGCTGAAATTCGGCTGGCGTTCCAGATACATCAGCGAGGGCGCGGCGCGTACGCCCTGGCTTTTCAGCGTTGGGCCGCCGAGCATGGCGGCAAGGCCGTTCGGCGGTCCGTAGCGGTCGGCGGGATCGTGGCATGACGCACACGCCAGCTTGCCTGATGCCGACAGCGTTTTGTCGAAGAACACCAGGTGACCGAGCTGCGCCATGGCCGAGAACGGCGCCGCGGCCGGACGCACCAGATGCACCGGGTGCGGGTTCGCACCCGGTGCGATGGCATCGCCGGCACCGGCAATCAGGACGGCGAGCAAAACCGCAGCGCCAATCCGTGTGACGGACCGGCCGATACGAACCCCTGCGGCGTCGCCCCCTTCGTCATGCCGACGCAGGTCGTCGCCCCCGTCATGCCGACGCAGGTCGTCGCCCCGGTCATGCCGACGCAGGTCGGCAACCACGGCTTCGGTGCGGGTCGCACAGCCAGTCGTGGATGCCGACCTGCGTCGGCGTAACGAAGGGGATCGCATCCGTCCTCAATGCGCCTGCGGCTCTCCCGTCGCGGGATCGAGCAACAGCACCGGGTCCTTACCACCCGACCGGAAGTCGAACATGTCCATCATCGAACCCGCGCTCGCGTCGAACGAGCCGCCGCCCAGCCGCTGGCCGTGCAGCCAGTTATCCTCGACGAAGCGCACCACGGACGCCAGTGACACCCGCACGTGGCTGACGTAGTTCGGCTTCGCCCAGGGCGAGACCACCAGGAACGGCAACCGCGTGCCCGGAGCGCAACGGCCGTTCGCCGGCTTGCCGTCCACACCCGGCAGCGGCTTGCCGGTGCCGCATTTGCCGGGGCCATCCAACTGATCCGCCTGCGGATCGAACGACGCGTTTGTGACCTTTGCAAACGCATGATCGTACCAGCCGTCGGAATCGTCCCAGCCAATGACCACCGCCGTGTTCTTCCAATCCGGCTGCCGCATCAAAAAGTCGATCAGCGCCGCCGTTCCATTCTGCTCGTCCAGCGGATCGGAATAGCCGGCGTGACCGTCCCGGTAGGCGGGCATCTTGATATAGGCGACCGACGGGAAGTTGCCGGCCTTCACCGCATCATAGAAATCCTTCAGCCCGTATTCGTGGTTCGCCGGATCGCGCGTCTTGCCGTCGGACTCGACGCTGTAGCCGATCGCGCCGACCGAGCTCGGCCGCAAGTGTTTCGGGTTTGCGGTGGACGTGTAATACTGGAACCAGTTGTGGTGCGGGATGTAGTCCACGACGTTGGCGCTCACCACCGTCGAACGCGTGCTGCGTTTGCAGCCGGTGGTGTCGTTGGCGTTCTTCGTGTCCAGGTTGAAGCCGCCCATGAAGCCGCCCCAGGTGATGCCGGCCGCATTCAGCAAATCGCCGATGTTCTTGCCGGTCATCAGCACCTGGTCGGTCGGCTTGGAGCACGGATCATACGCTGGATCGACGTCGTTGATCATCGTCAGCCCGCCCTGGCCGTCGCTGATGTAATACGACACGGCACGCAGCGTGGACGGGTTCTTGCTGGCGGCGACGATCTTCATGCCGTTGGTCTGACCGGACACCACCTCCAGCGCGCCGGGCGTCGAGGGGCCGTAGGTGCCGTTATAGGCGTTGTCGTCCATCGCGAAATGCTGCGCCCATTCCCACATCGCGGTGACGGTGTTGCCGTCGTAGTAGCCCATCACCTGGCCCTTGGTGCCGAACGAACCGACGCCGCCGGGCGTGCCCTTGCCGGTGTACAGCGGGAACAAATCCGCGCGCCCGTGGTCGTAGGCCTGCTCCTCCGCGGTGTAGGCGTGGTTCTGGTCGGCGGTCGCCGCCTGGGTGCGATCCAGCCGGAACGGCTCCGACGCGCCTGACCCGTTGGCCTTGTTGGTGAAGTTCGGGTTGTTGGTCAGCAGGTGCGCGCGGACCAGGTTGTCGCTGGCCGGGGTGTGGGGCAGGGCGGTGAAGGCCGGCTCGCCGGGTGGGTTCGTCGCCTGCGGATAGGTGGCGAAGTAATGATCGAACGACACGTTCTCGTTGAAGATGACCACGAGGTGCTTGATCGGCGTCGCGGTCTTCACTGCGTCCTGCGGTGCGGACGCAGGGTCGGCCGGGGCGATGGCGCCCTCTGGTGTCGCCGCGGCCAGAGGCGCGGCGGCGGCGAGGCTGGCCAGCAGGGCGGCGGTGGCGGGGCGGATCAGGGTGCGCAGGGTCATGGGTTTCCCGAGGTTGGTCGTATTCCGTGTCACCTACGGCACGACGGCCCGTTTGCGTGTGACGGAATGATGATGGCGGGGTAGCGGGGTACGGCGCCAGGGGCATACCCGCGCCAAAAATTTGATAGTTACAAATATTCCAGTTACAATTCCCCCCGAAAACCGGCTCCGGGGAGTCCCACGCAGGACAGGAGCTCGCTGGATCGAATGACGCATGGCCAAACTCGCCTGCCGAAGCACCGGCGGGACGATCGTCGCGCGACCGGTTCTCCCCCTGGCGCGCAGCCTTTGTTCGCAGAGGCGGTTCGACATCACCAGGCCGGGCGCCTGGGGGCGGCGGAGCAACTGTACCGGCAGATCCTCGCGGTTGAACCCAGGAATGCGGACGGGCTGCATTTGCTGGGGGTCGTTGCCTGCCAGACCGGCCGCCACGCGGTTGCCATCGACCTGATCGGCAAGGCCATCAGGCTGCGGAACGACGTTCCCGATTATCACTCCAACCTGGGCAACGCGCTGCAAGGCCAGGGCAGGCTGGCCGACGCGATCGCGCGTTACCGGCGCGCCATCGTCCTGAAGCCGGATTACGCCGACGCCCACAACAACCTGGGCAATGCGCTGCAAAGGCAGGGCAAGCTCGCCGAGGCCGCGGTGCACTACCGGCGCGCCATCGACATCGAACCGAATTACCTCCAGGCGCACAACAGCCTGGCCAACGTGCTCAAGGCGCAGGACAAGCTGGGCGACGCGCGGGTACATTATGAGCGTGCGATTGCGCTCAAACCGGACGCGCCGGAGCTCTGCGTCAATCTGGGCAATGTCCTGCATCGCCAGGGCCGATTTGCCGATGCGGCGAGCCAGTATGAGCGTGCCATCGTGCTCCAGCCGGATCATGCCGACGCATACGCCGGGTTGGGCAGCGCGCTGGAGCAGCAGGGCAGGGCGGACGAGGCGGTCGCGCAGTACGAGCGTGCTCTGGCCCTGGACCCGGACGCAGCCGAGGTCCACGTCAACCTGGGCAACGTCCTGCAGGGCCAGGGCAGGCTCGATGCCGCGGCGCGGCATTATGGCCGGGCTATCGCTCTCCGGCCGGCTATCGCCGAGGCGCACAACAATCTGGGCAACGTGTTCCGGGAACAAAACCGGCCCGACGAGGCGGTGGCGCAGTACCAGCGCGCGATCGCCCTCAAGCCGGATTACGCCGAGGCGCATAGCAACCTGGGCAACGCCTATGTGGCCCAGGGCAGGGCCGAAGCAGCGCAACACGCCTACCAGCAGGCGATTCATCACTCGGCGCGGACCGGAGTGTACTACCGTCACTTGTTCTACGTAAGGCGGGCGGTTGCCGGGGATCCTGGCGTCGCAGCAATGGAGAAGCTGGCGCAGGACATGCCGTCGCTGCCGGCAAAGGATCAGAAGGAGCTGCATTTCGCACTCGGCAAGGCGTACGCGGACCTTGGCGAGCACGAGCGTGCCTTCCGTCACCTGCTGAACGGCAACCTGCTGAAGCGACGCGAGCTGGTCTATGACGAGGCGGCGGTGCTGGGTATGCTCTCGCGGATTCAGGCCGTATTCACGCCGGAGCTGATGCACGCCAGGCGGGGCGCCGCCGATCCTTCACCGGTTCCGGTCTTCATCGTCGGCATGCCGCGGTCAGGCACGACGCTGGTGGAGCAAATCCTGGCCAGTCATCCGAAGGTCTTTGGCGCCGGGGAGCGCAGGGAGCTGGAGCAAGGCGTGGCGGCCCTGAGAGTGCCGAACTCCGGTTTGCCGTTCCCCGAGATCGTTCCAGATTTGTCGGACGATCAGCTTCGCCGGCTGGGCGCCGGCTATCTCGCCGCGGTTGGTGCCGGCGCACCGTGGGCGGCGCGGATCACCGACAAAATGCCGGCGAATTTCAGCTACCTTGGCCTTATTCGTCTGGCATTGCCGAACGCACGCATCATTCACGTTCGGCGCGACCCTATCGATACCTGTCTGTCCTGCTTCGCGCTGTTGTTCGAGGTGGGGCAGCCATACAGTTACGACCTTGGGGAGCTTGGCCGTTACTACCGCGCCTATGCCGCGCTGATGGAGCACTGGCGTCGCGCACTGCCGGCAGCGACCATGCTGGAAGTACGATACGAAGACATCGTAGCGGATGTAGAGCACCAGGCGCGACGAATCGTCGCCCACTGCGGTCTGGAATGGGACGATGCCTGTCTCGCGTTTTACGGAACGCAGAGGCCGATCTGGACGGCAAGCGCGACGCAGGTGCGCCAGCCAATCTATCGTACGTCGGTTGGCCGGCGGGCGCCGTACCTGGCATTCCTCTGGCCGTTGATGAGGGAGCTTGGGCTGGCGGGCGCGGGGTCCAGTGTCATTGCGAGTTGACCACCGGCCGGCGGCGGCCGATCCGCACTGAATGAAACAAGGTTCCCCCCTCCCCTTGAGGGAGGGGCTGGGGGAGGGGTGCGTACATCCACCGACCGCGGAGGTACGCACCCCTCCCCCAACCCCTCCCTCAAGGGGAGGGGGGAACCTACGTCAGGCCGGTGGCCAACTCGCAATGCCATCGCCGTATGCCATCGCCGCAGCGACACCGAAAGCCGCCGCTGCGTCGGGTCGGTATCAGGCCGCCACGCTGCGCTTGACCGCCGGTAGCAGCGAATGCGGCAGCGTGCCATGCCCGGCATTTGCGTGCCCCTGCTCCGATGCCGCGGCGCGGTAATATGCCAGCACGAACACCCGCACCGCGCTGGTGCGCCCACCGGCGTGGCGCGTTTGTTCCACACGCTGGACCACCGCGCTCACGTCCTGTCGTTCGCGCTCACAGATCTCCAGCAGCGCGTCCCACAGCTCAGGTTCCAGGCGCATGCTCGTACGACCGCGCTGGGCGACGACGTTGCGATTGACCAAGCGACTGACCGACACGGCCGCCCCCTCTGTGCAAACCGAGGCGCAGAGGACCACACACGGCTTAAGAGAAGGTTTTCAAGCAAGTAAAAATACGCCGCACGCTATTGTAATAACGCAGCAAATTGAACGACTTCCGGATCGGGCGCCCAAATACTCTAGCGCGCCAGCGGCAATTTCGTGCCGGCGACCGCGCGCTCGGCCAGCAGGGCGCGGTGGAATCGGAACAGTTTGGCGGGGCGGCCGCCGGTTTCCGTTGCCATCGCCCCGGTCTCCTCGACCAGTTCCTGCTGCTCGATCAGGCGTCGGAAGTTCTGCTTGTGCAGGCGGCGGCCGGCCAGCGCCTCCACCGTGCGCTGGAGCTGGCCGAGGGTGAAGGACGCCGGCATCAGCTCGAACACCACTGGCCGGTATTTGATCTTGCCGCGCAGCCGGGCGATGCCGGTGGCCAGGATGCGGCGGTGGTCGTGCGCCATAGGCTGCCCCGGCGCCGCGCTGCCGCCGGCTTCGGGCACAAGGCCGGCTTCCCACAGCGTTTCGTAGCGCTGCAGCACCAGCTCCTCGTTCCAGGAATGGCCTTCCAGGCCGAAATTGATCGCCACGCGGCGGCGGCGTTCCCAGCGCAGCATGGCGTCGGAGGCCGAATCCGCCCAGGCCTGCAGTGGCGCGGCCAGCGCGTCGGCGGCGGCCGCTTCGACGGCGGCGCGGCGGTCCTCCCAGGGGAAATAGCGGTACCAGTCCTGCCAGCCTACGCCGCGGTCGGCCGCGCCGTGTTCCTCGCGGGTCAGCCCGAGATAGGAGACGGACACCCGCCGCTCCCCCGCCGACCGGTCGCGGTCCGCAAACGTATAAAGCTGCTCCATATAGCCCAGGCCGTGGTGGGTCTGCCGCTCCACCCAGGAACGCACCGCGGCCTGCAGCGAGCGGTGGTTGGATTCGAACGGTCCGGACGGCAGCGCGCCCCCGTCCTCGATGGTCAGCACGCGCGGCTCACCGGCGGTGACCGCGACCATCACCGCGATCAGCTCGGCGGAGAGCGCGTCCGTCACGACGGTGCGACTGAAGCTTCCCCCCTCCCCTTGAGGGCTTGGGCCGCGAAGCGGACCAAGGTGAGGGGGAGGGGTGTGCACTTCCGCCGGCCTGAGTTTGTAGCCACCCCTCCCCCTAACCTTGGTCCGCTTCGCGGCCCAAGCCCACGAGGGGACGGGGGAAGCTTGCGCCTCGCAACGACGGGCCGCACTTCAGAAATCCAGATCGGCATAGTGCGCGGGCGGCGTGGTGCCGGGGACGCGATCGGACAGCAGGCCGCGGAAGCTGGGGCGGGACTTGATGCGCGCGTACCAGTCCTTCGCCGGCGTGGACAGGTTCCAGTCCACGTCGCCCAGGAAGTCCAGCGCCGACAGATGCGCGGCGGCGGCGAAATCCGCCAGCGACAGAGCGCCGCCGGCAAGCCATTTGCGCGTCTCCGCCAGCCAGCCGAGGTATTGCATGTGGTAGCGCAGCGCGAGGTAGCCGGTGCGGATCGCCGCCGGGTCCGGATTGCCGCGGCCGGCGAGGCGCTTCATGTGCTTCTCGCCGAGCAGATTGCGGCTGACCTCGGCGGCGAATTTGCCGTCGAACCAGGCGACGAGGCGGCGGACCTCGACGCGCTCGGCCAGGGTGCGGCCGAGCAGGGGGGTGTCGGGGTAGGCTTCTTCCAGGTACTCGCAGATGACGACGGAGTCCGGAATGGCGAGGCCGTTGTCCTCGACCAGCGTCGGCACGGTACCGGCGGGGTTCAGCTCCAGGTATTCCGGGCGCCGCTCCCACACTTTCTCCGCGCGCAGGTCGGCGGGCAGGCGCTTCTCTGCCAGGGCGAGACGGACCTTGCGGGAGTAGGGCGACAGCGGCAGGTGGTAGAGAACGCGCATGCGCCGGGCTTATGGCACCGGCGTGCGCGTCGCGCCAAGGGTTGGATGGACGGTGGCCAGGATGTTCGCATTTGGCTCTGTCGCAGGTTTCGTCATGGCGGGCGAAGGCCCGCCATCGTGCGTCCGTGAGCGTGCCTTGTCAGGAAGGTGCAAGTCCATCCTGGGCCTACCGACCAAGCCTGAAGCCAGAGGTAACTGCGTCATCGCGAGGTGGGGTGGGGAGCAATCCGA
>DASXFW010000331.1:0-6791 GCA_036489395.1 Acetobacteraceae bacterium | reverse complement strand
CGCACCCCTCCCCCTAACCCCCTCCCTCAAGGGGAGGGGGAACCTTGCCTTCCCTTGCCTTGCCTTGCCCTCCCTTGCCTTCCCTTCCCTTTGCCTTTGCCTCCCCCTTCCCATTGCCTTCCCTTCCTTTCCCCTCCTTTGCCGCGCGCCGCCTTGCCTCGCCTCGCCTCGGCTGGTGCCGGTCCCGGTCGCCGCTGTTATATCCGCGCCATGGATGATCGCCCGACCGCCACGAACAGCCGCACCGTGACCGCCGATGAAGCCGACATCCGGCTGGATCGGTGGTTCCGTCGCCACTTCCCCGGGCTGCCGCAGAGCGCCATCCAGAAGCTCTGCCGCACCGGCCAGATCCGCATCGACGGCCACCGCGCCGAGGCCGCAACGCACCTGACCCCCGGCCAGAGCGTGCGCATTCCGCCGCTCCCCGCGCCGCAAGCAGCCAAACCCACCCCGATCGTCGAGCCCGGCGTGGCCAGCGACCTGCAACGCCTGGTGATCTACCGCGACGACCACGTCATCGCGCTGAACAAGCCGCACGGCCTGCCAGTGCAGGGCGGGCCGGGCATCACCCACCACCTCGACGCGATGCTGGACGCGCTGCGCTTCGG
This sequence comes from Acetobacteraceae bacterium, assembly GCA_036489395.1. Taxonomy (GTDB): domain Bacteria; phylum Pseudomonadota; class Alphaproteobacteria; order Acetobacterales; family Acetobacteraceae; genus JASHVB01. The sequence goes on along the minus strand of DASXFW010000331.1, from coordinate 6,183 downwards.
CTCGCCGGATCGTCCGCGCCTGGTGCACCGGCTGGACCGCGACACCTCCGGCGCGCTGCTGCTCGCCCGCACTCCCGGCGTTGCGGCGAAGCTTGCGGCGCTGTTCCGCGGACGCGACGTGCAAAAGACCTACTGGGCGGTCACCGCGCGCCGCCCCATCCCGCCCGAAGGCCGCATCGACCTCGCCCTGAAACGCATCGGCGGCGCCCGCGGCGAGCGCACCGCCATCGCCGAGCCCGGCGACCCCGACGTCGCCCGCGCCATCACCGACTACCGCACGCTGGACCACGCCGGGCAGAAGCTCGCGTGGCTGGAGCTGCGTCCGCTCACCGGCCGCACACATCAACTGCGCGTGCACTGCGTGGCGATCGGCGCACCGATCCTGGGCGACGTGAAATACGCCCGCCCCGACCAGAACAACGCCTTCGCCGCGACCATCGAGGGCCTGTCCGATGACTTGCATTTGCACGCCCGCGCCATAGCGTTTCCCCATCCGGCAGGGGGTACGCTGCTGGTCGAGGCGGACCTGCCTCCCCACATGGCGGAAACGTTCCGCACCCTGGGGTTCCACGCGCCGCCAGCGCGCGCCCCACGGCGGGCGGGACGCTGAGGGCCCTGATCCTCGGCACGCACCGGGAGGCAACAACGCATGCCACGTCGCGCTCTACGCATCGGACTGATCGTTGTGGCCGTCCTCATCGTGCTGGTCGCCGGCGCCGGCACGGTGTTCGTGCTGACATTCAATCCCAACGACCTGAAGCCGCGGGTGATCGCCGCGGTGAAGCAGGCGACCGGACGCGACCTGATGCTTAATGGCCCGATCGGGTTGAAGCTGTCGCTGCAGCCAACCGTCGAGGCCTCCAACGTCGCGCTGTCCAACCCGCCCGGCTTCTCTGGCCCGACGATGGCGACACTGCAGAAGCTCGACCTGCAGCTCGCGGTGCTGCCGCTGCTGCATCACAGCATCCAGATCGACCGCCTGTCGCTGGTGAAGCCGGACATCAACCTGGAGACCAATGCCAAAGGCCAGTCGAACTGGGAGTTCGCGCCCCCGGCCGCCACGCCCCCCGCCGCCACGCCACCCGCCGCCACGCCGCCGGCAGCCGCGGCGCAGCCCGCGCCGGCAAGCCCATCGACCGGAGGCGAGCCGACGCAGATCGGCATCGCCGAGGTAACGATCGCCGACGGCACGCTGACTTACCGCGATGACCGAACCAACACGACCACGACCATCGCATTGCAGCGATTGTCGTCGAAGGCGGCTTCATCCGACGCCTCGACGCAGATCGCTCTGGTGGGGGCCTATAACGGCACGGGCATCAACCTGAACGGCACGATCGGGCCGCTGTCGCGGTTGCAGGACCCTGCGTCGAAAGTGCCCTGGCCGATCGACCTGACGCTAACCGTCGGGGACGCCAAACTCACGGTGAAGGGCACGGCGACGCAGCCAGTGCAGGGCCGCGGCTATGCGCTGAACCTGCAAGGCTCGGTGCCCGATCTGTCCGCGCTGTCGCCGCTGGCCGGCACGAAGCTGCCGGCGCTGAAGTCCGTCGCGTTCCAGGGCCGGCTGAGCGACACGGACACCACCCACGTCACGCTGAACGGCTTCAAGCTGACCACGCCCGACGGCGACATTTCCGGCGACGCCAGCGTGGCTTTAAGCCAGCCGCCGGCGCTGACCGCGAAGTTGGCGTCGGACCGCATCGACACCAACGGGCTGATGGCCGCGATGGGCAAGCCAGTGCAGACGAGCACCGGCGCCACCGCCGCGCCGCCGCCGAAACACGCCGCGACCGGGCCGCTGTTCCCCACCACGAAGCTGCCCTTCGATCTGCTGCGCGCGGCCAATGCCGACATCGCGCTGACGGTGCAGGACCTGCACAGCGGACGCTCCGACTACCACGCGCTGACGGTGCATGCCGTGGTGCGGAACGGCAAGCTGACCGTCGATCCGTTCAGTGCGGTACTGCCGGAGGGGGACCTGTCCGCCACGCTCAGCGCCGACGCCAGCCAATCCACGCCGCCGGTCGCCCTCACCCTGCGCGCGCCCGGCCTGGACGTGGCGCCGCTGCTCGCCGCCGCCGGCCTGCCGGGCTATGCCACGGGCAAGCTGGAGGTACTGGCCGACCTGCACGGCGCCGGCATGTCGCCGCACGCGATCGCCGCGGGGCTGGACGGTACGCTGGGCCTCAGCATGCAAGGCGGCACGATCGATGTGGAACTGCTGAACAAGCTGCTGGGAACGGTGCTGGCCAAGGCCAATCTGCTGGGGCTGCTGTCGCACGGCGGCTCCACGGACCTGCGCTGCTTCGCCGTCCGGGCGGTGGCCAAGCAGGGGGTGGCCACGATCGCCCCGCTGGTGTTGGACAGCGGCGTGCTGACGATGGATGGAGGCGGCACGGTGAACCTGGGCAACGAGACGCTGGACATGACGCTGCGCCCGCAGGGTCGCGTTATCGGAACCGGGCTGGTGGTGCCGCTGCGGGTGACCGGGCCGATGCGATCGCCGGACGTTGCGGTGAACGCCGCTGGCGCGATCACGTCCAATGCGGGGACGATCGCGGGTGCGGCGCTGACTTCGGCGACGCCGCTGGGACTGGTGGGCGGCGCTCTGCTGGGCGGCAAGCTCGGCGGTGGCGGGTCGGGCGATGCCTGCGCCAGTGCTCTGGCCCTGGCGCGTGGCGAGGCAGCGCCCGCGGCGGCGCCGTCGCAGCAGGCAGCGGTCCCCGCCCCGTCGCAATCGAAGCTGCCGAACCCCGGCGCCTTGTTGAACAAGCTGTTTCATTGAGGAGACCGATTTGACGTGAAGCGCTTCTGGGATACCGCGCGCGCCGAACCTGGCGACGAGGGGTTTGTCGTTCTGCTGGACGGCCGGCCGATGCACCTGCCGGGCGGGGCGGCCTTGCACGTTCGTGCGGAGCCGCTGGCGCACGCCATCGCGGCGGAATGGCAGGCCGCCGGCGGTGACAAGGGAGGCGAGATGTCGTTCGCCGACACGCCGCTGACCCGGCTGGCCGGCACCGCGCAGCAGCGCATCGCCGTCGATCAGGCGCTGACGGTCGATGCCATCGCGCGTTACGGCGAGACCGACCTGCTGTGCTACCGCGCCGAGGCCCCCGACGGCCTGGTGCAGCGCCAGGCGCGCGCCTGGCAGCCGTGGCTTGACTGGGCGGCGCTGACCTACGATGCGCCGCTGCGCATCGGTTCGGGCATCACTCATGTGAAACAGCATCGCGACAGCATCGGGGCACTGCGCCTCGCGGTCGCCGCACTCGATACGGAGGCGTTGGCCGGGCTGGGCATCGCGGTGCCGGCGCTCGGCAGCCTGGTACTCGGGCTGGCTCTGGCCGACGGCCGGCTCGACGCCGCGGAAGCGCACGCGCTGGGCGCGCTCGACGAGTTGTTCCAGGCCGAGCAATGGGGCGAGGATGCCGAAGCCGCCGCGCGCCGGCATGCAATTGCCCGGGACATTGCGCTGGCGGCGCGGTTCATTGCTTTGACGCGAGATCAGGGGGTGCGGGGGCAAGGGGTATGAACGCCAAGCGGCTGGTGATCTGCGGGCGGGTGCAGGGCGTGGGGTTCCGCGAGTGGATGATCGACAAGGCGCGGGTGCTCGGGCTGTCCGGCTGGGTGCGGAACCGGGTGGACGGCTCGGTGGAGGCCCTGGTCGCCGGCGACACCGCGGCGGTGGAGGAGATGATGCGCCTGTGCCGGCGTGGCCCGCGCATGGCCGAAGTCGTCAGTATCGACGAGGAGATGGCGGACCCGCCGGAGTATCCGGGGTTCCACCGCGGCGGGACGATGTAGCGGGCGCCCTCGACGTGTCATCGCGGGCGAAGGCCGGCCATCCAGGACTGTGCTGCGCGTATCAAGGCAAGTCGCGGATGCCGGCCGGAGCCTGCCAGCGGGCGCCTGGTGGCCGGCATGACGGTACGGGCCGGCGGCTATCCCATCCCCGCCAGTTCCCGCCATTCCGTCTCGGTGATCGTTCTCACGCCGAGCTCCGCCGCGCGCCGCGCCTTCGAGCCGGCATCCGCGCCCACCACCACGAGGTCGGTCTTCCTGGACACGCTGTCCGTGACCTTGGCGCCCAGCGCCTCGGCGCGCGCCTTCGCCTCGGGCCGCGTCATCGTCTCCAACGTGCCGGTGAACACCAGCGTCTTGCCGGCGACTTCGCTGTCCGCGGCGGCGGCGGCGCGGGCCGCGTCCTCGATCGTCAGTTCCTTCGCCAGTTCGTCCAGCGTCTCGACATTGCGGGGCTCGCCGAAGAAATCCACCAGTTCCTGTGCGATGCCCGGGCCGATACCGACGATGCTGCCCAGTTCCTCGCGCGCCTCCGAGCCCACTTCCGTCGCCGCCAGCATCTGCGTTCGCCAGTTCGCGAAACTTCCATAGTGCCTGGCGAGCAGTTTGGCGTTCGAGTCGCCGATGCGGCGGATGCCGAGCGCGTAGATGAAGCGGTCCAACGGCACGTGCCGCCGCGCCTCGATCGCACGCGACAGGTTGCGCGCCGACACTTTGCCCCAGCCTTCGCGTTGGGCGATCTCCGCCTCGCGTTCGGGCAGGTGGAACAAATCCGCCGGGCTGTGCAGCCAGCCTTCGTCGAAGAATTCCTGGATGGTCTTTTCGCCGAGCCCGTCGATGTCGAATGCCGGGCGCGACACGAAATGGATCAGCCGTTCGACGCGTTGCGCCGGGCAGATCAGTCCGCCCGTGCAACGCCGCACCGCCTCGCCCGGCGGGCGCACCGCGTGGCTGCCGCACGCCGGACAAACCTCGGGGAAATGATACGGCTCAGTACCATCCGGCCGCCGCTCCAGCACCACCGACACGATTTGCGGAATCACGTCGCCGGCCCGTTGCAGCACCACGGTGTCGCCGATGCGGATGTCCTTGCGGGCGATCTCGTCCTCGTTGTGCAGCGTGGCGTTCTGTACCAGTACGCCGCCGACATTCACCGGCTCCAACCGCGCCACGGGTGTTAGTGCGCCGGTGCGCCCCACCTGGATGCGGATCTCCTTCAGCACCGTCATTGCTTGCTCGGCGGGGAATTTCCAGGCGATCGCCCAGCGTGGCGCACGGCCGGCAAACCCCAGCCGTCGTTGCAAAGCGAGATCGTTCAGCTTGTACACCACACCGTCGATGTCGTAGCCGAGACCCGAACGTTCCGCCGCCATGCGTGCCTGGAATTCGGCCGCTTCCGCCTCGCCGTGCAGGTGTTTCGACAACGGATTGACCGTGAAGCCCCAGTGCCGCAGCCGCTCCAGATATTCCCAATGCGTCGCCGCCACCGCTTCGCTGGATTCGCCCATCGCGTAGGCGAACAGCGACAGGGGGCGGCCGGCGGTGATCGACGGATCGAGCTGGCGCAGACTTCCCGCGGCCGCATTGCGCGGATTGGCGAACAACCTGTGGTCCGCCGCGGCCTGCGCCTCGTTCAGTGCCAGGAAATCCGCCTTGGTCATGAACACTTCGCCGCGGATTTCGATCAGCGCCGGAGCGTGGCCTTTCAGCTTCGCCGGCACCGACTTCATCGTGTGCAGATTGGCGGTGACTTCCTCGCCTTCCGTGCCGTCGCCGCGCGTCGCGCCATGCACGAACCGGCCGTGTTCGTAAGTCAGGTTGATTGACAGGCCATCGATCTTCGGCTCCGCGACAAAGTCCAACGGCGCGTCGGCCGCCATGCCGACGAAGCGGCGCGCTCGGGCACAGAAATCCGCGAACTCCTCGGGGTTCATCGCGTTGTCGAGCGACAGCATCGGCACGCGATGACGCAGCTTGGCGAAGCCGGTCTCCGGCGCACCGCCGACGCGTTGCGACGGGGAGTCCGGACGGATCAGCTCCGGGAAGCGCACCTCGATCGCAAGATTGCGGCGGCGCAGCGCGTCGTACTCCGCGTCGGAAATCTCCGGCGCGTCCTGCTGGTGGTACAGCCGATCATGATGCGCGATCTCTTGCGCCAGGCGCGCCAACTCCGATGCAGCTTCCTGCTCTGTCAGGTCCTCGACAGACGTCATCACGCCAACGTCCCTCTGTCAGCCGTGCATCAGGGGAGGAAGGTCAGGGGCTTCGCCCCTGTAACCCTACCAAGGGGCGCTGCCCCTTGGATCCCCGCCAAGGGCATTGCCCTTGGAACCCTTTACTTGGCTGGCTGGGCGGGAGGGGGCATTTTGGCGGGGGATC
>DASXFW010000296.1:0-14209 GCA_036489395.1 Acetobacteraceae bacterium | reverse complement strand
TTACCCCCTCCCTCAAGGGGAGGGGGGAACAATGACAAAGCGGACGCTCTCGTTCGCCGCCCCACCCGCTCACCCCTTCACCGCCCCCGCGGTCAGGCCGGCAATCAGCCAGCGCTGGCCGAGGAACGTAACCACCACGGGCGGCAGCGCAATCAGCGTGGCGGCTGCCATCAGCGCTCCCCAATCCGTCACGCCTTCGCCGACAAAATTGAATGCGGCCACGATCAGCGTCCGGCTGTTGATGTCGCTCAGCACCAGTGCGAACAAAAAGTAATTCCACGCGAATACGAAACATAGAATGACGCTGACCGCGAGGCCCGGCCCGACCAGCGGCAGCACCACGCGCAGCAGCACCGACGTATCAGAGCATCCGTCGATGCGCGCTGCCTCGGTCAGCTCGCGCGGCAGGGCATCGAAGAACGGCAGCATCGTCCACAGCGCGAGCGGCAGCGTGATCGCCGCATGGGTGACGATCAGCACCCAGAAGCTGCCCACCGCGCCGACGGCGGAGAACATCACGAACCACGGCAACAGGAACAACGCGCCGGGCGCCATGCGCGCCGACAGCATCAGCAATGTCGGCCAGCGCATGCGGTTCCACGATACGGCGAATGCTGCCGGCACCCCCAGCGCCACGCCCACCGCCGTGGACCCGCCCGCCACCACCACGCTGTTCAGTGCGAAACGCAGGAACGGCATGGTGGTCAGAACCGTCGTGTAGTTCTGCAACGTCGGATGAAAGATCAATTGCGGCGGCAGCGCCGTCACCGCGTCGGGGTCCTTGAAGCCGGCCATCACCATCCACAGCACGGGTGCGGCGAACACGATCGCGACGATGAGGATCTGCACCGCGTCCAGCAGTGGCGCCAGGCGGTCGAGGAGGGGACGCGCTACCATTGGGTGGCCTGTCGCAGCCGGATGAGCACCAGCACCGCGCCGGTCACAATCGCGGTCAATGTCACCATCAGCGCCGACGCGTAGCCGATGTTGAGGAATACGAAGCCCTGCTTGAAGGCGTATATGTTCAGCGTCTCGGACGCATCGCCGGGGCCGCCTTGCGTGGTGATGTAGATAATGTCGAAGAAGCGCAGCAGATCGACGCTGCGCAAAGTCGCGGCGGTGACGATGCTGGGTGCCAGCAGCGGCAGCGTGACGTGACGCAGCAGCCCCCAGCCTCGGGCGCCGTCGATCGCTGCGGCCTCGAACGCGTCGGTCGGCAGTGTTTGCAGGCCGGCGAGCAGGATCAGCGCGACGAACGGCGCCCATTGCCAGGTGTCGATCATCGCCACGGTCGGGATCACCCATTGCGGCGATGCGAGCCACAGTGCGGGGGAGATGCCAAACAAGCTCAGCAGCCAGTTGGCAACACCAAGCGTCGGGTCGAGGATCACCAGCCACATCATGCCGACGACGACCGGCGGCATGACGAACGGGGAGACGAGCAGCGTGCGCAACAGGCCACGCAGCACGCGCGCGCGATGCAGCAGCAAGGCGAGATAGAGGCCGGTTACGAGCTGTAGCGCGAGCGACAGCAGGTAGAGTGCGAAGGTGACTTCCAGACCCTGCCAGAACTTTGCGTCGTTCAGCAGCCGCGCGTAATTGTCGAGACCGTCGAAGTGCGGCGCGGAGCCGAAGCTGAACTGCTGCGCGCTGAGCCAGAGCGTATCGACCAGCGGAAAGCCGATCATCAGCGCGATGAAACCCAGGGCGGGTAGCAGCATCCAGCGGAACGAGCCCTGCGGGCGGCGTTTGCGCTGTGCCGGCGCCAAGGCGCGGGGCGCGACAGCCGTGGCGGTCATGGATGGCAAGCCTCGGTCATGGCGAGGAAGCGATCCCGGTCATGCCAGAAGGCGGACTCATCGTGATCGGGATTGTTGATCCGACGCTCGTCGCCTCCCCGGCATGCCGACCTTCGTAGGCATGACGGGGAGGCAACGACCGCCGACCGTTTCATCCAGGTAAGGTCGGCCGCCAGGCCGGTGGTGAACTCGTACGGACACGAAGATGCGGCCAGGCGGCGCCTTTCTAATGCCTGCGCCTGCTCAGGCGGCCTGCACGCGCGCAAACCCGCACAGCTTGTTGCCATCGGGATCGCGCAGATAGGCAAGGAACATCGGCCCGGCGCCGCCCTGGCGGATGCCCGGCGGATCCTCGATCGACTGGCCGCCGTTTGCGACTCCCGCGTTGTGCCAAGCGTCGGCTTGCTCCGGACTTGCCATCAGAAGGCCGATCGTGCCGCCGTTGGCGTGCGTGGCGGCGCCGCCGTCGATCGGCTTGCTCACCATGAACCGCCCGCCGTTATGCGCGTAGATCAGCCGGCCCTTGGCGTCCGGCGTGGCGGGCTTGGCGCCCATCGCGCCGAACACCGCATCGTAGAACACCTTCGATCGGGCAATGTCGTTGCTGCCGACCATGATATGGCTGAACATGATGTCTTCTCTCCCTTGTTAGTCACATGACAGTACACGATTTACGCGCGGCCGATCCCGCAACCCCTACGCCGCCTCCGCCATCGTCGAGCGCTGACCGGCAACCGTGGTGCGGTGCATGTCGCGCGCCTCGGTCGGATCATACCGCCGGCCGCGGTGCATCGTCCGGCGATTGTCCCAGATCACCAGGTCGAACACCTGCCATTCATGCGCGTAAACGAAGCGCCGCTGCGTCGCATGCTCTACCAGCTCGCGCAAGAACATGCGTGCCTCCGGCACCGGCCAGCCGACGATCGTGCCGGCGTGCGACGCGAGGAACAGCGACTTGCGGCCGGTGGAGGGATGGCGGCGCACCAGCCGCTGCTGCACGGGCGCGAAGCGGCGGCGTTCGTCGTCGGTGAAATTGCTGAAGCCGATTTGCTCGCGTGAGAACAACTGGCTGTGCTCGCACACCAGGTTCTCGCATTCCGCCTTGGTCGCATCGTCCAGCGTATCATACGCCGCGCGCATGTCGGCGAACTCCGTGTTGCCACCTTCGGAGGGAATGATCCGCGCCGACAGCAGCGAATATTTCGACGGAACGTCCTTGAACGAGCTGTCCGAATGCCACAGCCGCGTGCCCAGGCTGAACAAGCGGCGCCGATCGTCCCGCGCCAGCACGTTGCTGTCGTTGTCAAGGTTGGAAATGTCGTTGATATGCGTGCCCAGGCGGGCCTTTTGCGAGTCCCGCACGGTGTGCGTCGTGGCCACTTCCAGCTCGCCGAAATTCCGCGAGAACGCCATCTGCGTGTCGTCGGTGAAGCGCTGGCCGTGGAACACCAGCACGCCGAACTGGTCCATGCCTTTCTCGATCTCGGCGGCTTGCTCGCGCGTCAGCGGCTGCGTGATGTCCAGCCCGGACGCAACGCCGGCGAAAAATGGCCGCGATACCGGATCGATCGGGCGGATCGATAATGTCATGGCGCGTCTTCCTTCCCCATGGACGTCCGCGAACCGAGACCCGGCGCGACGCCCGCATCAGCCGTACTCTGGCAGCGCCAGCATGCACCGCGCTCGAGCCGGGCTCAATCCGTCACCAGCCGCGCCACCCAATCGCCAACCGGGTCCCCACTGCTCATGCCAGGCTCCACCAGCCCGTCGATCATGAACGTTGGCGACACGTGGATGCCGTTCTGGCGGGCATACTTGCTGTGCCATTTGACCTCGCGATCGAGATCGGGAATCGCGAAGGCCTCAGCCACCTTCACGCCGCTGTAGTTTTCGATGCGCGCGATGATGTCGTTCGGCGTGACGTCCATGTTAGGGCCGCGACTGTGGCGTTCGAACTCGAATTCCTCGCGATGCGCCGCCACCGCGGCCATGACTGATTTCGCCGCTGCCTTGCCGCCCTGCAGCGTGGAGGCCGCCAGGATGCAGCGCGTGATCACGCCCGAGTACATGTGCCAGGGCTGCGACTGAAGCCGGAGCTTGATGGTGATGCGGTCCTCGCCGGCCTGCTCGAGCAAGTCGTCGAGCTTGCCGAAGGCCCGCACTGAAAATGGGCAGGTGGGCTCGAGGAATACCTCGAACATCCGAGGCCCGTGGCCCCAGACCAGCGGATCGGCGTGCCATGATTTCTGTTGCATGCGATTTCTCCTGACTGCGGCTATGCTCGCGCCTTCGGCGGCTTCGCGACCGGGGGCGGCGTCTTGTCCGGATACCGGCACCACTGCACCGCGACGCAGCGCCAGCACTCCGGCGTCCGCGCCTTGCATACATAGCGCCCGTGCAGGATCAGCCAATGATGCGCGTCGCGCAGCAGTTCCGGCGGGACGCGCTTCACCAGAGCGTCCTCCACCGCGCGCGGCGTGCCGCCTGGCGCGATGCCGGTGCGGTTGCCCAGCCGGAAGATGTGCGTATCGACCGCCATCGTGCTTTCGCCGAACGCGACGTTCATCACCACGTTCGCGGTCTTGCGGCCGACACCCGGCAGCGCCTCCAGCGCCTCGCGGTCGTTTGGTACCTCGCTGCCGTGCTTCTCCAGCAGGATGCGCGACAGCGCCACGACGTTCTTCGCCTTGCCCTGCCACAGACCGATGGAACGGATGTGCCGCGCGACGCCTTCCTCGCCCAGCTTCACCATCGCTTCCGGCGTCGCGGCTTCCTTGTACAAACTCTCGGTCGCGCGGTTCACCGACACGTCGGTCGCTTGCGCCGACAGCACCACCGCTACCAGCAGCGTGTAGGGGTTGATGAACACCAGCTCGCTGCGCGGGTTTGGATTGACCTTCGCCAGCGCTTCCAGGAATGCGCGCACGTCGGCGAGCGGCATGGCGCGCGCCTTGCGCGGCTTCGGTTTGGCGGGGCGAGGTCTTGCCGACATGCCAACGTTGTTGCCCGGCTTCGGCGCGGGCGGCAAGACCCGGTTGCGTTCGACCGCGGCGTGCGCCATGTGCAGCAACATGGACGGCCAGCATGCCCAGGATGGATCGGTGTTGTTCGAGGCGGTGATCGTGCCGCATCGCAGCCTGTCCCGCCGCGGATTGTTGCGGCTTCAGGCGTTGATCGTGGGACTGTGCTGCCTGACCGGGCTGCGCTTCTGGATGCTGGGCGCCTGGCCGGTGCTGGCGTTTTCCTTCGTGGAGATCGGATTCGCGGTAGCATTGCTCAGCCTGAACGCGCGGCGCGCGCGGGCCAGCGAGCTGGTGCTGCTGAGCGAGGATTCCGTGCGCGTCTTGCGCACCGATGCACGCGGCCGGCGACAGCAGACCAGCATCGATTCCGCGTGGCTGAATGTCGTGCTGGAGGAAGATCACGGCCGTGTCCCGCGTCTGCTGCTGGTCGCACGCAATGCGCGGGAGGAGATCGGCACGGTGCTGGGCGAGGCAGAGAAACGCGATCTTGCGTCGGCGCTGCGGACCGCGCTGCACCGCGCGCGTAATCCGAGGTTCGACAATCCGCAACTGCGGGAGTGATCGAGGCTCCGCCCCCCTGTCATTGCAAGGCCGCTTGGCCGAGGCAATCCCCGACATGACGAGCCACCGGCGGCTCGTCATGAACGGGATTGTTTCGGCCAAGTGGCCTCGCAATGACAGAATGCCGCCGTTTCATCCGGGGCGGGTCGGCCGCCGCCGGCCATGTCAACTCATAATGACAGTTGGTCATGCCGGCAGTTCGTAACCGATCGCCGATTCGATCTCGATCGTTCGCTGTACGGCGGGTCGCGCCATCATTCTTTCGTAATGCCCGGTCAGCCGTGGAAACATGTCGGCCGTCGGATGCGCAGCGTTGGCGAAGCGCCAGTAGAGCCGGAACAGATGGATGTCCGCGATCGAGTAACGACCAAGCAGCCATGCGCGATCATCCATGCGTTGTTCGGCAATGCGGAACGCGGCGATCGAGTGTTCCACACCGCGGCGGCGGGCGGGATGGATCGAGGACGCAATGAAAGACATCCAGGAGATACCGCGCGCCTGCGTCTCGATATCCTCCTCGGGCCATAGTTCCGCCGCCGGAAAGCGCCGCGCGAGAAAGAACAGAATGCCCGCGACTTCCGTCAGCGGACGGCCATCGATCAGCAGCGTGGGGACCTTTCCCTCGGGGTTGATCGCGAGAAAATCCGACTCGCGATTCTGCCGTTTGCCGAAGGAGATCGGCCGGCTTTCAAACGCCTCCCCGATCTCATGCAACGCAATGTGCGGCGCCATCGAGCTCGCGCCTGGAGCGAAATACAGTGTCAGCATGGCATTTTCCTCCCGTGGCGGCTTGCCGAACTGTGCGGACTCACGCATTTTCGTCTTGGGAAAACGTCGTGGTTTGCTGGATGTTTGTCAAATTCTTCGCCTGCATCGCAATTATCGCGTTGGCGCTGTGCGCGCCGGCATTGGCGCAGCAGGGTGCGGATTGCAGCCGCGCCAAGACCGACGCGGAAAAAGCGATCTGCGGCCATCCGGCGCTGGCCGCCGCCGATGCCGCGATGGCGCGCGCCTACACCAAATTGCGCCTCGCCTTGCCTGCTGCGCAGAGGGCGCCGTTGCTCGCGGACCAGCGCGACTGGATCGAGATTCGTGCGGGGAATTGCGATGCACCGCCAACCGGCGACCTGGCCGCCTGCCTGATGTCGGAAACCCGGCGCCGCCGCGAATTCCTGCTCAGCCAGCTCCCGGGCAGCGGTGCGCCCAGGATGCAGCTTTATCATTTCCACACGGTGCACGACGGCAACACCAGCGACGCCGCCTTCCCGCAGATCATCGCGCCGCGCGACAGCGCACAGCGCGCGTTCAACAAGATGGCGCGCGATGTCGCGCTGGGCGAAGGCACGCCATTCGAGTACAGCGGCGAAAAGCCGCCGGACACGCGTGCCGGCGATGACAAGTCTTACGACGCGTCGTACGAAATCACCTGGCTGGATCGTCGTCTCGCCGCGGTGGAATACACGATCTACACCTACGACGGCGGCGCCCATCCGAACTGGAGCCGCCGCTCCCTGCTGTTCGATCTGTTGCACGGCGAGCCGCTGTTCAACGGTGATATGGTCGGCGGCCCGCCACACCATTCGGCGGAAGGCTTCGCCACGATCGCCTCGATGTGCGCCAGGCAGTTGCTGGCGCGCAAGGATCTGGCGTTCTACGCCGTGCAGATGGGCAAGCCGCTGGATGTCTCGGACGTTGTCAGCGATCCGACCCGATGGGTCGTCGATGGCGACGGCGTGGATATTATGTTCGATCCCGACACGATTGCCGCGCCCGCGGTTGGCGAGGTCGCGTGTCGCCTGCAGTACGCCGAGCTCAGGCCATGGCTGCGGCCGCACGGTCCCTTGCCGCCCCACGGTGCGGGGGGTTGAGGCGGGCGGCCTTCTGTCATTGCGAGTTGGCCACCGGCCGGCGGCGGACGACCCGCCCTGGATGAAAGGCAGAATTCTGTCATTGCGAGGCCGCTTGGCCGAAGCAATCTCGTTCGTGACGAGCTGCCGGCGGTTCGTCACGAACGAGATTGCTTCGGCCAAGCGGCCTAACAAGAAACGAAGAAACTAAGGTTCCTCCCTCCCCTTGAGGGAGGGGGAACCTACGTCAGGCCGCCGACGCCGTTTCATCCAGTGCGGGTCGGCCGGCCGGTGCTCAACTCGCAATGGCAGGTGGGGCTGTGGCACGCACACCCCTCGCTTTCCGCGCTCCGCGTCACCTAATCTTGCCGCAAGGGATTGCCGCGGCGGTTTGCGCCCCGCGATGATGCCCGATCGGCTTCGGAGCCTACCGCATGCTGCGCCTGTCCGTCCTTGACCAATCCACCGTGGTGACCGGCCGTTCGCCGGACGCGTCGATCCGCGAAAGCCTTGCGCTGGCGAAGCATTGCGAGGCGCTCGGCTATTACCGTTATTGGTGCGCGGAGCATCATAACAGCGAAAGCCAGGCCGGCACGGCGCCGGAGATCCTGATCGGCGCCATCGCAGCCACCACGTCGCGCATCCGCGTCGGCTCGGCGGGGGTGATGCTGCCGCATTACTCCTCGCTGAAGGTGGCGGAGCAATTCCGCGTTTTGGAAGCGATCGCGCCTGGCCGCATCGACCTTGGCCTGGGCCGCGCGCCGGGATCGGACGGCCGCACCGCGTTCGCGCTGAATCCGCTGGCGGAGACGGCGGCCGAACACTTCCCGGCGCAGGTGCGGGACCTGATGTCGTGGATCGCCGGCGAAAAGCTGGTCGAGGGCCATCCGTTCCGCGACGTGATGTGCCAGCCGGGTGGGCCGTCCACGCCCGAGGTGTGGATTCTCGGCAGCTCGGATTACGGCGCGCAGGTTGCGGCGTATTTCGGACTGCCGTTCTGCTTCGCGCATTTCATCACCGACGGCCGCGGCGTGGAGCAAGCGATGGCGGTGTATCGCGAGGGCTACCGGCCAAGCGAACGCTGGCCCGCGCCGCATGCCGGGGTCTGCGTGTGGGCAATGGCGGCGGCCACGCAGGAAGAGGCCGCGCGCTTATTCACGTCGCGCGAGATGTGGCGGCTGGGGCGTGATCGCGGGGTGTATTCCGCGCTGCCGTCGCCGGAGGAAGCGGCGGCGTATCCATACAGCGCGATGGAGCAGGCGCGAGTGGACCGGCTGCGCGCGCGGGCGATTTACGGCACGCCGGATGTGGTGGCCGCACGGTTGCGCGAATTGGCCGCCGTGCACGGTGTGGAGGAGATCGCGATCCTGACCACGCTGCACGATCCGGAAGCGCGCCGGCGGTCCTACACGCTGCTGGCCAAGGAATGCGGGCTGGAAGCACCGATGCCGCTGGCGGCGTAACCGTACCTGTCAACGCGAGTTGCCACCGGCCTGGCGGCCGACACGCCGTGGATGAAGTACCCCGAGGCGTCCCCCCTCCCCTTGTGGGAGGGGTTAGGGGGAGGGGTGCGTACATCCGCGGTCGGTGGATGTACGCACCCCTCCCCCCAACCCCTCCCTCAAGGGGAGGGGGGAACCTTGTTTCTTGTCAATGACAGATGGGGCGCGGTCGTTTCCCGCCCAGCCGTCCCTTTGCTAAGAACCCTGCCATACACGCGAAGGGGACACGCCATGCCCGTCATGCCGGGAAAGACCGCATTGCTCGAACTGCTGAAGCAGGAGGGCGTGCGTGTGATGTTCGGCAACCCCGGCACCACCGAACTGCCGCTGATGGACGCGCTCGCGGCAGAGCATGAGCTGCGTTACGTGCTGGCATTGCAGGAAGCGCCGGCGATGGGCATGGCCGACGGCTACGCGCAGGCATCCGGCGGGCTGGCGGTGGTGAACCTGCATGTGGCGCCCGGCCTCGGCAACGCGATGGGCATGCTGTACGACGCGCAGAAGGCCGGCTCGCCGATTATCGTAACCGCTGGACAGCACGAGCAGCGCTTCAACTTTACCGAGCCGCTGTTGTGGGCGGACTTGCCGGCGATCGCTCGGCCTTTCGTGAAATGGTCCGCGGAGGTGCGGCAGTTGGCCGACCTGCCACGCGCGATTCATCGTGCCGCGAAGACTGCGCTGGCGCCGCCGACCGGGCCGGTGTTCCTGTCGCTGCCGGGCGACATTCTGCTGGCCAGCGAGGAGCTCGATCTCGGCGCGCCAACCCGTGTCGCGTCCGGTGTGCGTGGCGACGCGCGCGCGATTGCCGCGGCGGCGGAACTGCTGGCACGTGCGCAGAGTCCGGTGATCATCGCCGGCGACGCCGTGCCGCAGGGCGATGCACTGGCGGAGCTGGTCGCGCTGGCCGAATTGCTCGGCGCACCGGCGTACGACGAGGGCATGGCCAGCCGCGCGATGTTTCCGTCGTCCCACCCGCTCTACCACGGCGCGTTAGTGAGGCTGCCCGGCGCGATCCGCTCCATGCTGGGACAGCATGATCTGCTGCTGTCGGTCGGCGCGGATTTGTTCACTCTGTCGCTGCCCGGTGATGTGGAACCGCTGCCCGACGGCATGACGGTGGTGCACCTGGACACCGACCCGTGGGAGCTCGGAAAGAACTTTCCCGCCAAGGCCGCGATCCTGGGCGAACCGAAGGCAACGCTGCCGGAACTGACGGACGCGGTGCGCCGCGCGCGCTCCCCGGCGGACACGCAGCGTGCCGCGACGCGGCTGGACCATGTGAAGACAGAGGGCGTTGCCGGCCTTGCACGGCTGCACGCTCTGGCCGACGCGACGGCCGGGCGACATCCGATCCATCCGCTGTCGCTGATGCAGGCAATCGGCCAGATGCTGCCCGCCGAAGCGGTGGTGATCGACGAGACGATTTCCTCCGGCATGGGCCTGCGGCGCTTCCTGAAAAGCGATGATGCCCAAAGCTTCTTCGGCCTGCGCGGCGGCGGTATCGGCTGGGGCCTGCCGGCGGCGATCGGCGCCAAGCTCGCGCTGCCGGAACGCCCGGTGGTCGCGCTGATCGGCGACGGTTCCGCGCTTTACACCATCCAGGGGCTGTGGACCGCGGCACATGAGAACCTGTCGATGGTGTTCGTCATCATCAATAATTCGTCGTACCGGATTCTGAAGCAGCGCACCAACGCAATGAAGGCGCTGGCGGCGCAGACCGATCGCTATGTTGGCATGGACCTCGACAATCCACGCGTGGATTTTGTCGCCGTGGCGCGCGGGTTCGGACTGAAAGCGCATCGCGCGACGCAGTTGTCGGACGTGCGCGACATGCTGGAAGCGGCGCTGCGTGCGGACGGGCCGACGCTGATCGATGTTGAAGTGGATCGGTCGTGGAAGCCGGTGTAACGCGCAATGGGGAGGCGCTCGCTGGTTCCGCTCGCCGCGGCACTAACGCTGGTACTGACATCCGCCGCGCCGCCTGCCTTCGCCGATGGCTGCGATCTGGATGAGCTGATTGGCTACCAGCTCGTGGCGAGGAAGAACGTTGAAGGCTATATCGACGACTCCGGGCAAGAGCACTCCGGCTACTACGGCTGCACGATCGGACGCGTTCTGGTGTTCAGCGACCACACCGGCGTGCGTTGCCTCAGCACCGGCCTTGGGCAGGGACTCATGCCGCCCGCCTATCTGTTCGCGCGCACCCGCGACAACCTGAAACTTTGCATCGGCGACAATTTGTTCAATGTCGTGCCGGTGCGCTGAACACGCCGTCTGTCATTGCGGCGCGGCGAAGCCATCCCGTTGGAACAAGTGCGCATGTCCGGCCGGGATTGCTTCGCTGCGCTTGCAATGACACATGGAACGCGGGGCTGCGCTCGCAATGACACATGGAACGCGGACCGGTATGAATGTGAGGAGCGAACCATGGAATTCGACGGCGGCTGTCATTGCGGCAACCTGCGCGTACACCTGCGGCTCACCCGCCCCCCGACCCAGGCTGCCTTGCGTTCGTGCTCCTGCTCGTTCTGCCGCGCGCATGCCACCCGCACCGTCTCCGACCCCGCCGGCTTGTTCGAAGTCTGGGCGAATGACTGGTCGCTGGTCGAGCCGTACCGCTTCGGCTCGCGCACCGCGGATTACCTAGTCTGCTGCCGCTGCGGCGTTTACATCGGCGCGGTGTGCGACACCCCTGCCGGCACGCGCGCCGTGGTCAACACCAACAGCCTGGCAGAGCGTGCCGTGTTCACGCAGGAACCGGCGCGGCCCGATTACGACGGCGAGGAAACCGCCGCGCGCCTCGCCCGTCGCGCCGCAAACTGGACGCCCACCGTGCTGCACCGCTGACCAGGCCTGGCGGCGCGGTCGCGAGCCAAGGCGGCTCCGGTCGATCCGGCGGTGCCCCGGCGCGCGCGAACGGCCGGTCGGACGTATTGCTGCCCAATTAATCCGGGTACTAAGCAGCTTCCTACGTGGAGGTGGCATGCGCCGCTGGCTCTGGATTGTCATGCTCGCCGTCGCGATCCTTTTGGCGGAGGATGCGGCGCTCTGGCGTTACGCCACACGGCAGCTTCAGACCGGGCTCGACCAGTGGGTCGCCGCCCAGCGCGCCGCCGGCTGGACAGTAAAGGCGGGAGAGCCACGAACCGGCGGCTGGCCGCTGGCGGCCACGCTGACCGTGCCGGACGTGGCGATTGATGGCGCCCCCCGGCTGGTGCCGCACGGCGTGTCCTGGTCGGCCCACCGCGTCGTGCTGCGGGTGTCGCTGCTGCATCCGGCAATTTTGCAGATCGAGGCGCCCGGAACCGGCCGTCTGCGGGTTGGCAGCGGGGCGGGGGTGCCCTATGCCGCGCGGCGGCTTGCCGTGGCGGTGCCGTTGCAGTCGGACGGTCCGCCGCCCGTGCTGGATCTGCGCGCCGAGCACCTTGCGATCGACCTGCCGAACCGGCCGGTGACGGTCGAGCGGCTGACCGCGCATGTCCAGGTGTCGCCCGCGGCGAAGCAGGCCCAGTCGGCGATTGCGGTCACGCTGCGCGCCACGGGGGTCGGGCTGCCGCCCGCCATGCATTGGGCGCTGGGGCCGCGCATCGCGTCGCTGGCGCTGGACGCAGCGCTGGATGGTCCGCTGCCCGTCGAGGGCGGCCCGACCGAGCGTGCTACGACCTGGCGCAACGACGGCGGCGTGCTGGAAGTGGGCCGGCTGGACACCGCATGGGGGCCGCTCCGCCTGCGGGCGAACGCGCGGCTGGACCTGGATGCCGGATTGCAACCGACCGGCAGCGGCGACGCCCGCATCGCCGGCTACGACGCGACCGCCGACGCGCTCGCGGCGCATGGCATCATGGCGCCGTCCGCCGCAATCGCCGCGAAGGCGGTGCTGTCGCTGTTGGCGCACGCGCCGGATGATGGGGGGCCGTCGGAGGTCGATGTGCCGCTGACGCTGCGCAAGCGGACGCTGTCGATGCAGCGCATTCCGCTGCTGCGCTTTCCGGAACTGGATTGGCCGGCCGAATGATGCTATAAGGGTGACATGACCTACCGGACTCCGACGACGCGAATTAGCCACCCGGCTGCCTAGCAGCCGGGAGCCATTGGCTTTTCCCGTCACGTCGTCATCCGGAGTCGCTTTCCATGTCAGTCGATCTGTCCGCTGCCGAAGCGCAGCAAGACGTATCCATACGCTTCATGCTGGATGCGGAGACCTCGCCCGGGCTGTTGCCCCGGCTGCTGCAACCGTTTGCCCGCCGCGACCTGTCGCCCGATCGGATGTGGGCGCACCGGGCCGGGTCCGTCACCCACGTTGAGATCGCGATGGAGGCGATGCCGGCCGAGATGGTGCACCTGGTCGAGGGCAACCTGCGGCAGGTCGTGGGCGTGCAGCGGGTCGTTCGGCTTCGGACGGAGGCACTGCGGCAGGTGGCTTGACGTAGGTTCCCCCTCCCCTTGGGGGGGTTGGGGGAGGGGTGCGTTCATCCAATGACCGCGGGTGTACGTACCCCTCCCTCAAGGGGAGGGGGGAAGCGTCGCGCATGGTGACGAATGCGCCCATGAACGGGATGAACGCCGGCGCGCTGACCGCGTTGGCGCGCGCCGATGACGTGGCCCATTTTAGCGGGAGCAGGGGCAGAAGCAGAAGCCCCCCCTCCCCTTGTGGGAGGGGTTGGGGGAGGGGTGCCTCCATCTGATGGCCGTCGGATGAAGGCACCCCTCCCCCTGGCCCCCTCCCTCAAGGGGAGGGGGGACATGGCGGCACTTGGTCAGTCGAAATCCTTCGCCAGTTCCGCCCGTACCGCTTCCGGCAGTGTTGCCATGTGGCCGTATTTCGGATGCGCGAACCCCAGCACGACCTGCGCGCCCGGCGTGGAGAACGCTGCGGTCTGCGCCGGCGAGAACACGAAATGCACGAACTGCACCGACGACGCCTTGCCTTCGGCCGTGGTGCGGTCCTGGTCGGTCTCCGCCGCTGCTTTGATCGTGTCGTCGCCGATCCGGACGAACGCCGTTTCCTCGATCCCGCCCAGCTCGCCCAGCACGCGGCGGCGGCGGTTCGGATCGTCGATCTCGATCATGAAGGTCGCGACCAGCTCGTGGCCGTTCGGGATCAGCGGATTGTACGCCGCGAGCTCGTCCGGCAACTGCGCGTCGCCGCCCTTCTCGATGTGCAGCATCTCCTGCACCTGGAGCCACATCGTGTCGTAATTTTCGAAATAGAACGTCGCGTACGGCCCCACATCGACGCGGCGGTTGCGCTTCATGTCGGTCACGCGCCGCCGGTGTTCCGGACGCTGCTTCGCGTATTCCGCCGCCGGCATGATGTCGGCTGCGGTGATCTCATGCTTTGCCATCGGTCACTCCTTCACGCTGGGACGCTGGATGCCCGCGCGGCCCGGTGTCGTCGCGAGGCCGCCTGACAAGAAACCAAGGTTCCCCCTCCCCTTGAGGGAGGGGGTTAGGGGGAGGGGTCGATGCTTACGTTT
>DASXFW010000266.1:0-10476 GCA_036489395.1 Acetobacteraceae bacterium | reverse complement strand
ATCGCGGCTGTATTTACCCCTCCCCCTGTCCCCCTCCCTCAAGGGGAGGGGGGACCTACGTCAAGCCGCCGCTGCCGTTTCATCCAGGGCGGGTCGGCCGAAGGCCGGTGGCCAACTCGGCCGGCTCAGTGCCCCAGCAGCGCGAGGTTCCATCCGGCCAGCAGCCACCCGATCGCCTGATCCAGTACAACCAGTACAGCCGCGGCGAATGCACCCGTGTCCAGCGCCAGTCTTGTTGAGTACCACTCAATCCACAGCGCCCAGCCGGTGGCGATGATCTGCGACGCCTCATCGATCGCCGGCGGTGCATGCAGCAGGCCCGGCACGAAGCCGGCCAGACACAGCAGGCTCTCGACCACGTTGCACCAGTTCCACGCGACGACGAAACGCGGCCAGCGCGACGCGGCGCCGAACCGTCCCACGACGTAGAAGCTGAGCACCAGGAACCCCAGCCAGCCAACGACATACGACACCATGTCGAGCGCCAGCACGTGGCTGGCGTCCGCTGGAACGCTTTTCTCCACCCACGTGATGAGCCGCCAGCAAACGATGGTCGGGCTCGCCACCGCTAGCGCCCAGAAGCTGAAATGCACACTGTCCGTATCGGCCTGCAGGTAGTGCATGCCTTCGCTGCGCCCGCGCGCCAGCAGAAACGCCGCGTGCAGCCCGGAGCCGATCGCGCCGGGCAGGCTCATGAACGCTCGAGCATCAACACGCGTGGCAGCAGCACCAGCAGCACGGTGATGAGGTTGATGGCCACCACCAGCACCGCGGCGCGCAGCCGCGACAATTCGAGGCCGCGGACGGCGACGAACCAGTGCAGCCACAGTCCGTACGCACTGAACGCGCACACCAGCAACGCGAAGGCCACGCGGCTGGACAGGCCGCCGCGATCCAACACGCCGATGAACGTCACCAGGATTGCGGCGACCACCGGCAATGCCCATTGGCACCAGTTGAACGCCGTCGCATAGCGTGCCCACTGCGCCGCGCGGTCCCAGCGTGCCGCAAGTTCATAGGATAGCACGGGCGGCGCGAGCACGGCGCACACGGACGCCAACACGTCGGACACCGCGTCCGGTCCGCCGCTTCCTGTCAGCAACGCTACCACGCCGACCAGCGGCCAGATCGCCAGCGATGCCAGGCTGGCGAGGAAATGCGGCGTCGCGCCGCTGAAATACTCCAGGCCCTCGCGCTGGCCGGTGGCGAGCAGGAAGACGCCTTTGTGGATGCATCGGGTCTGTTGCGGACGCAGCAACAGCGAATGCGTCAGGGCGACGGCGAACAGCGCCATGCCGTACAGCCACCAATCGACGAAGCAGCGGCCTTTGCGCTGTGCGATCATGCCCGGCAACACGCCGAGGAACATGGCAAGAAGTATCCCGCCAGCCAGGTTCATGGCAGCATGGCGGCGATGATGGCTCGATAGATGCGTGTCAGGCCGTGCAGTTCCTCGACGGGCACGCATTCGTCGATCTGATGCATGGTGGCGCCGACCAGGCCGAACTCGGCGACGGGGCAGTAGCGGGAGATGAAGCGCGCATCGGAGGTGCCGCCGCCGGTGTCCAGCTTCGGCGTGACGCCGGATTCGGCGGTGATCGCGGCGACCAGCGCGTCCACCATCGGTCCAGGCTGCGTCAGGAACGATTCGCCGCTGATTTGTTCCTTCAGTTCGAAATTGTCCGCGTACTGCGCCACCGTCGCGCGCAGCCACGCGGCGAGCGATGCGCCGCTGTGCCGCTCGTTGAACCGGATGTTCAGCATCGCGCGCGCGGACGCGGGAACCAGGTTGGTCACGCTGTTGCCGACATCGACGCTGGTGACTTGCAGTGTCGAGGGCTGGAAGAATTCGCTGCCGGCGTCGATCGGCGCGGCAGTCAACGCGGCCAGCGCGCGGATCAGGCGATGGATCGGATTGTCGGTGCGATGCGGATACGCGACGTGGCCCTGCGTGCCACGCACGATGATTGTCGCGTTGATGCTGCCCCGGCGGCCGACCTTCACCATGTCGCCGAGCTTCACCGGGCAGGTGGGTTCGCCGACCAGGCAGAAATCCGGAATGTGGCCGTTGTCCTGCATCCACGGCAGCACGCGAACCGTGCCGTCGGTGGCGATGCCTTCCTCGTCGCCGGTGATCAGCAGGCTGATCGATCCGCGTGGCGCACCGGATTGCAGATGCTGCGCGGCGGCGGCGGTGAACGCGGCAATGGCGCCCTTCATGTCGCAGGCGCCGCGGCCGTAAAGGACGCCGTCGCGCACTTCCGCGGCGAACGGATCGCCGCGCCAGTTGGTGGTGGCACCGGCGGGCACCACGTCGGTGTGGCCGGCGAAGCAGAAATGCGGACTGCTGGTGCCGATGCGGGCGTGGAGGTTCTCGATCTCGCCGAAGCGCAGGCGCGTGACGGTGAAGCCGAGGCGTTCGAGCGCATCGGTCAGCACGGATTGCGCGCCGGAATCGGCGGGCGTCACCGATGCGCAACGGATCAGCGACTGGGCGAAGGCAAGCGGATCGAGGGGCTGGGTCATGGTGTTCGTCATGCTACGGCGGTTGTGGCAAGCGTCCCCCCTCCCCTTGAGGGAGGGGGACAGGGGGAGGGGTCGAAGCGCACGCACGCAGCGACCCCTCCCCCTGACCCCCTCCCTCAAGGGGAGGGGGAAATCTGGTCTCAATCCCGCAGCAATTCATTGATCGACGTCTTCGCCCGCGTTTGCTCATCGACCGTCTTCACAATGACCGCGCAGTACAGCGAAGGCCCCGGCGAACCATCCGGCAGCTTCCGGCCAGGCAGCGAGCCAGGCACCACCACCGAATAAGCCGGCACGCGCCCCATATAAATCTCGCCCGTCGCGCGATCGATCACCTTCGTGGACGCGCCGATGAACACGCCCATCGACAGCACGGACCCACGCTCGACGATCACGCCCTCGGCCACTTCGGAACGCGCACCGACGAAGCAGTCATCCTCGATGATCACCGGATTGGCCTGTAACGGTTCCAACACCCCGCCAATCCCGACGCCGCCGGACAAATGGCAATTCGCGCCGATCTGCGCGCAGCTTCCGACCGTCGCCCAGGTATCGACCATCGTGTTGCGGCCGACCCAGGCGCCGACATTCACAAAGCTGGGCATCAGCACCACGCCCGGCGCGATATACGCCGAGCGCCGCACCACCGCGCCAGGCACCGCGCGGAAACCGGCCTCGCGGAAACGGTTCTCGCCCCAGCCCGCGAACTTCAGCGGCACCTTGTCGTAGGCGCCGGCGGCCGTCTCCATCGGCTTTGAGTCGGTCAGCCGGAACGACAGCAGCACCGCCTGCTTCAGCCACTGATTGACGTGCCAGCCGCCGGCGGTCTTTTCCGCAACGCGCACCGCGCCGGTGTCCATCGCGTCGAGCGCGGCTTCCACCGCGTCACGCGCCTCGCCGCGCGTGGACGACGACAGCGTATCACGCTGTTCCCAAAGCACCTCGATCGGCCGTTGCAGGCTGTGTTCTGTCATGGATGCGCACCCTCCTGGCGGCGCCGGACCATGCAGAGGGGTCCGCGACCTGTCAACGCGGTGGGGAACCGGGCGCGCAGGCCCGGTTCACACCGTGCTTGGTTCGCCCGCGTTCACCCAATCGCCAGCGAATAGATGTCCTTCACGCCCTGTGGCAGCGGCGCTTCCGACCACGTCTCGCCGCCATCCTGCGTGCCGAACACCTCGCCGTAGCGCGCGGCCAGCCACACCTGCTTCGCATCCTTCTGATGCAGCGCGACCGACATGATCGTGCCGTGCACCTGCACTTTGTCGAACCGCTGCCAGCTTTGCCCGACATCGGTGCTGCGATACAGCGCGCCGTCCTTCGACGATGCCGCCACGCTCAGCGCCGCGTACAGCGTGCGCGGGTCCTGCGGCGACACCTTGATGTCGCGCCCGTAGGTCACCGGCGAGAACCGGCCGACTTCCATGTCCGACCAGTTGTCGCCTTCGTTCTCGCTTCTGAACAAGCCCATGCGGACGGCAAGGATCACTGCGTCCGGATCGGCCGAGGTGGTGCAGATCGCGTGGCCGTCCAGCATGCCCTCGTTGCGCGTGTTGCTGACGATCTGGCTTTGCAGATGCGGCTTCTTCGCCAGCGACAGCAGGCCCTCGCTGCAATCCTTCCAGCTTTCGCCGCCGTCGGTGGAGCGCATCACGCCGTTCACTTCCAGCGCGGCAAAGATCTCGCCGGCATGACGCGGCGACGCCGCCATGCGCATCACGCGGCAGGCGAACGGCATCTCGGCGCGATTGGGCATGTCGGGATCGGGCATGCGCTTCCAGGTCTCGCCGCTGTCCTCGCTGCGATAGACCGAGACCGGCGAGCCGCCCGCCAGCATCACCTTCGGATCGGCCGGGTCCTGCAGGAACGACCAGATCTGCACGTTGCTGTCAGGGAAGTTGGCGCGCGCGAAGGTCTTGCCGCCGTTGGTGCTGCGATACACGCCGTCCGCGGTGCCGGCGAACACCACGCTCGGGTCGCGCGGCGACACGTTCACCGTGAAGGTTTCCGGCTGCTTCAGAACATGTTCCCAGGACTCGCCGTCCACGGAACGGCGGAACACGCCGCGCAGGCCACTCGGATCAGGGCGGCCGAAATAACCGGCGACGCCGGCGAAGAGATGCGGTTGTGCTGGCATGATCTGGCTCCTCCCGTTCAACTGTTGCTGGGGCACGTTACGCCGGATTGGCCAGGGTTGACAGCCTGGGGCATCGCCGCCTTGCTGACCCTCGACCGGACGGGGGAGGACACCATGCCGACAGTGCATGCCGACAAGCTGATGGAGATCGCGCGCGGGCTGCTGGTTGCCGCCGGCGCATCGGAGGACGAAGCCGCCACCATCGCGCGCTACAACATCGGCGCGAACCTGGTGGGACATGATTCGCACGGCATCATCCTGATCCCCACCTACATCGATCGCATCAAGGTGGGGCACATCGTGCCTGGCGCGCCGTGGGTGATTACCGAAGAATCGCCGACGACAACCGTGATAGACGGGCACTGGGGTTTTGGCTACGTGGTGACCGACCGAGCGATGCGCTACACCATCGACAAAGCGAAGACGCAGAACGTCGCCGCGACGACGGTGTTCCGGCAGAGCCATATCGGGCGGCTCGCGTCGTATCCGCTGATGGCGGCGCGCGAGGGCATGATCGCGATGATCACCGCGGACTCCGGCCGTAGTGCGAAGGCAGTAGCGCCGTTCGGCGGCGCGCAGGCTCGGCTGGGCACCAACCCGATCTGCTTCGCCATTCCATCGAACCTGGAAGGGCCGCTGTTCTTTGACATGGCAACCTCCGCGGCGGCGGCTGGGAAGATCAACGTCGCGACGGCGCGTGGCGAGCAAGTGCCGACCGGCTGGCTGATCGACAAGGACGGCAAGCCGAGCACCGACCCTCGCGTGCTGCGGCAGGGCGGCGCGCTGCTGCCGCTGGGCGGCGCGGAAGGTTACAAGGGCTATGGGCTGGCGGCAATCGTGGAGATC
This sequence comes from Acetobacteraceae bacterium, assembly GCA_036489395.1. Lineage (GTDB taxonomy): Bacteria > Pseudomonadota > Alphaproteobacteria > Acetobacterales > Acetobacteraceae > JASHVB01. The sequence continues at coordinate 4,967 of DASXFW010000266.1, read as the reverse complement.
TTCTCCGGATTGCTGACCGGGTTAGGATTCGGCGTGGAACCGACCGGGCGGCATAACGATGGATGCTTCATCGCGGTGTTCAACGTCGCCGCGTTCCGCAATCTGGATACGTTCAAGCGCGAGGTGACGGAGTTTGCCGAGTACCTGAAGGCCACGCCACCAGCCGAGGGGTTCAAGGAAGTGCTGTATCCAGGCGAGATCGAGTTCCGCCGCGAGCAGGATCGGAAGCAGAACGGGATTCCGGTGGAGGATGCGACGTGGAAGAAGTTGCAGGATCTGGCGCAGGGATTTGGGATTGCGGACAAGTTGGGTTTGTGAAGCCGAAGTGACCATGCCGCGTTGCCGTCTGTCATTGGGAGGTGCCACTGGCCGGCGCGGCCCGCCCTGGATGAAACCGCGCTCATTCTGTCATTGCGAGACCGCTTGGCCGAAGCAATCTCCCGGGAGATTGCTTCGGCCAAGCGGCCTCGCAATGACAGAGTGAGTGCTGACTGACGATGCCCTACCGCGGTCAATCCCTGCGTCGCCTGGAAGACGCCCGCTTCCTGACCGGGCGCGGCGAGTACATCGAAGACATCGACATCCCAGGCACGGCCTGGATGCACGTCGTCCGCTCCCCACATGCACATGCCACGATCGACCGCATCGACACCACCGCTGCGCGTACCGCACCCGGCGTGCTGGGTGTGTTCACGGCCGATGATCTGCGCGAACTCGGTCCGCTGCCCTGCACCGTTCCGGTCGCCAGCGTTGCGCCGATGGTCGCCCCGCCGCGCCACGTCCTGGCAAGCGACCGCGTGCGCCACGTCGGCGATCCCGTCGCGTTCGTCGTCGCCCAGTCTCGCGAAGCCGCGCGCGATGCGGCCGAACTTGTTGGCGTGGACTACAGCGTTCTGCCTTCGGTCGTCGATGCGCCCGCCGCACTGGCGGCAGACGCGCCGCAACTTTGGGAACAAGCGCCCGGCAATCTGTCATACCGCTTCCAGAAGGGCGACTCCGCCGCAGTGCAGGCAGCACTGTCCACAGCGGCCCGTGCCGTCGAGCTGGAACTGATCAATAACCGCATCGTCATCGCCTCGCTGGAAACCCGCGGCGCCATCGCATCCTGCGAAAACGGCAGCTTTCACCTGCAATTCTCCGGCGCCGGCGTGCACGCGCTGCGGTCGATGCTGGCCGACAGCGTATTCCACGTACCGTCGGACCAGATGCGCGTCTCCTGCCCCGATGTCGGCGGCGGCTTCGGTGTAAAGAACGCGCTCTATCCCGAATGGGTCATGCTGCTCTGGGCCGCGCGGCACCTCGACCGTCCGGTGAAATGGATCGGCGATCGCGCCGAGGACTTCATCACCACCGCGCAAGGCCGTGACAACGTAACGCACGCGCGCCTGGCGCTTGACGCCGGCGGCCGCTTCCTTGCGCTGGACGTGCAGACGGTCGCGAACCTGGGCGCCTATCTTTCATCCGGCGGTCCCGGCAGCTCCACCAACGCGCCCGCCAATGCGATGGGCAGCGGCTACGACATTCCGGCGATCTTCATGGACGTGCACGGCGTGTTCACCAACACGGTGCCGATCGACGCGTATCGCGGCGCGGGCAAGCCGGAAGTGAACTACATGATCGAGCGGCTGATCGACGAGGCCGCGCGGCAGTGCGGCTTCAATGCGATCGAGCTGCGGCGCCGCAATTTGGTGCGCGAGTTTCCGTATCGCAAGGCGCTCGGCACGGTCATCGATGGCGGACGCTTCGCCGATAATCTGGATGAAGCGATCGTCGCCGCGGACTGCGACGGATTTGCACGGCGGCGCGATGGCGCCAAGCAGCGCGGGTTGCTGCGCGGCATCGGCGTGACCTGCTTCATGGAGACCGCGCGCGGTGCGCCCAATGAAGGGGCGGAGCTGCGGTTCGAGGACGATGGTCGCGTCGCGCTGCTGGTTGGCACGCAGTCGAACGGCATGGGGCATGAGACGGCGTACGCGCAGATCGCCGCCGATCTGCTGGGACTGCCGATGGAGGCGTTCCGTTATGTGCAGGCCGATACGCGCGAGGTTCGCGCCGGCAACGGGCACGGCGGCGCACGGTCGATGCACATGGGTGGGGCGGCGTTGTGCAAAACCGTGGATACCATGCTGGCGAAAGGCCGCGCGGTCGCTGCGCGACTGTTACAGGCTTCGGAACAGGAGGTGGTGTTCCTGGAGGGGCGGTTTGTGGTGCGCGATCAGCCGGACCGTGCGATTGATCTGCTCGCGCTGGCCCGCGCCGCGCGCGATCCGGCGAATGTGCCGGACGGAATTTCTCCAGGTCTCGACACATATGTTTGGAACCTGCTCGACGTGATCACGTTTCCCAATGGATGCCACATCGCGGAGGTCGAGATCGATCCCGAGACGGGCGGGATGACGCTGGAGCGGTATACCGCTGTTGATGATTTTGGCACGCTGATCAATCCGATGCTGACGGTGGGGCAGATCCAGGGCGGCGTAGCGCAGGGGATCGGCCAGGCGATGTTGGAGCATACGGTGTATGATCCGGAATCGGGACAGATGCTGAGCGGCTCATTCATGGACTATGCGCTGCCCTACGCAAGTGATCTGCCGGATTTCGATATCACGCTTTCCGGTGTGCCGACCAACGCCAATCCGTTGGGAGTGAAGGGATCCGGGCAGGCTGGGGCGATTGCCTCGCCGCAAGCGGTCATCGCTGCTGTATTGGATGCGCTGGCGCCGCTTGGGGTCACGCATATCGACATGCCGGCGACGCCGGAACGGATCTGGCGTGCGATGAGGAGCAGTCAGCATGGATAACGAATCGCAAGGACGAATCGCGGCGGAAGATTATCTGGACGCGCTTGCCGCGCACGACATCGACCATCTGTTCTGTAATCCCGGCACTGATTTCGCGCCGATCGTGGAGGCGTTTGCGCGCGCGGCTCGGACCAATCGCAAGGTGCCGCGGCCGATGGTGGTGCCGCATGAGAATGCCGCACTGTCGATGGCGCACGGCTACACCATGGTGACGGGCAAGCCTCAGGCGGTGATGCTGCACACCAATGTTGGCACGGCGAACTCGATCAACATGCTGATCGACGCCAGCCGCGATCGGATACCCATGCTGCTGACGTCGGGGCGCACGCCGTTCACCGAGGCGGGCCCTTCGGGTGCGCGCAGTGCGCATATTCATTGGGCGCAGGAGATGTACGACCAGGCGGGCATGCTGCGCGAAGTGGTGAAGTGGGACTACGAGATGAAGCGCGGCGACCAGGCCGCCACCGTGGTGGATCGCGCGCTGGAATTGTCGATGTCTTCGCCCAAGGGGCCGGTGTATCTGTCGCTGCCGCGCGAAGTGCTGGGAGAGCGGGCAGATGCTCCGGTGGAGAGCAACCTGGCACATCGGGCGCGGCCTCGGGCGCCGATACCTTCGTCCGCGGATATCGAAACGTTGGCGGAGTGGATCGCGGAGGCGCGTGCTCCGCTGATCATTACGGGACATCTCGGACAGGACCCTCGCGATGCGGTGGTGCTGGCGCGGTTGGCGGAGCAGTGGGCGCTGCCGGTGATCCCGTATAACACGCGCTACTTCGCAATTTCCGCGAACCATTCGATGTTCCAGGGATCCATGCCGGGCGCGTTGTTGCAAAGCGCGGACCTGGTGATTGTGATCGAGTCCGATGTGCCCTGGCTGCCGAGCAGAGAGGCGCCGCAGGCAGGCGCACGCATTGTGCAGATCGGCGAGGACCCGTTGTACGCGCGGTATCCGATGCGCAGCTTTCCTTCCGATTTGACGATCACCGCGACGGCGTTGTCGGTGCTGGAGGCATTGGAGCAGGCATTGCACGGCCGTTCCGGCGCGCATGTGGAAGAACGGCGCGCGCGGCTTGTCGCTCGGTCCGCGGAACTGCATGCGGCGTGGCGCGCCGAAGCGGAGCAGGCGGGGCGAGGCGACAAGAACACGCTGGCTTGGCTGAACCACTGTTTGCGCGAAGTTGTCGACCGCGATGCGATCGTTATTTCGGAATACTCTTTTCGGCAGGAATACTGCCCGCTGGAGACGCCGGGCAGCCTGTACGCGGTGAGCGCGGCCGGAGGGCTGGGCTGGGGATTTGGCGCGTCGCTTGGCGCGAAGCTGGCCTCGCCGGATCGCATGGTGGTGTCGGTACTGGGCGATGGCGCCTACATGTTCGCCAATCCCACGGCGTGTCACTACGTGGCGCAGATGCAGAAACTCCCGGTACTGACGGTGATCTACAACAACGCGCTGTATGGCGCGGTACGACGCGCGACGCTGGATATGTTCGACAGTGGCATGGCGGCGGAGGGAGATGGCCGTCTGCTGGCCGACCTGCCTGCGCCGAGCTTCGAAAAGATCACGGCGGCGCATGATGGGCATGGTGAACGCGTCGAGCGCCCAGCCGATCTGCCGGGGGCATTCCGTCGCGCCGCCGAGGCGGTTAAGGGCGGACAGCAGGCGTTGGTAAACGTGATCTGCCAGCCCTGATGCGGCGGCTAACCACGCGTGTGCTGGTCGTCGGCGGCGGCCCGGTTGGCACCACGCTGGCGATGGACCTCGCATGGCGCGGAGTCGATGTCGTGGTGGCTGAACAACGGCATCACGATGAATTGCCGAGCGTGAAGTGCAATCACGTCGCAGCCCGGACGATGGAGATTTTTCGCCGACTGGGTGTGGCACAGCGTGTCCGCGACGCGGGAATGCCGCACGACCACGCGAATGATGTGGCGTTTCGTACGACCACCACCGGCATCGAATTCGCACGGATCAAGATACCCTGCCGGCGTGATCGATATACGGTGACGGATGGGCCGGATGGATGGTGGCCGACGCCGGAACCGCCGCATCGCATCAACCAGATTTACCTAGAGCCGGAGCTGGTTGAGTACGCGGTGGCGATGCCGGGGCTGCGGTATTTGAATCGGATCAAGGTGGTGGGGTTCGAGCAGACCGATGATGCGGTG
>DASXFW010000099.1:0-16813 GCA_036489395.1 Acetobacteraceae bacterium | reverse complement strand
ACGTGGCCGCCTCCCGTTCATCCAGCGAAGTAAAGGGTTCCAAGGGCACCGCCCTTGGCGGGGATCCAAGGGGCAGCGCCCCTTGGTGGGGTTTCAGGGGCGAAGCCCCTGACCCTGTCCTCCCCCGATAGCGCCTGCGCCGATCCGGGCCTATATGCGGCGCATGCGCGCGTTCTTTCGGAAGATGCACGGCTGCGGCAACGATTTCGTCGTGTTCGACGAACGCGCCGGCGCGCTCGGCTTCACCCCGGCGCGGGCCGCCGCACTCGCGCATCGCCGCACCGGCATCGGCTGCGACCAGTTCATCGTGATCGAGCAGCCGCCGACCGGTTCCAACGCCGACGCGTTCATGCGCATTCGTAACCCCGACGGTGCCGAGGCCGGCGCTTGCGGCAACGCCACCCGCTGCGTCGCGTCGCTGCTGGCAGAACAAACCGGCCGCCGCCATCAGGTGATTCGCACGATCGCCGGCAACCTGCCGGCCGAAATGCTGCCGGACGGCAGCGTGCGTGTGGACATGGGGCCGGCGCGGCTGAACTGGTCGGAAGTGCCGCTGGCGCGCCCAATGGACACGCTGCATGTCGATCTGGCGCTCGGCCCGGTCGCGGACCCGGCGGCGCTCAGCATGGGCAACCCGCACGCGACGTTCTTCGTGCCGGACGTTGCGGTGTTGCCGTTGGACGAGCTCGGCCCGGTGCTGGAGCATGATCCCCTGTTCCCCGAACGCGCGAACATCGGTTTTGCCCAGGTGCTCGCGCCCGACCGCATCCGCCTGCGTGTCTGGGAACGCGGCGCCGGACTGACCCTTGCCTGCGGCTCCGGCGCCTGTGCCGCGCTGGTCAATGCCCACCGCCGAGGCCTGACCGGCCGTCGGGCGACAATGGCGGTCGATGGCGGCGAACTGATCATCGAATGGCGCGACGACGGCCACGTGCTGATGACCGGCCCGGTCGCCACCGCCTTCACGGGCGAGGTCGATCTCGAGGCCTATCCCGCATGAGCGCCGACATCCTGACCTTCGGCTGCCGCCTGAACGCCTATGAGTCAGAGGTGATGCGCGGTCACACCGCCGACCTCGACGACACCATCATCGTCAACACCTGCGCTGTCACCGCCGAGGCGGAACGCCAGGCCCGCCAGGCGATCCGCCGCGCCGCACGCGAGCACCCCGGCGCGCGCATCGTCGTCACCGGCTGCGCCGCGCAGATCAACCCGGACGCATGGGCAAAGCTTCCCGGCGTGCACCGCGTGCTGGGCAACCAGGAGAAGCTGCGGCCGGAAAGCTGGGCCGCCGACGCGCCTGGCGCGGTCTCCGATATCATGACCGCGCGCGAGACGGCTGCGCACTTGGTGACTGAATTCGCCGGCCGGGCGCGCGCCTTCGTACAGGTGCAGCAGGGCTGCGACCATCGCTGCACGTTCTGCATCATCCCGTTCGGCCGCGGCCCGTCGCGCAGCGTGCCGGTGGGTGCGGTGGTGGCGCAGGTGCGCGCGTTGCTGCAGGCCGGCTACCAGGAGGTGGTGCTGACCGGCGTCGATATCGCGTCGTACGGGCCGGATTTGCCGGGTGCGCCCAGCCTTGGGCAGATGGTGCGCCGGCTGCTGGCGCTGGTGCCGGAGCTTCCGCGGCTGCGGCTGTCGTCGCTGGATCCCGCGGCGATCGACGACGATCTGTGGCGGCTGGTCGCGGAAGAGCCTCGTCTGATGCCGCATTTGCACCTGTCGCTGCAGGCGGGTAGCGACCTGGTGTTGAAGCGGATGAAGCGCCGGCACAGTGTCGCCGATGCCTGGGCGGCGGTGGAACGAGCGCGGTCGCTGCGACCGGGGATCGCGTTCGGCGCCGACCTGATCGCGGGGTTTCCCACCGAGACCGAAGCGTTGTTCCGCGAGACGCTGGATTTCGTGACGGCGGCGGAACTGCCGTTCCTGCACGTGTTCCCCTATAGCGAACGCCCCGGCACACCCGCCGCGCGCATGCCCGTCGTTCCAGTTCCATTACGTCGCGAGCGTGCGGCACGGCTGCGCGAGGCAGGACGCGCGACGGCGGTGCGGTTCTTCGCGGCGCAGGTCGGCCGGATCGTTTCGGTGCTGACCGAAACCGGCGACGCCGGACACACGGAACACTTCGCACCGGTGCGGCTAAGCGAAGGTGTTGCCCCGGGCCGGATCATCGCGGCACGCGTGACCAATGCGTCGCATGACGTGTTGCAGGCGGACCCTTGCGTCCCTTGCGGCGCGGACCGGACCGCCACGTCCCCCCTCGTCATGGCCGGGCCAACCCCGGTCATGACGGAGAGAGCATAGGACAGGGCGCGCACGTGGCACTCGGCGGCTTCTTCTCGCGCCTGAAGCAAGGTCTGTCGCGATCGACGCAAAAGATCAGCGAGAGCATCACCACGGTCTTCAAGAAGCGCCGCCTCGATGACGCCGCGCTTGAAGAGCTCGAAGACCTGCTGATCGCCGCCGACCTTGGCACCGAGGCTGCCTCGCGCGTCATCGCCGCCTTCCGTCGCTCGCGCTTCGGCAAGGAAGTTACCGACGAAGAGATCAAGCAGGCACTGGCGGAGGAGATCGCCGTCATCCTGGCGCCGGTCGCACAACCATTCGTGCCCGATCCCACGAAACACCCGCATGTCGTGCTGGTCGTTGGCGTCAACGGCACCGGCAAGACCACAACGATCGGCAAGCTGGCGCTGCAATATCGCGAGCAAGGCAAACGCGTTGTGCTGGTGGCGGGCGATACGTTCCGCGCGGCCGCGGTGGAGCAATTGCAGATCTGGGGCGAGCGTGTCGGCGCGCCGGTTGTCGCGGGCGGCGCCGGCGCCGATCCGGCGGGCCTCGCGTTTGATGCACTAACACGCGCCAGGGCCGAGGGCGCCGACGTGCTGCTGATCGACACCGCCGGCCGGCTGCACAACAAGGCCGCACTGATGGAGGAACTGCGCAAGATCATCCGCGTCTTGCGCAAGCAGGAAGCGGCCGCGCCGCATTCCGTGTTGCTGGTGCTGGATGCCACCACCGGACAGAACGCGATCCAGCAGGTGCGCGTGTTCAAGGATATGGTGGATGTGTCGGGCCTGATCGTGACGAAGCTCGACGGCAGCGCGCGCGGCGGCATCGTGGTGGCGCTGGCGGAAACGTTTGGTCTGCCGGTCCACGCCGTGGGGGTTGGTGAACAAGCCGGCGATCTGCGACCGTTCGACGCGGGCGATTTTGCGCGCGGGCTGGTGGGGGCGTAAATCTCCCCTCCCCTTGAGGGAGGGGTTGGGGGAGGGGTGCGAACATCCGCGGTCAGTGGATGAACGCACCCCTCCCCCAACCCCTCCCACAAGGGGAGGGGAGACTTACGCCTCGCAATAACGGATTTGGACGGCCAGTCGGGAGGAACAACGCCATGCTGACGATCGAACCGACCGGTGCGGTACTCGGCGCGACGCTGCGCGGCATCGATCTCTCCCAGCCCATCCCGCCGCCCGACTTCAACCGCATCCTGCTCGCGCTCGGCCGTTACGGCGTGCTGCGTTTCCCCGACCAGCAGCTCAACGTCGGGGACGTGCAGCGCTTTTCCGAATTGTTTGGCGAGATCCAGGGCTCGATCAGCCGCCGCCCCGACCCCGACAAGGTGGAACACCCGAATGTCGGCACCCTGTCCAACCTGAAGCAAGAGGGCAAATACATCGGCAGCCCCGACGCCGGTCAGGACTGGCACACCGACATGTCGTATCGCGACATCATGGGCTTCGTGAACGTGCTGTACGGCATCCGCATTCCGCGCCGCAACGGCAAGCCGCTCGGCGGCACGGAGTTCTCCAACATGCACGCGGTGTATGACGCGCTGCCCGCCGACGTGAAACAACGCCTCGACGGTACCACCGCGACGCACGATTTCGAAAAGTTCTGGGAGAACATGCGACAGAACCACGCCAGCACGCGCCCCGCGCTGACCGACGAACAACGCAGCCGCCGTCCGCCCGTCGTGCACCCGGTGTTCCTGACGCATCCGATCAGCGGGCGAAAGACGCTGTATGCCAACCCTGGCTACACCGTCCGCATCAACGAACTTCCCCCGGCGGAAAGCGACGCAATGCTCGCGTATCTGTTCGATTTCCAACTCCAGCCGCGCTTCCGCCACACGCACGAATGGACCGAGAACGACCTGCTGATCTGGGACCATCTCGGCACCATCCATCGTGCCATCGCCGATTACGGCCCCGACGAAATCCGCCTGATCCGCCGTTGCCAGTTGATGGCGACCAAAGTGTTCGATCCCGACTTCCTGCGTCCCGCCCTGCAACTCGCCACAGCCGGAGCAGGGTAGCTTCTCCCCTCCCCTTGTGGGAGGGGTTGGGGGAGGGGTGCGTTCGTCCACGGACCGCGGATGTACGCACCCCTCCCCCAACCCCTCCCACAAGGGGAGGGGAGAAGCTCATTTCTTGCGCTTCAACAATAGTGAGTACCAAAACATGCGCTGGATTCGTTTCTCCACCGCCGGGCGCACCGCTTACGGTTCGCTGAACGGCGACACTGTCACCGAGATCAGCGGCGAGCCCTGGGGCACGCACGCAGCCACCGGGCAGACGCATCGTCTGTCCGACGTAACCCTTGAGGTGCCGGTGATCCCGCGCACCTTCTATTGCGCCGGCATCAACTACGCGAAGCATATCCGAGAGATGGCGGCCAAGCGCGGTGTCGAGCCGGTGTTCCCGGAAAAGGCCGACATCGGCTACCGCGCCAACAACGCGCTGGTCGCGCACGACCAGCCGGTGGTGATCCCCGCCGACGCGACCGAGAAAGTGAATTACGAAGGCGAGCTCGTCGTGGTGATCGGCAAGCAGGTGAAGCACCTGTCGGAAGCCGACGCGATGTCCTGCGTGTTCGGCTACACCGTCGGCAACGACGTGAGCGAGCGCACCTGGCAACGCGGCGACCGCACCTTCTGGCGTGGCAAGAACGCCGACACGTTCAAGCCGATGGGTCCGTGGATCGAAACCGACGTCGATCTCGACGCCATGGAAACGGTGGTGCGGGTCAACGGCGCGGAGAGCATCCGTTTCAAGACCGACGACATGATCTTCAACATCCCGCACTACATTTCGCAGATGACGCGCTACCTGACGCTGTATCCGGGCGACGTGATCTGGATGGGGACGGATGGCACGTCGCCCGATTTGAAGGATGGCGACGTGGTGGAGGTGGAGCTCACCGGCCTCGGCGTGCTGCGCAATCCGTTCGTAAAGGCGAAGGAATAGATCGCCTCGGTGTCATGGCTGGGCTCCACCGGCCATGACACAAAAGCATCGACCTCTGCTTCGCCCATCCCGATGCTTATGGGGCCAAGCCCCGCCATGACGGACGGCGGCCTGTGACCGCCGTCCGCCAACCATTCCGACCGCTGGTTTTATGCCACGTGCCGAAAAGAGCGACGTACGCTCCGATGTCCGTCCCGTCATGCCGACGCAGGTCGGCATCCACGACTGTGCGCAGGGCATGGCGCAAAGGCGTGGATGCCGACCTGCGTCGGCATGACAGTGGAGGCGTGGGCCGAAGAGTCAGCCATTCCGACCGCTGGTCCTACAGCGTCGGCTCGCCCGAGCTTCGGGGCATATGTGCCGATCCCGGCGGCACCCCAAGCGCCGCCTCATACCGCCCGCCAAGTGTCGCCAGGAAATCATCATGCCAGGCCGGCGCGATGAACGTGATACCCATCGCGACGCCATTCCTCGGCAGAAAGCCATTCGGCACGGCAACCGCCGACAAATCGAGCAAATTCACAAAGTAAGAATAGTAGCCGTTGCGATTGTTGCGGACGATCGGCTCCTGTTCCAGTTCCGCGATCGTGTACGCAGTGGCGGCAGTGGGAACCACAAGCGCGTCTATCCGGGACCAGACGGATTGCTCGATCGTGCGTTGCAGCGCGCGCAAGCGATGCAGATACGTGAACACGTCGGTCCCGTCCCAGCATTGCGCCTTTTCCATGATGGAACGGGTGACCGGCAACGGCGCGTCCGAATGCGCCTTGAAGAATTCCGGCACACTCGCGGCACGTTCGGCGACCCAAGGTCCTTCGAACATCATGCGCCCGGCTTCGAGAAGCGGGTCGAAGTCGATCTCCACCACGTTTCCGCCGAGACGACGAAGCCGCTTGATCGCCGCATCGAACAGCGTCGCGGATTCCCGATCGCCGAAGAAGATAAGGTCCTTCGGGGCCGGTATGCCGAATGTTAGCGCCGCCGAGGCGCCCGCGTGCGGCGAGCGTTCGGTCACGACGGGCGCTTGCCGCGAAAATGGATCGTCCGGGTCGAAGCCGGACATGACGCGCAGCACCTCCGCGCCGTCGCGGCACGTCAGCGCGAAGACCGAGACCGTGTCCAGGGATCGGCAATTCGGTACCACGCCGCGCAAGGACACCAGGCCGAGCGTCGGCTTCACGCCGACCACGTTGTTAAATCCCGCGGGGACGCGCCCTGATCCGCCGGTGTCGGTGCCGAGCGCGAAACTCACCACGCCGGCGCCGACAGCCACCGCCGAGCCCGAACTGGAGCCTCCGGCTGCGTATTCCGCATTGAACACGCTGGCGACGGCGCCATAGGGGGAGCGGATGCCGCACAGTCCGGTCGCGAACTGATCGAGGTTGGTCTTGCCGATGCAGATCGCGCCGGCCGCCAGCAGTTTTTCCACCGAAGCCGCCGAGCCGCTGGGAACGTAACGAAATTCCGGACAGGCTGCGGTGGTCGGCATGTCCGCGACATCGATGTTGTCCTTCACCGCGAATGGTACGCCGTACAGCGGTAGGTCGTTCGGCGAACCGCGGCTTTGCAAACGTTCGGCCTGTCGCGTCGCCGCCGCTTCGTCAGCCAGCGAGATCCACACGGAATCCGCGCCGCGCGCGGCAATGCGGCGATAGATCGCACGCACGACATCGGCCGGCGACACTGCACCGTCGGCATACAGACGGTGCAGTGTCGGCAGGGAGAGATCGCCGGTCAGTTCGTTCCAGTCATGCACGTCGGTCGTCATGATCATCCCGGTTGAAGGCATCGGCGGGCGTAGCGCCAGCAACTAATTTCGCTCGGTGGTGCGGGATCGAACCCTCTCCCCCGCAAGGGGGAGGGCGAAGCAGTCACCATCGGCGCGATTCTTGCTTGCCTGTCGTGCATGAAAGGTGCCAATCAGCTCGTGCTCCCGCCGACGCGCGCGCCCGCCGCCTGGACGCCCGCTCCGCCCGCCGCCCCCCCGGGCGAGCGCTCCGCCGCCCCCCTGGGCGAGCGCTCCGCCGCCCCCCAGGGCGAGCGCTCCGCCGCCCCCCTGGGCGAGCGCTGGGCCGGCATCCTGCTGACCGAAAGCGAGAACCTCGCCCAGCGCCAGCCCAGCCTGATCGACCGCCTGCGCGAGGAAGACCGCCGCCTCGTCCTGCAACACGCCCGCCAATGGACGCTGAATCGCAACGAACTGCTGTTCGCACAAGGCGATCCGCATGATGGCATCGTCATCGTCAACGCCGGCCGCATCCGCAGCTTCTACACCGCGCCGTCCGGCCGCGAGATCACCCTCGCTTACTGGTTCCCCGGAAACTTCATAGGCGGGCCCAACATCTTCGGCGGTGGGACGCATATGTGGGCAGCCGTCGCCGTGCAAAAAAGCGACGTCACCATGCTGCCCGGCAAGGCGCTGCGCGACCTCGCCTCCACCATTCCCGATCTCGCGCTGGGCATCATCGATGCGCTCGCATTCAAGGCGAAATGCTATTCCGCTGTCGCACAGATGCTCGGCACCCGATCCATCGCCGAACGCCTGGTGCAGCTTCTGCTGTTCCTCGCCAGCACCTATGGGATCGAAGAGCGCGACGGCATCGTCATCGCGGCCTCGTTCACGCATAACGAGCTGGCCCACCTGATCGGCGCCACCCGCCAGTGGGTCACTGCCAGCCTGGCGCGCCTGCGCAAGGCCGGCGTGCTGCGTTACCGCCGCGGCATCCTGCAGATCCGCGAGCCAGAGCGGCTGCTCGCCTTCTACAATGGCACCGAGTGACCGGTTGGACGGTTTCGCGCCACGCTGCCTATCCAGCGTGCCCACCGGCCACGCAACACGGTTTCAAATGCAATAAATCGACAATTCGCCGCGGACCCAGGCGCTTCCGCGCTTTTCCATCTCCGGCAGCCGCGCCGGACGGCATGGCATGACGCTTGCTGTGCATGCCTCGGAATGGGCCGCAAGGAGTCCGACGGGATGAGCGAATACGTTCCCGCCACAGTGTTTCGCGAGCCGCCGCCGGCCGCGCTGGTGCAACATGTCCTGGCGGGCATCACCGAGGATGCGTGGTTCGACCTCGCGTGTGAGCTGGTGCCCGCCGGGCAACCGGCGGCCGAGAACCCGCTCGATCCCGATCTGCCGCACGGGCACGAGGAAGGCATCGCCCTGGTCGTTGCCGACAAACTGCGGGCCATGGGCTTCGAAGTGACCCTCGCCGCCAAACGTGCCGGACGGCCGAATGTCATTGGCGTGTTGCAAGGGGCCGGTACCGGTCCGTCGCTGATCCTCAACGACCATCTGGACACGTACCCCGCCGGCGATCCGGCTGCATGGACCAAAACCGATGGCCAGCCGTATCGGCCGACCCGGCACGGCGATCAGCTTTATGCCCGCGGCACATCCGACACGCGCGGCAACCTCGCGTGTACTTTGCTCGCCGTGCGGGCGATCCGCGACGCCGGTATCGCGCTGCGCGGCACGCTCCAATGCGTTTACACGGTTGACGAAGAAAAGAACGGGCCGGACGGCTCGATCTACCTGCTCGATGAGTACGGACTGAAGGGCGATCTGGAGATCACCTGCGAGCCGACCGGCTGGACCCGCCCAGACGGCACCTGGGGTATGGGTATCGCGGTCGCCAACAGTGGCAATTTCCTGGTCGAGATCGCGACCCACGGCCAAAAGACGCATATCTGGCGGCCCGATACCGGCATCAACGCCGCCGCCAAGATGGCGCGCGTGCTGGCCGCGCTGGAAACCATGGCCTTCACGCACGAGCCGCCGCCGATGTACGGCGGCACCCCGCCGATGGTCACCGTCGTGCGCATAACCGCGGGCGTGCCGGGCGAGATGCAGTTCACCCCGGACCGCTGCACCGCCGTGCTCGCCGTCATCGGCATCGTGCCCGGCATGACCCAGCCGAGCGTCATGGCCGACATCGACGCCAGACTCGCCGTCGAGCGGGCCCGCGACAACGCGCTGAACGTCACGGCGCGCCCGTTTCCCAATGCCCTGTTCGTCAACGGCACCGTCGAGCTCAGTCGCACCGCCGAACCGGCGGCCGCGCTGCGGCGCGCCTATCGCGCGGTGCTGGCCGAGGAACCGCAAATCTACCGCAAGAACGCGTTCAACGACACGATCCGATTCGCCGAGCGCGGCATTCCCGCGGTCACCTTCGGTCCGGGCGAAGACGGCTGGCCGCCGATCAATGAATATATCGGCATCCAGAAATCCGTCGCCGCAACGAAAATCCTCGCCATCACGCTGTTGGATCTGCTCGGCATCGATGAAGCCGGGGGCGCTCGATGACGGAATTGCTGCAGGACGGCCGTGACGATGGGGCGGTGGCTGGGGCCGCCGCCCAGACGGAGGTGTGGCGCATCGAATATGCGAACCGCCCCATCCCGCGTATCGTTCCGCACCTGAAACTCAGAGCGCCGTCCATCGAGAAGCTGCTGACCGCTGCCACGGTCTGCGCGCTGCTGGCCGGGTGGTTCTTCCTGACGCGTTACGGCCTGGTCAATCCGCTGTTCCTGCCGACACCCGCGGCGGTGTGGAGCGCGTTCGTAACAACGGCGACCACCGGCTATCAGGGCAGCCGACTCGATCAGCATTTGCTCGCCAGCGTGGACCGCGTCCTGATCGGCTGGTCGCTCGCCTGCGTCGTTGGCGTGCCGCTTGGCTTCCTGATGGGCCTGAACACCAAGATCAAGGCGGTGTTCGATCCCATCATCGAATTCTACCGGCCGCTACCGCCGCTTGGACTTTACACGCTGATCGTTCTTTGGCTCGGCATCGGCGAGGAATCCAAAATCGCCCTGCTGTTCCTGGCTGCGCTGCCGCCCATTTCGATCAGCGCCACCGAAGCGGTCGCGGGCATCGACAAACGCTACATCACCGCAGTGCAGTCGCTCGGCGCATCGCGACGGCAGCTTCTGCACCACGTCATCCTGCCGGCCTGTCTGCCCGGCATCTGCACGGGGATGCGGATCAGCCTCGGCTTCACCTACTCCGTGCTGGTTGCCGCGGAGATCGTGGCCGCCACCCGCGGCATCGGCTGGATGGTGTGGGATGCAGCGAAATTCCTGCTCAGCGATGTGGTGATCATGGGGCTGATCGTGCTCGGCCTGACCGGCCTCGTGCTTGATCTGTTGCTGCGGCGGCTTGAACGCGTGCTGACGCCCTGGCGCTTCATCTGAACCCGGAGGGAAACCAAAAATGACGGCATTCACTGTGAAGTCGCGTGCAGGGACCCTGTCGGGTGCGATCGCGACAATCCTGCGCGGCGCCGCGCGCGTGTTGCTGCCCATCGCGCTCGCCGCAACGCCGGCGATCGGCCACGCGGCTGATGAACCAGCGTCGATCAAGGTCGGTTATGTCGATCTGATCAACGCACAGGTCCTCGCGAAGGCGCTGCACCTGACCGAAAAGTCCGTCGGCATTCCGGTGACGTGGGTGAAGTTCGGTTCGGGCGGCGACCTCAATCGGGCGGTTGCGGCGGGAGCGATCGATTTCGGCGGCGTCGGCAATCCACCCGCCACCATCGGCATCACCCGTGGCCTGCCGTATGAGGGCATCTTCGTGCTGGACGAGCTCGGGCCGGTCGAATCGCTCGTGGCGCGGCCGGGTATCAAGTCGATCAAGGATCTGAAGGGCAAGACGATCGCGACGCCGTTCGGATCGACCTCGCATTACGAACTGATCGCCGCGCTGGCCGGGGCCGGGCTGAACCCCGCGCAGGAGAAGATCCTCGACATGGATCCGCCGGATGCGTTTGCCGCGTGGACCCGCAAGGACATCGATGCGGCATATTTGTGGGAACCCGTGCTGGGCAGGATGGTCGCGTCCGGCGGCAAGATCCTGATGGACAGCGGCACGATGGCGCGCCGTGGCTACCCCACCTGGGATGTCGGCGTGGTGATGAAGGACTTCGCCGCGAAATACCCCGGTGTCGTCGTCAAGTACCTGAAGGCCGAATGCCAGGCAATCGACTTCTGGCATCAGCATCCGCAGGAGGCCGCCGGCCTGATCTCGAAAGAGCTCAATGTGCCGCTGGCGGAAACCGCGAAGGAGATGACCGGCACCTACATGATCCCGTGCCATGAACAACTGACCGCGGCGTATCTGGGAACCCCGGCGCACAAGGGGAAGTTCGTGGCGACACTGATTGCAACGGCGAAGTTTCTCAAAAGCCAGAACAGATTGCCGGATGTGAAGGAGGATGCGGTGTATGCGGAGTTTATCAATCCCGGCTTCCTGCAGCAGGCGGTGAAGCCGTGATCGGCGAAGCGCCGCGGTGAATCGCATCTCGCCCGTCGCGATCGATCCGGCGGAACGCGACCCCCCATTGCGGGGTCGCATTTCGCTGCGTGGTCTGACGGTGGCGTATCGGGGCGGCATCGGCGGACCGGCGGTCGCGGATTTCAATCTGGAGATCGCGCCGGGGGAATTCGTTTGCCTGCTGGGTCCCTCCGGCTGCGGCAAATCGACCGTGTTGAACGTGATCGCCGGGCTGATCCGTCCGAGCAGCGGGAGCGTGCTGGTGGACGGGGACGCGGTTGAAAAGCCCGGCGCCGAGCGTGGCATGGTGTTCCAGCAACCGACGCTGCTGCCGTGGAAGACGGTGCTGGACAATGTGGCGTTGGGTCCGCGACTGAACGGCTATTCCGGCATCGAGGCGGAGCGGACCGCGCGATCGTTCCTCGATCTGGTTGGGCTGGCTGGTTACGAAAAGCATTATCCGTCGCAACTGTCCGGCGGCATGCAACAGCGCGTCGGCATCATTCGCGCGCTGGCGAATTATCCGCGCGTGCTGCTGATGGACGAGCCGTTCAGCGCGCTGGATGCGCAGACCCGATCGACGATGCAGGAGGCGTTGCTCGGCATCTGGTCGGAGTTCCGCACCACGGTCGTCTTCGTGACGCACGACATCGATGAGGCGGTGTTTCTTGGCGATCGCGTGGTGACGATGTCCAGTGCTCCCGGCCGCATCCTGGAGGCGATGCCGGTGCTTCTGCCGCGCCCGCGCGTGGCGGAGATGCAGTTCGACGAGGCTTTCATCGACGTAAAGCGCCGCTGCTTCGAGCTGATCCGAAGCGAGGCGATCAAGGGGTTTCGGCGGTAGCCGCACCGACCGCCCGTCAGTCCAACCGGGATTGCGCGTCCCCCCTCCCCTTGAGGGAGGGGGTTAGGGGGAGGGGTGCCTACTTTGAGGGAGGGGGTTAGGGGGATGGGTCGAAACGCAAAGCATCGACCCCTCCCCCTAGCCCCCTCCCTCAAGGGGAGGGGGGACCTACCCTACGTCAGGCCGCTGCCGCCGTTTCATCCAGTCGCGGGTCCGCCCCCGGCCGGCGGCCAATTCGCAATGACAAAACGCTCCGTCGCCCCCTTCCGTCCCCGCGTCTCCCGCAGCATCATCATTGCCACCCGCATTGGGGGGAACCGCACATGGACCAACAACTGCTCGCCGCCCTGGCCCACGCTGCCGGCCTGGACAAGGCGCTTACCGAGTTCCCTGACGACGTCGCCGCGGCGGCGGCGCAGGCACTGGACAACGCCGGCGTGGTGCACGTTCCCGCCGATCCCGCGGCGGAACCCTGGCCGCCGATGCGTGCGGGCACCGGCCTATGAACGAACCCCATTGGCTGACGCTGTCCGAAGCGTCGCGCGCCTTCGCGACCCGCACGCTTTCCCCCGTCGAATACCTGACCGCGCTGCTGCAACGGATCGAGCGCCTCGACCCCGTGCTGCACGCCTTCATCCGCCTGGACGCGGACGCCGCGATGGATGCCGCGCAGGCGGCCGAGAAGGAGATCGTCGCCGGCCGCATCCGCGGTCCGCTGCACGGCATTCCGATCGGCGTGAAGGACATCATCGACGTCGCCGGCCTGCCGACCACATGCCATTCCAAGATCCTGGTCGCCAACGTCGCGCAGCACGACGCCGCGGTGATCGCCAGACTGCGCCAGGCCGGCGCGATCATCCTGGGCAAGCTGTCCACGCATGAGTTCGCGATCGGCGGCCCCAGCTTCGACCTGCCCTTCCCGCCGGCGCGCAATCCGTGGAACCCGGACCACCATCCGGGCGGTTCGTCCTCCGGTTCCGGTTCCGGCGTCGCCGCGGGCTTGTTCCCCGCAGCGCTCGGCTCGGATACCGGCGGATCGGTGCGCAATCCCGCCAGCGCCTGCGGCATTGTCGGGATGAAGCCGACCTACGGCCTGGTGTCGCGCCGTGGCGTGTTTCCCCTGTCCTTCACGCTCGACCATGTCGGTCCGCTGACCCGCACCGTCGCCGACAACGCACTGATGCTGGACGCGATCGCCGGCCACGATCCGGCCGATCCCGGCAGCGCTCCCTCCGGCGCACGCTATTTCGCCCGCATGCTGGACCGCGGCGTGCGCGACCTGCGCGTCGGCTTCGTGCGGCATTTCCACGAGACCGACATGCCGGCGCACCCCGAAGTCACCGCCGCCCTGGAAGATGCAGAGCACGTGCTGCAGGCCGCCGGCGCCGAGGTCCGCACGGTCACGCTGCCGACGCTGAACGAATTCGCCGGTATCAACCGCGTCATCCTGTGCAGCGAGGCCTGGTCGATCCACGCCCCCTGGCTGCGCGAGCGCCCCGGCGACTACGGCAAGCTCGCGCGCCGCCGCCTGCTGCCCGGCGCATTCATGACCGCCGGGGATTATGTCGGCGCGCAACGCCGCCGCGCGCAGATGATCGCCGCGGTGGAGGACGTATTGCGCGATGTCGATGTGCTGCTGTGCGCCAGCTCGATGGATCCCGCGAGCCGCATCGAGGATGCCGAGGAAACCGCGCGCACCTATTCCCGCCAGGCGCGCACGCCGTTCAACGTCACCGGCCATCCGGCGCTGGCGATGATGGCAGGGCTTGCGAAGAACGGGCTGCCCGTGTCAGTGCAGTTCGTGGGACGCTATTTCGATGAAGCGACAGTGCTGCGCGTTGCCGCGGCGTATGAACGGGCGACGTCATGGCACAGGAAGCATCCGCCGATCTGAGCAGCTCTGGCCCCACGTCGCACGTCTATTTCTCGCAGCGGCTACGGCTGCATTACGTGGACTGGGGCAACGAGAACGCGCCGCCGCTGATCCTGCTGCACGGCGGCCGCGACCATTGCCGCAACTGGGACTGGACCGCGGCGGCGTTGCGCGACCAATACCACGTGATTGCGCCGGACCTGCGCGGCCACGGCGATTCCGCGTGGTCGGCGTCCGGCCACTACACCATGGCGAATTATATCTACGACCTGGCGCAGCTCGTGCACCAGCTTGCGGCGGGGCCGGTGTCGATCGTCGCACATTCGCTCGGCGGCAACATCGCGCTGCGCTATGCCGGCATCTATCCGGAGAACGTGCATCGCCTCGTGGCGATCGAGGGCCTGGGCCCCGCGCCGCGTTCGCACTCCGGCGATGCGCGCAAGCCGATCGCCGAACGCATGCGCGCCTGGATCGACCAGACCCGCGCCTATTCCGCCCGTCAGCCGCGCCGCTACAAGACGTTCGAAGATGCTGTCGCCCGCATGCAGGAGGCCAACAAGCATCTGCGTCCCGACCAGGTGCGCCACCTGACGCAGCACGCGGTGAACCGCAACGAGGACGGTACCTACAGTTGGAAATTCGATCACTACGTCGCGGTCTGGCCGCCCTATGACATGACGCGCGACGCCATCGCCGAGCTATGGACGCGCATCGCCTGTCCGGTGCTGCTGGTGTACGGCAAGGAAAGCTGGGCGACGGATCCCTCCACCGACGGCCGCCTGGAGTATTTCCGCAACGCCCGCGTGCTGGGCGTGCCTGGCGCGGGACACTGGGTGCAGCACGACCAGCTCGATATCTTCCTGAAGGAAACACGGGAATTCCTGCGATGACCGTTGCCTCTACCGCGCTCGGCGACCTGCAGGGCGTTGAGGAAAACGGCGTCGCGGCGTTCCGCGGCGTGCCTTATGCCGCGCCGCCCGTCGGTCCTTTCCGCTTCCTGCCGCCGCAGCCGCAAGCTGCCTGGCACGGACTGCGCGATGCCACGCAACACGGCCCGATCGCGCCGCAGACCCCGTCGCGACTGCGGGCCGCCATGGGCAGCTTCAGCCGGCCGCAGGACGAGGACTGCCTGACCCTGACGATCTGGACCCCCGCTGCCGACAACGGGCGCCGGCCGGTCATGGTGTGGCTGCACGGCGGCGCCTGGCTGACCGGAGCAGGATCGCTCGATTGGTACAATGGTGCGCGGCTGGCGCGCGAGGGCGACATCGTCGTGGTCGGCGTAAACTACCGCCTCGGCGCGCTTGGCTACCTGCTCCACCCCGCGATCAGCGAGGGCAATCTCGGCACGCAGGACCAGATCGCCGCGCTGCGCTGGGTGCGCGAGCACATCGCCGGCTTCGGCGGCGACGCGGCGCGCATTGCCATGGCCGGCCAGTCCTCCGGCGCCGCGGCGATCGGCCAGATGCTGACGCTGCCCGACCTGCGCGGGCTGTTTCATCGCGCCGTGCTGCAGAGCGGAGGCTTCGGCCGCCCGCCCGGAACGCCCGAACGCGCCGTCGCGCGCGCCGAGGAATTCATCCGCTGGCTGGGATTCGATCCGGATGCTGCCGACGCCGGCGATCTTCTGCGCACGGTTCCGGCCCAGCGCCTGGTTGAAGCACAGGCGGACTTCGCGCGTGCCACCGCGCGGTTCGGCAGCACCGACCCGCCATTCGGTCCGGTCCCACCCCGCAGCCTGACGCCCGAGGCGCTGATCGACGCCGTCGCCGATGGGGGGGCGCAAATGGACGTGCTGGTCGGCGCGACGCGCGACGAGGGTCATGCGTTCTTCGCCCCCGAGCTGGACGTGGACGAAGCGGCCCTGGCCCAACGCTTCGGCGCCGACGCGGTGGCGCGCAATCGCACCCGCCGCCCCGGCGCCACACCGCGCGACGTTCTGGCCGACCTGACGACAGAGCAAGTCTTCCGCGGCCCTGCCCTGCGACTCGCCGATGCCCTGGCCCGCCGTGGCGGCCACGTATTCGCCTACCGCTTCGACTGGGCGCCGCCGGCCTCGCCCTTCGGGGCGTGCCATTGCATCGACCTGCCGTTCACGTTCGGCAATCTGGAGGCGTGGTCCGGGGCCTCGATGCTGCAAGGCGGCGACCCCGTGGTGATGCACGCCCTGTCCACCGCCATGCGCCGCGCCTGGATCGGCTTCGTCCGCGACGGCAACCCGGCCTGGCCAGCGCATACGCCGCAACAAGCCTGCGTCATGCGGTTCGGCAGCCTGATCGAGCCAGTCATCGAGACACCGGCCCTGGCGGCCGGCTGAGCGACGGACGCTTCGTGCCGGGCAAGGCCACCCTGGCGGGGTTCGGGGCGGCTGCGGTGACATGGCTTCCTGCGCTCCGGGGCAATCGGGTGAAGCGAAGGAAAGGCCGGGGCTCCGCCCCTGAACCCCGCCAGGGGGCTTTGCCCCCTGGACCCCCAGCAAAGGCGTAGCCTTTGCAATCCATCTGTTTGGCTGGATGGCGGGGAGGGGGCACAGCGCCGCTGGATTGGCGTCGCCTTTTCGGGCGACG
>DASXFW010000235.1:0-3306 GCA_036489395.1 Acetobacteraceae bacterium | reverse complement strand
CGAGGCCGCTTGGCCGAAGCAATCCCGTTCGTGACGAGCCGCCGGCAGCTCGTCACGAACGGGATTGCTTCGGCCAAGCGGCCTCGCAATGACAGGGGGGCGCCGTTTCATCCAGTGCGGGTCGGCCGCCGCCGGCCGGTGACAACTCGCAATGGCAGGTTGGCTGCCGGTTCATCCAGGACGGGCCGGTGGCCAACTCGCAATGACAGAGGGGGGGGGTGATCTTACGCCAAACTCCGTGACGCCATCTCGAACGTGTTCCGCGTCAGCTTCGGCGTGTCGTGAATGCGCTGCAGCTCGGCCCGCATCAGCGCCTGGCGTGCCGGATCGACCCGGCGCCACTGGCCTAGTGGCGAGACCATGCGCGCCGCCACCTGGCCGTTGGTAGGGTCGAGCGCGATGATCGTATCCGCCAGGAAACGGTAGCCGGCGCCCGACGCATCATGGAAGCGGTACGGATTGCCGGACGAGAAGCTCGCCACCAGCGCGCGCACGCGGTTCGGATTGCGCAGGTCGAAATCCTCATGCTCGGCCAGCTTCTGCACTTCCTCCGGCGTGCCGAGCGGCGACATCGCCTGGATCGCGAACCACTTGTCCAGCACAAGATCGTCCTGGTACCACCCGTCGTAGAACAAACGCAGTGCACTGGTGCGCTGGCGGCAGTCGATCGTGCTCAGCACCGACAGCGCGGCCAGCACGTCGGTCATGCTCTGCCACGTGTTGAATTGCGACATCGCCAGCTCCGCGCCGAGCCCGTTATTCCCCGCGGCGATGTAGGCGAGGCAGGTGTTGCGCAGCGCCCGCCGGCCCATCGACGCGCCGTCGATCTGATACGGACCCTGATCCGCCAATTGCATGTAAATGGCGTGCAGGATCGGCATCAGCAGCGTGCCGATCGCCGCGCGCGCGTTGTCGCGCACGGCGTGGATCGCATCCGGATCGGCGACCGCCATCTGGTCCGCGAGGAACGCTTCGCCTGGCAGAATCAGCGTCTCCGCGGCGAATGCGGGATCGTCGCCGGCATTCGCCAGCGCGGATCCGGCAGCGGCCACCAGCCCGTCGGGTATCCGCAGCTTCTCTCCCTGCCGATGCGCCGCGATTTGTTCCAGCAGCACCTGGGTCGCGTATTGCTGGCCGGATTCCCAGCGCACGAACGGGTCGGTGTCGTGGGCGGCGAGGAAACTCAGCCGATCCGGCGTCATGCCGGACAACTTCACCGGCGCCGAGAATCCGCGCAGCAGCGACGGCGTCGGCAGCGCCGGAATGTCCTCGAAATCGAAACGGTGCTCGGCCTCGGTCAGCAGCAGCACGCGCGCGCCGGCATGCGCTGTCGTTTCGCCGGCGAGGCGCAGTGGCAGCTCCGTGCCGTCGTCGGCCAGCAATCCCAGGGCCAGCGGAATGACCAGCGGTCGCTTGTCCGGCTGCCCCGGTGTCGGCGATGTGTGCTGACGCACCGTCAGCGAATAACGTTGCGACGCAGGATCGTGGCTGTCCTCGATGGAAACTTCCGGCGTGCCGGCCTGGTGGTACCACAGCTTGAACGCGCTCAGATCGACGCCCGACGCATCCGCCATCGCCGCGACGAAATCGTCGATGGTGACGGCCTGGTTGTCGTGCCGTGCGAAATACAGGTCCATGCCGCGGCGGAACGCCTCGCGTCCGATGATGGTGGCCATCATGCGGATCACTTCGGCGCCCTTCTGGTAGATCGTCGCGGTGTAGAAATTGTCGATCGCCATGTACTCCGCCGGCTGCACCGGATGCGCCAGCGGGCCGGCATCCTCGCGGAACTGGCCGGCCCGCAGCGCACGCACGTCGCCGATCCGCTTCACCGCGCGGCTGCCCTGGTCGGCCGAGAACTCCTGGTCGCGATAGACCGTCAGGCCTTCCTTCAACGACAATTGGAACCAGTCGCGGCAGGTGACGCGGTCGCCGGTCCAGTTGTGGAAATACTCGTGCCCGATGACCGTCTCGATGCCCTGGAAGTCGCCGTCGGTCGCGGTCCCCGCGCGCGCCAGCACGTATTTCGTGTTGAAGACGTTGAGCCCCTTGTTCTCCATCGCACCCATGTTGAAGTCGGACACCGCGGCGATGTTGAACACGTCGAGGTCGTATTCGAGGCCGAACACGTCCTCGTCCCATTTCATCGCGGCCTTCAGCGAACGCATGGCGTGGTCGCAGCGATCCTCATCGCCGGCGCGCACCCAGATGCCGAGATCGACATGGCGGCCGGATTGCGTGGTGAAGCTGTCCTTTACGCACACCAGGTCGCCGGCGACGAGCGCGAACAGGTAGGAGGGCTTGGGGTGGGGGTCGGTCCAGACGACGCGGTGGCGGTTGTCGCCGAGGTCCGTCACCTCGCCCGGATTGCCATTCGACAGCATGATCGGCACACGCGTCTTATCGGCGGTGATGGTGACCGTGTAGCGCGCCATCACGTCGGGGCGGTCGGGGAACCAGGTGATGCGGCGGAAGCCTTCCGCCTCGCACTGGGTGAAGAAGCTGCCGTTGGAGACATACAGCCCGCTGAGCGCGGTGTTGTCCTTCGGCGCGATGCGCGTTTCGATGGTCAGCGTGCATGCGTCCGGCATGTCCGGGATGATCAGCGCTTCGTTGTCGAACTGGTATTGATTGCCGCCCAGCACCTGGCCGTCACGTGCGATCTGCACCAGCGTGAGCGCCTCCCCGTCCAGGCGCAGCGGCGCGTCCGGCGCGGCGGCGGGATTGCGCCGCAGCGCGAGCCGTGAGGTGACGCGGGTGGCCGCCTCGTCGAGATCGAAGGCCAGATCGACGCTGTCCACCACGAAGTCGGGTGGCCGGTAGTCTGCCAGCCGCGTGACGTGCGGCGTTCCCTGGACGGCGACGTTGCTGGCGTCGTTCATCATGGATGTGCCTCGTGTTCTTTCCGCTGCGCCGGTTGCAGCACAGGCTTACCGGGAAGTCCACGCGGCCGGAGGCAGAGCGCCTGTCATTTGCGAGTTGCCACCGGCCGACGGCCCGACCCGCGACTGGATGACACGGCGTCGGCCGGAGCGTAAGTCGCCCCTCCCCTTGAGGGCTTGGGCCGCGAAGCGGACCGAGGCCAGGGGGAGGGGTGCGTTCATCCTCTGACCGCGGATGCACGCACCCCTCCCCCTGGCCTCGGTCCGCTTCGCGGCCCAAGCCCTCAGAGTCTGACTCGAATCGCCCTGGCAACATGGCATCTCGCTGATTTTGTTGAGAATATCATGCTCTGGCGGCCGATCGGGCCGGTGCCAGCCGGCGCGACATCAGCTTGACGCTGGCGATGTAAAGCCAGGTCACCGC
>DASXFW010000234.1:0-30765 GCA_036489395.1 Acetobacteraceae bacterium | reverse complement strand
AGGTGCAGGCGGCACAGCGGGGGCGTTAGGCACTGTTGACGAATAATCGCTGCAGTTGACGCACGGTCGCATAATGTCGTCATGCCGACCACCGGGTCAAGTGCCCGGT
Source organism: Acetobacteraceae bacterium (assembly GCA_036489395.1). Classification (GTDB taxonomy): domain Bacteria; phylum Pseudomonadota; class Alphaproteobacteria; order Acetobacterales; family Acetobacteraceae; genus JASHVB01. The sequence continues at coordinate 30,656 of DASXFW010000234.1, read as the reverse complement.
GGCAGGCTCCGGTCGGCATCCACGTCTTGCAGTGCCGCAGCGGAGGAAGGCGTGGATGCCGACCTTCGTCGGCATGACGACATTATGCGACCGTGCGTCAACTGCAGCTATTATTCGTCAACAGTGCCTAACGCCCCCGCTGTGCCGCCTGCACCTTCGCCCAGGTGTCGCGCAGCCCGACCGTGCGGTTGAAGACCAGGCGGTCCGACGTGCTGTCCGGATCGGTACAGAAATAACCGGTACGCTCGAACTGAACGGTCTCACCGATCGGCGCCGATGCCAGCGCGGGTTCCACCAGGCACCCCGTCATCACTTCCAGCGAGTCAGGGTTCAGATCCACCATCACGTCGCCATCCGCGCCGGGATCCGGGCGGGCAAACAACTGGTTGTACAGCCGCACTTCCGCCGACAGCGCATCCGCCGCCGCCACCCAATGCAGCGTCGCCTGCACTTTCCGTCCGTCCGGTGCGTCGCCGCCGCGTGTCGCCGGATCGTAGGTGCAGCGCAATTCCACGACCTCACCCGACGCATCTTTCACGACATCGCGACAGGTGACGAAATACGCGTAGCGCAGCCGCACTTCCCGCCCTGGTGCGAGGCGGAAGAACTTGCGCGGCGGATCCTCCATGAAGTCGTCGCGTTCGACGAAGATCTCGCGCCCGAAGGTCACGCGCCGCGATCCGGCCGACGCGTCTTCAGGGTGGTTCACCGCATCCAGCGTTTCGGTGACGCCCTCCGGCCAATTCTCGATCACCAGCTTCAGTGGACGCAGTATCGCCATGCGCCGCAGCGCCGTGCGATTCAGCGTGTCCCGCACTGCATGTTCCCACTGTGCGATGTCCACCACGCTGTTCGCTTTCGCGACGCCGACGCGGCGCACGAACTCGCGCAACGCGGCGGGCGGCACACCGCGCCGCCGCAGCCCTGCCAGTGTGGGCATGCGGGGATCGTCCCAGCCGATCACGTGCCCGTCGCGCACCAGCGTGGTCAGCACGCGCTTCGACAGCACCGTATAAGCGATGTTGAGCCGCGCGAATTCGTACTGATGCGGGCGCGACGGCACCGGCAGATGCTCGATCAGCCAGTCGTAGAGCGGGCGATGATCCTCGAATTCAAGCGTGCAGATCGAGTGCGTGATGCCCTCGATCGCATCCGATTGGCCGTGCGCGAAATCGTAAGTGGGGTAGATGCACCATGTGTCGCCGGTGCGCGGATGCTTCGCGTGCAGAATGCGATACAGCACCGGATCGCGCAGGTTCATGTTGCCCGAGGCCATGTCGATCTTCGCGCGCAGCACGCGTGCACCGTTGGGGAACTCGCCCGCGCGCATGCGACGGAACAGATCCAGGTTTTCCTCAACCGAGCGGTAGCGGAAGACACTGTTCTGGCCAGGCTCGGTCAGCGTGCCGCGCTGCGTGCGCATTTCCGTTGGCGACGTGTCGTCCACGTAGGCCAGGCCGGCGCGGATCAGGTGCTCCGCCCAGTCGTAGAGCTGCTGGAAATAATCGGATGCGTGGTACAAATGACGACCCCAGTCGAAGCCGAGCCACCGTACGTCACGCTCGATGGCGTCGAGGAACTCCTGGTCCTCCTTCGTGGGGTTGGTGTCGTCGAAACGCAGGTGGCAACGGCCGCCGAACTCCTGCGCGACGCCGAAGTTCAGGCAGATCGACTTGGCGTGGCCGATATGCAGGTAGCCGTTCGGCTCCGGCGGAAAGCGCGTGACGACTTCCGTCACCCGGCCGGCATCAACGTCGGCCTGGACGATGTCGCGGATGAAATCGCGTCCCGCTTCGGTGTCCGGTGTATCGGCAGGCGCCATATGTTCGGGTCTCCAGGCAGGCAATTGTCGGAGCGGGGCAAACTACACGTCGCGACGGGTTTGGCCAGAAGGCGGCCGGCATGGCGGCAGTGGCCTTGCCGGGTGAGGGCCGCGGATATACATGAGGGATATCCCACCCCGGTTCACCTTAATGACCCGCACCACACTGTTCCAGACCAACCGTTCCCAGGCCGTGCGTCTGCCGAAAGATGTGGCTTTTCCGCCGAATGTCCGCGAAGTAACCATTCTGCGGGATGGCGTCCGCCGCATCATCGTGCCGGCCGATGCCATATGGGATGACTTCTTTGCATCTCCAGGCATCGACCTGGGCGAGCGCGACCAGCCCGCCGCCCAGCCGCGCGACCCGTTCTGATGCTCCGCTACATGCTGGACACCAATCTGTGTATTCGTGTCCTGCGTGACCGCCCGACCGGGCTGCGCGAGCGCTTCAACCGCGAGGCGCAGGCGCTCTGCATTTCTACAATCGTGCTGACCGAGTTGTTGCATGGCGCGGAGAAATCGAACCGGCCGTCCGAGAACCGGCGCGAGGTCGAACGCATGACCGCCCGGCTTGAGGTGCTGCCGCTCGATGATGCCGCGGCGGATCATGCGGCGAATATCCGCGCTCGGCTGGAGCGTCAGGGGCGCCCCATCGGTGGCTATGACTTGCTGATCGCCGGCCACGCCCGCAGCCGGGGCCTCGTGCTGGTGACGGGAAATCTTGGTGAATTCAGCCGGGTGGACGGCCTGCGCGCCGAGGATTGGCTGGCGGATACGGCGAGCCCAGGGTGATGCGTGCATCTGTCGTTGCGCAGAACGCTGCGGTCTTCGGGTTTGACCCGAGGAAGCAACCTCGTTCCTGACGAGCGGCGGGCGTCTCATGACCGGAATTGCGTCATCGCTGCACAGGTAACAGGAAACCAGGGCCCCCTGTCATTGCGACGCCGTTGGCCGAAGCAATCTCATTCGTAACGAGCTGCCGGAAGCTCGTCGTGAACGAGATTGCTTCGGCCAAGCGACCTCACAATGACAGGGGGCCAGCGTTTGATCCAGGGCGGGTCTGCCTCGGTTGGTGGCAACTCGCAATGACAGTTTATATTACATTCCGCCCCACACTTCCTGCGCCACTTCGATGCACAGGCGCAACTTCGCCCATTGTTCTTCCTGGCTGAGCAGGTTGCCTTCCTCCGTGCTGGCGAAGCCGCATTGCGGCGACAGGGCAAGCTGCTCCAGCGGCAGGTATTTGCTGGCGGCGTCGATGCGGCGCTTCAGTTCGTCCTTGCTCTCCATCTGGCCGGTTTTCGACGTGACCAGGCCCAGCACCACCATTTTGTGGCCGCGCGGCACGAAGCGCAGAGGCTCGAAGCCGCCGGCCCTGTCGCTGTCGTATTCCATGAAATACGCGTCGGAGTTGATCTGGTTGAACAACACCTCGGCCACCGGCTCATAGCCGCCTGCCGCCACCCATGTTGAGCGGAAATTGCCGCGGCAGAGATGCATGCTGATGACCATGCCGTCCGGCCGTCCCTCGATCGCCTGGTTCAGCAGGTCGGCGTAGATGCCGAGCAGGTTTTCCACATGCTCTCCGCGTGCCTTCAGGCTCTCGATTTGTTCGGGGTCGCACAGATACGCGATGTTGACCTCGTCGATCTGCAAGTAGCGGCAGCCGGCCGCGCCGAACGCCGCCACCGCGTTCTTGTACGCCGCGCCGAGGTCGGCGAAGAAGCCGTCCAGATCGGGATACACTTTCGGATCGATCGCGCGCCGCCCGCCGCGGAAATGCACCACGCTGGGCGATGGGATGGTCATCTTCGGCACCGCGGTCTTCACGTGCTCGGCGAGGAACTTGTAATGATCGACCATGACCGGATGCGACCAGCCGATGCGGCCGTTCACGCGCAGCGCGTGCGGCAGGATCGCGCCCTTGAACTGGATCTTTTGTTCCGGCTCGTAGATCTCCACGCCGTCCAGACCGGAGACGAAATCGTAGTGCCAGTACGCGCGGCGGTATTCGCCGTCGGTCGCGGCGCGCAGGCCGATTTCCTCCTGCTTGCGGATTGCCGCCTCGATGCAGCGATCTTCGACGGCGCGCAGGGCGTCGGCGGTCAGCGTGCCGGCCTTGTGCGCGGCACGGGCGTCGGCCAGCTCGCGCGGGCGCAGCAGGCTGCCGACGTGGTCGGCGCGGAACGGCGGACGGGCGCGCGGCCCGGCCTTGGCGGCGGTCGCGGTTGCGGTGCTGGACATGGTGGACACCTCCTGGCTGGCGCGGCGCAGTCATCGCGCAGAGGGGGGCGGGCGTCAAAGGCTCGGCCGTTACGTGGCGAGCAGAGGACGCACCTCCTCGGCGAGCAGGTGCAATTGCTCCAGTGCCAGGGAATTCGGCATGCCGGGCCAGTGGATCGACGCCACCAGGTGGTTCACCCCAAGCCGCTGGTTCAGACGGTTGAGCTGGTCCGCGACCTCCGCGGGTGAGCCGAGCAGAAAGCGGTCTTCCAACAGCTCGTTGAAGGCGTGGTCGAAATCGTCGCCTTCCGGCATCACCTTGTCCTGGCCCCAGGCGCGGTAGGCCTTGTACTTCTCCTCCAGGTACGGCTGCGCCAGGCGGATCGCCTCGGCGCGGGTCTTGGCGACGAACATCTCACGCCGCATGGGCACCTCCGCGGGGAATGGGCGGCCGTATTCATCAAGCGCGCGCTTGTACAAATCCATCTGCCGCTCGATCGTCGCCAGCGTGTTGTGCGGGTTGATGTACCAGCAATCGCCAATCCGCGCCGCGCGCCTGATCGCCACGTCGGCGTTGGCGCCGATCCAAATCGGCGGCGTCGGCTTCTGCAGCGGCTTCACCGGGCAGCTCGCGTGGTCGAGTTCCCAATCCGTCCCCTGCATGGTGACGAAATCCTCGGTCCAGAGGCGGCGGATTGCGGTGAGGCATTCCTCGAACCGTGCGCCAAGCTTGCCGCGCGGCACGCCGAACGCCTTGAACTCCACGTCGCGGTAGCCGATGCCGGCGCCGAACACGAGCTTGCCGCCGCTCAGCAGATCAAGCGTTGCCAGTTGCTCCGCCAGGTCGAGCGGCTTGTGCAACGGCACCAGCACCAGGCCGCAGATGATGCGCAGCCGCGGCGCGATCGCGGCGCAGTAGGACAGGAATGGAATCTGCTGCACCGACTCGAACGGGTGCGCGCTGAAATGCGATCCCTTCACGACGCCGTCGAAGCCGAGCCGGTCCGCGGTGCGCACCAGATCCAGGTCGTCGTTGAAGTGGCGGACGGTGTCGCCGGGCGCGTGCTGGCCGCGGACGATCAGGCTGAGTTTCATGGCCGTGGCTCCCACCTGCGAGACGTCGTCAATGCCGCGCCTCGGTGTCATTGCGACGCCGCCAGGTCAACAGCCAGTCTTCGGGATGAAGGTGACCCCAGGCAATCCGTCGAAGTGTGCGTCGCAGGTCAACAGGTCGGCATCATGCAGCAAGGCTGTTGCATAAACGATCGCATCCGCCGTCGAAAGCCTGTGCCGGGCACACAGTTCGGCGGCGGCAAGCGCGATCTTGGTATCGAGCGCAGCACGACGCACATCTCGGTAAAGGCGATGACCTGGTCGGCCTTGTCCTCGCCTGCCTCGCGGTTCAGCCACTTGCCGAGTTCAAGCTGGACGATGGTTGGAACGAGCCACGCCTCTCGCTCCGGGACCTCTGCGGCAATGGTGGTGCCTGTCGGCGAGGCTACCAGCCATTCGATCCAGGCGGAGGTGTCGACGACGCGCATCAGTATCGGTCGTCACGATCGCGGTATTCCCTGGTGTTCGCGCCCTTGACGATGCCGAACAATTCGTCCCGGGCCGGCACGGGTACCAGGAGTACGCCGGGCCCTTTCGGGATAAATGCGAATTGCTGACCAGCCTGCCAGTGATGAGCGGTGCGCACCGCCTCGGGGATGGAAATCTGGAATTTCGCCGACAGTATGGCCGTATCGGGCATTGTCATACATCTTTACGAACGATCGAGGGGCAGTAAGAATCTGGCACAATCCTGACCACCAGGGAAGGTCCTTGCGCGACAGAGCTGCCCGACACCCACCCGCCGTCGTGTCCTATCGCGCTGTTCCCTCGGCCATGCCTTTGTCCGCGAGTTCCTGTTTCGCCTTCTCGTTCTTTTCCAGCGCCAGGCCCATGCCGCGCAGCACCTGCGACGCCTTGGTGAACTGGATGTTGGCGTATTCGATGATCTCCAGCCGGTTGCCCCACGGGTCGAGGAAATCGAGGAACGGGCCTTCCACCATGCGCGCGCCGGCTGCCTTCGCGAGCTCCAGGATGCGTGAACGGTCATCGACTACAAGACCGATGTGGCGGGCTTCGATGGGCCGGTCGGCAGGGGCGGGCCGGAGCGTCAGGTTGATGAACTGATCGCCCATGTCGATGAAGGCATTGCGCTCGCCCTTGCCGCGCAGCGTGAAGGAGAACAGCCGGCCATACCATTCGAGGGCGGCGTCGACGTCGCCGACTTCGATGGCGACGTGATTGATGCCGACCAGTCGGGGCTTGGGGGTTTCGGTCATGTGGGGCCTCCCATGGAGCAGGGCTGGGACGTCATTCTGTCGTGCGTGCCGCGGATTGTCTGGATGGCCGGGGCGTCGCTGTCAAACGGGGCGTCGCCGCACGATGTAGAGGCTGGTGGTCATGTTGCGGGTAACGCGGCCGTGGAAATCGTGTCGTGCGACGCGATGCAGCTCTGCGAGGATCGCTTCGCGGTCAGCGCGAATGTTGATGTTGGAAAACGTCGCATAAAGGGCGACGGTCTGGTCGGGATCGAGCGCGAGCGACCAGTCGTTTGTCCGATGCTCGATAGCATCGAACATGCCGGCTCGCTGCAGTGCCGCCACGCGGGCCTCGGCATCGAGGGCGAATGGAATGTCGCGTGTGCCCACCGAGGTGCTCGCGGCCGGGGGGAGGAACGCCTTGGTCGCTTCGTGGAACGGATCGGCGCGGACGTTGTCGCCGAATACGTTCCAGACCGCGGCCCACCAGCCGCCCGACCGCAGGTGGTCTGCGATTTTCATCAGCGCGGTGTCCTCATGCAGCCAATGAAACGCCGTGGCGCTGACGCCGAGATCGAAACTCGCAGGCTCCAGCGCGACATCTTCGAACGCGGCGACGCTTACCGACAGCGCCTCATCCGGGATCGTCTCGCGCAGGTAGCTCGCAAGACGAGCATCGGGCTCAATCGCGACCAACGGTTTCGCGCCGAGATCGAGCAAGCGGCGCGTTGCTGTTCCGGTGCCCGGGCCGATCTCGAACGTGGCCGTGCCCTGGGTAAGACCGCACCGATCGCGCAACGTTTCAAAGACCCAATCGGGGTAGCCAGGCCGCGTCGCGTGGTGGCTGGCGGGATCGGCACCGAAGGCCGCGCGGCCGTATTTCGGGTCGATGGCTGGTTCGCTCATGGGCACCGCCTTCCCGGGCGGGCTGATCGATGGATCGCCTCCGCCCGCGCATCGGTGCTATTCTCGGCGGATCAAAGGACAGGAGGAAGCCATGATCCATCACTTGTCGATCGCCGCGCAGCACCCGAAGCGTGCCGCGGACGTGCTGGCCGAAATCATGGGTGGCACGGCGGTGCCGTTCCCGCCCAACCCCGGCAGCTTCTTTGCGCTGCAACTCGATGATCACGGGTCGGGGGTGGAGGTCTATCCCGCCGGCACCGTGCTGCAGCCGGCCGGCGACACCGGCGGCGGCTTCGTGCGGACTGATCCGCGCGGCTATGGCTCCACGCATTTCGCGCTGAGCGTCGCGACGGATGGCGACACGGTGAAGGGGATCGCCGACCGTGCAGGGTGGAAATGCTTCGACTGCAACCGCGGACCGTTCCACGTGATTGAAGTGTGGGTCGAGAACGAAACGATGGTCGAGGTCCTGCCGCCGAACTATGCGCAGGAGTACCTGACGTTCACCCGGCCCGATAAGGTGCTGGCGGCGATGGCGAAGGCGCCGGTGTCGGCCGCGCGGCAAAGGTAAGGTTGGCCGCCCGCCCGTCATCCCCGCGAAAGCGGGGACCGGGGATCATGGGTCCTTACCTTCGCGCAGATGACGTGATGGCGGTTTTCCCACACCCGGCCGCGGCGCATCAGCCTTGATTCTTGGCTAAATGGCGCTCGTGATCAGCCTGCAGCTTGAGCCGCGCCCTGTCGAGCAGATTCGGAACTTCACGGCTCAGCAGAATAAGGATTTTCATAGAAACGACATTATCGAGGTTCGGCTGCGTACCGACTAGCAACACAGATATCAGTGTGAGGCTAAGAGCTGTGTTTTGGCCAGGTTCGGAAAGACCGGCATTGCTAGCACCTGCAAGGAACCCCGATTCGTCCATCAACCCTAACCTGAAGAAGAGCGCATGGGGACCTGCATGAACATTGTAACTGGCAAGCTTATAGTGGGAAGAAAATGCACTTCGCCCCGCAGCAGCCTCAAGATCGCCAAGGCCAATCTGCCGCTTGCCCTTTGGCACGTATCCGTCGGCCCATCCATATGGTCCGCCAAAATTTCTGCCGTATTTGCCTATCGCCTGCTCATAGGATTTCTCAATCTCACGGCACGTCATATCATCGATCGGTTCGTACCCAAGCTGAACGTGGCAGCGTGCATATTGATCCTTACCCGGCCCCAACGTCTTTCAAGTCGTCTCCTAAATCCAGTCTGCTCACTCACTTGCAAGGAGTACTCTTCTGACCATCTCCTCTTCAATGCCCTCAGCAGATCCTTCGCGATCTTCGTAGATGTGGTTTCGATCGTCGTTGGCATAGAGGCCAACAGTCGCTCGATTCTCTTCTCTGCATCGGCGAAATCCATACCCGAAAACGACAGCGTTACCTTCAAGTCGATGTTGCTCTTATCGTCCCAGAGGATCGGCTCGGTATTGCCGTTCAATGCATGATCGGCTATGCGCTCCACAAGATCTGGATCTGCGCTAATTCCAACCGAATGAAGCTTTTTCGCAACGACATCTCGCAGTAGAAGTCGTGGAACCCCTTCAATGACCTTGTTGAGGGCGGCCTGCATGCTATCCATCGGTCAACATCCTTGTCATGGCCTACCTACTAGCGTTCACAATCCAACTGAACATGAACTCCGCCCACCATAGAACCTGCGTCCGCATCCGCTCTGCCTCGCCATCGGTTCGGTCCAGTTCCCGACCGCGACGCGGGACATCCATCGCGCGACCGGCCGCACCGAACACCCGAGCCGGAATATAGTCCCAGTCCACCTCACTTCCCCAGCCACCGCAAATGCATTAGTTTGCACAAAACTCCCCGCCAGAGCCAACTATGCCAACCATCGACGCCACCACATTCCGCCGCGACTTCGGGCGGTATCAGGACGAAGCTCATCGCGAGCCCGTCGTCGTGACCAGCCACGGTCGCGTCGTCGGCGGCTTTCTCTCATCGCACGACCTGGAACGCTTCGAACGCCTGAAGCGCCGCGAACGCCAAGTCTATGTTGCCGGCGAGATTCCAGACGACATCATCGATGCGATCGAAAAGGCCGAGTATCTCAAGCCGGCTTCGTGAGATATCCTGCGCCCCTGCCGGGCCTGATGATCCGCTACAGCTTTCTATGGAGCAGTGAAGCAAGAACCGGAGCCACTGAGGGCCGAAAGGATCGGCCCTGCGCGATCGTCGTCGCGGTGCCGCAAGTCGCGCACGGCAATACACAAGTTGTTGTTGTCCCGGTCACCCACACAGCGCCCGACAACCCGGACACATCGCTCGCACTGCCGCCATCGGTTCGGGCTGCGTTGGGACTCGGTTCAGCGCCGTCGTGGGTCCGTCTCGATGAACTGAACGTCTTTGCATGGCCCGGCTACGACCTGCGCAACATTCCAGGGACGGATGACGTCGTGTACGGGCCATTGCCAAAACCGCTCTTCGAGCGGATTCGCGCGGGCACCATTGCGCTGCACCGGGCGCGTCGCGTGCGGCAGGTCAACCGCGACTGACACATGCTCCCCACGCCCCTACCCCCGAACCTCCACCACATCCTGCGCGAAGATCATCTCCTCCGTCCCCACCGCCCCCGGATCATCCGCAAACGCCACATACCGCCCGAACACCCAGACCCCGTCGCCGGGATTGGAGACAATCTCCACCTCCGCCCCGGACCCCAGCACCACGCGCGAACCCACGGCCAATTCCCGCACATTCACAATCCCGCTCATTCCGCCGCCTTCGCCTGGGCAGCGTCGGCGCGACGCCAGGTCATCAGCTCATCCCAGCTCGGCGCCTCCATGAACTCCGCCCACCGGCGATACAAATTCCGCATCGGCTCCTCGCTCGCCATCGCCTTGGTCAGATCGACCACCCGGCCCGGCATGCGCAGCCCGTCCCATTCCCAATTCTCGACAGCATGCCCCATCCCCATCTCGTACGTGTAAGGATACCGCCGCGCGATCACCCCGCGGCTCGCCGCATGCGCATAATTCCAGTTCTCCATATCATCTTGCTCTGTCATCCCCGCCGGCCCGGAATAACGGATATAATAATCCCGCAGGAAGTTCTTCACCGCCCGAGGCGCATCGCGATCGACAAAGAAGAACCGCCACACCTCGGTCTGATGCGCACTCACCGGATGCCACACCGCCAGCGTCCGAGGCTGCCGCGGTAGCAGCGCCACATTGGGAAAGATCTCCCCCGGCGCGCCGATCAGCCGCGCATTGGCCCCCGGACGCCGCCGCCGTTCCTCCTCGCAATGGCGAAAGTACTCGGCCACTTCAGGCGAGTTTTGATACGCCGGCTGCGGCACATGATCCGACGGCAGCACGTAAGTGATGGTCTGATGCCCGCGATCCGGCAGCGTGACGTGCAGCCGTCGCGCCACCGCCAGCTCCCCATAGTCGCGCCGGCTGCGTCCGCTCGGCCCCGCGCCGACCAGATCGACCGAGCGGTGCGAAATGTTATGATATGTGTCGCCGCTGAAGTTCTCCGCCGGCCATTTCCAGTTGCACGGAATGACCCATTTCTGCACGCCGCCGAGCAATTCCGCCTGGCCCTCGCGCCCGTCCCACCCGTCCAGGATCAGGTCCAGGAATCGCCGGAACTCGCCCAGGTGTTCCAGGAACGGCGGCGCGGCCGCATCCCAGCAAGCCCACACCGTGCCCTTGTAAACGCACAGTTGCGCCACCTCGATCAGCCCATACTTCGAGCGATCCAGTTCCGACCGATAAGCCTCCCGGAAGAACGGCACGCCGACCAGCGCGCCATCGGTGGCATAGCTCCATCCATGATACGGGCAGGTGAACACGGTGGTGTTGCCGTCGTCATACCGGCACACCTTCATCCCGCGATGCCGGCACGAATTCAGGAACACGTGCACCGCGCCGGCACGGTCGCGGCACAGGATCACCGACTCCTCGCCCATGCGCGAGGCGAAGAAATCCCCCGGATTGGGAATCTGGCTCTCATGCCCCACGAACAGCCAGGACCGCGCAAACACCCGCTCCTGCTCTTGCGCATAAATCTCCTCGTTCACAAAGATCTCGCGGCTGATCAGTCCCGATGCGAGATCGACGAGGCCGGTACGATAGCCCTGCGTTCCGAGTATCGTCATGGCCGTACCTCCGCTTGAAGCCGTGGACAAAGGAAGCGATTCACGTCGCCGCACGAACTGGTCCCACCGTCATGCCGACCTTCGTCGGCACGACGGAAAACTTAGCACGCCCCTCCTGCCGCGTCCCGATCCGCCTAAAAGAAGAACGTCAGGTTCTTCGACAACAGCACGCTCTGGTCCAGGATGATCTTCCGCCGCGCGATCAGCCAGCCATCGCCATTCCGCCGCAGCGTGTCCTCGCGCTTGCCCACCAGCAGGTCTGTCTCGGTCTCCACGCGATTGCGGTAGATCAGGAACCGCGACTTCGCGACAACTTCAACCGCCGCACGCACATCCGGCACCACCGACAGCAGCGCCACGTTCGACACCATGTGGGTGATGCGCGACTGCGGCTCCTCCGCCCAGTGGATGCCGGTCTGGATCTGCCGCACCCGCCGGGTCAGCGTGTCCTTGCCCTCGTCGAACCAGCTTATGTCCTCGCCCTCGCGGGTGAACTCGCGTGCGGTGTCGCCGTATTTCACGTTGCGCCGCATCGGCATCCAGTAACGGATGTCCTCGGCCAGCAGCGCCAGCCATTCGTCGTGCCGCCGCTCATCCAGCAGCTCCGCCTCGGCGTACAGGAACTGCGCGATCTCCTCCGTCAGCAGCAGCCGGGCGACCCGATCGTCGTTCATTCCTTGCCCCCTGGAGCGACCCGCAGCTCCACCCCCGCCATCGCCTCCAGCACCCGGGCGACGACGGGAAATCCCTCCTGCCCCCATCCCGCCGCCTGCGCGCGCTTGTAGAAATCCGACGCCAGTGCCCCCAAGGCAGCCGGCGCCCCCACGTCACGAGCAAGCTGGCACGCGAGTTCCACATCCTTCGCCACGATGTCCAGCGTCCCGCCGGCGGCATACGTCCCGGGAAACACGCCGCGAGGAATGTTGTCGAACGTCCGGCTCTGCCCCGCGCTGACCGGCACGATCCGCGCCAGCGTCTCCAGGTCGATCCCCGCCTTCGCCGCGACCAGCATCCCCTCGATCGCCGCGATGAACCCGGTGTAGCCCAGGTACTGCGTCACCAGCTTGGCCGTCGCGCCCGCGCCGCTGGGTCCGGCATGGAACACGTTCGCGGCGATCGCCTCAAACAGCGGCCGGTAGCGGACGAACGCCGCGTCGCTGGCGCCGACCATCACGGTCATTGACGGCGGCCGGCCGCTGACCGGCGCATCGATCAGTTCCACCCCGCGCGCGTGGCAGGCCTCGGCAACGCGGGCGACGGTCCTGGGCGCATTGGTCGTCAGGTCGATATGCGCGGCACCCGCCCGCAACCCCGCCAGCACGCCGGTCTGCGGCTCCAGCATCGCCGCCTCGAATTCGGCCGGCCCGGGCAGCGACGTGAACACCACCTCGCTGTCGCGCGCCGCGGCGAACCCACTGTCCGCCGGGTTCGCACCAGCCGCGCACAATGCGTCCGTGGCCTCCGCGCGACGGTCGTACACCAACAGCGAATGGCCGGCGCGGATCAGGCAACCCGCGATCGGAGTCCCCATCGTGCCGGTGCCGACAAAGCCGATCCGCATGATGCGATGGCCCTTCCTGGACCAGCCATCATCGGCCTGCCGGCCATCCACGACAACCTGTCAGCGGGCGTGCCCCAGGGCAATCGCATTTGCGGCCGACTGCCGTTGGCAACTGGCCCAAGGCGGGGGGCGGATCATTGCCTCGTTTGATTCGCACGGAGGACGCGCGGAGAGGCACGGGGATCACGGAGGTCCTGTGCCCGTCACCTCGCGGCGTGCGTCGGATCGGGATACATCTGATTCCTGGTGTCGGGGCGTTCGTTGCAGCGTGGCACACCGGGAAAGCGCCTCCGTGTTCCCCGTGGCCCTCCGCGCGTCCTCCGTGCGAATCAAACAGCAGAAGGGGCGGCACCGACTTTCGGTCCATAGGAATTGGTCCACCCTCAGGCCAAATGCGATCACCCTGGGGCGTGCCCGGCAGCGAGCATCGGCTTACGCCGTCCACCCGATCGGCCGGACCGGCACAACCTCCAGCTCATGGTCGATCAGCGGGGCGATGCTTTGGGAAAACCGCACCGCGTGCGTCAGCTCCATATGGGCCGCGAATGCCGCTTCGTCGGCCCAGTACGAATGGATGAAGAACAACCGAGAGTCGCGGATGGCGCCGAACGCCTTCATCGCCAGGCAGCCGGGATCGGTCCGCGCTGCTCCAACCAGCGTACGCAGCGCCGCGGCCAGCTCGTCCTGGAGTCCCTCCCGGGCATGGAAACGGGCGGTGACGTAGAGTTCCATCATTCCTGCGGCGGCCGGCGATCACGCATTACAGGTTCAGCTTGCTCGCCAGCATCGCGGCCTCCGTCCGATTGTGGGCGTTCAGCCGACGGTAGATCGCCGCGAGATGGATCTTCACCGTCCCTGGACTCAGTTCCAGGACACGGGCGATCTCCTTGGTTGACCGGCCTTCGGAGAGCAGTTTCAGCACGTGCATCTGGCGCCCGGTGAACCGCGCGGTGCCCGGCCGCATCGCGGGTGCCAGGGCGGGCGCACCGGCACGGCGCTGCGCGAATGCGCGTTCATTCCCCACCGCGGCCAGCACCGGAGCCACGTAAATATCTCCCGCCAGCGTCTGGCGGACGGCCCGCACGATGTCCTCCGCCGGCGAAGACTTCAGCACATAGCCGTGCACCCCGGCGGCAAGGCATTCGAGGATCACGCAACGCTCCTCGGTGCCGGTCACCACCAGGATGCGGGAATTCGGGTGCGCCGCGCGCAACGCCAGCAGGCTTTCCGCACCCGCCATCCCAGGCATGCCAAGATCCATCAGCACGAGGTCGGCTGGCGCGACCGCGAGCTGGACCATTACTGAGTCCAGATCCTCGGCCTCGGCGACCGCAAAATCCGGGAATTCGTCACTCAGGAGCTGGCGCAGTGCCTGGCGCAGCAAGCCGTGGTCGTCGGCTATCAATATTCGCTTCGGCATGGTATCGGCACGATTGTGTGCTTACATCGTAGTGTTCCTGGCACTCGAGTCAGTGCCACCATAGGCCATCTTGCTTGACCCAGGAGGCCAAATCCGACCGTAGTGACCGGGTGGTTCCCGGCTGCCGCTGGGCACCCCCCCCGCCAGAACACCTTCTTGCCAGGGAGGCGTGCCGTGGGGACCAGCCGAACGGAACGCCGTCAGCGCGGGGTCGCAGCCTTCTGGGTGAAGGGGCTGATCGGCGTCTTTCAGCAGGAAGGCCTCGATACCGCAGCCATGCTGCGCGAGGCGGGCGTGGGGTCCGGCGCTCTCGACGATCCCGACCTGCGACTCCCGAGCGAAACGGTCGAGTTGCTCTGGCGCCTTGCCGTGGCCCAGTCCGGCAACCCCGCGGTCGGCCTCGCCGCCGCGCGCGTTCCGCGGCCGGCGCTGTTCGACGTGGTCGGTTATGCCATGATGTCAGCGCCCGACCTGCGCGGTCTTCTGGAACGCGTCGCGCGATACTTCCGAATCATCACCGACGTTGCGTTCCTGGCCGTCAGCGAGGACCCCGAAGGATGCCGTGCCTGCCTCAACCTGCCTTGCGGCGAAGCCGAGGTCGTGTGGCAACGCTACGCCTTCACTCTCCTGTCCCTGTTGTCGTTGATGCGATGGATCATGGCGCGCGATCTGCGGCCGCTCGCTGTGGAGTTCACCACCACGGCCGATGACGAGATCCGGCCGTACCAGGCGGCGTTCGAATGCCCTCTCCGCCTCGGCGCCGCCGTGAACGCCCTGGTGTTCTCGCATTCCGACGTTGCACTTCCTTTGCCGACGGCGCAGCCGCGCCTCGCCAACGTTCACGAACGGGTGGTTGGCGAATATCTGGCACGGCTGGACGACCAAAAGACGAGCGCCCGGGTCCGCTCCGCCATTCCCGAGTATTTTGCCGACGGCGAACCGCGCCGTGCCGTGGTGGCGCGCGCCCTGGGAATGAGCGAGCGCACATTGCAGCGCAACCTTGCGGCGGAGGGCACTTCGTTCCGCCAGATTCTGGACGACACGCGCAAAGAGCTGGCGCAAAGGTATTTCGACCAGGACCATCTGTCGCTTGCGCATGTCGCCTTTCTGTTGGGGTTCAACGATCAGAGCAGTTTCTTCCGGGCGGCAAAGCGGTGGTTCGGAACGACGCCGCGGCAATACCGCCTGCGACACAAGCCTGGCCGCCAGGAGTGATGCAAACCGCGCCACGCGTCCGGCAGCCATTTCCGCTCACATCCGCGTCATCTCCCAGCATGGACCGGCCTACACGAACCCATTATCACGCGAACCCATTATCAGATGCCGCCCTTCGCCCGAGGCTCCCCTGAACGATGCTGATTCGCCTGATCGTCGGCCTGGCTGACTTCAGCCGCCGAAACGCCCTCGCCGTTATCATCGCCGGCGCGCTGCTCGCGGCCTTCTCTGGCTGGATGGCCCGGGAACACCTGGGCGTCTCCACCAACACCGACGTCTTGTTCTCCGACAGCCTGCCCTGGCGGCAGCACGCCATTCAGCTCCAGAAGGACTTCCCGCAGTTCAACAACCTGATCGTCGCGGTGATCGACGCGCAGGAACCCGAGGAGGCCAACGCCACCGCCGCCGAGCTGGCGCGCCAGGTCGCCGCCGATCACGCGCATTTCCTCACGGTCAACCGCCCGGACACCTCGCCGTTCCTGCAAAAGGAAGGGCTGCTGTTTCTCGACCAGACGCAGCTCACCGACCTGATGAACCGCACGATCGACGCGCAGCCGTTCCTGGGCCAGCTCGTCGCCGATCCCACCGCGCGCGGCTTGTTCTCCGCCCTGGCATTGCTCGGCATGGGCGTCACGCATGGCGGCGTGGACCTGTCGCCGTATCTCGGTCCGATGCAGAGCTTCCACCAGGCGATGGCCGACGCGCTCGCCGGCCATCCGCAGCCGCTGTCCTGGCAGCAGCTTCTCGGCGGCGGCCTGGCCAAGCTCGCCGGCCCGTACCGTTTCGTCCTGGTGCAGCCGAAGCTCGACTACGGCGCGCTGGAGCCAGGCGGCGCGGCAACCGACGCGATGCGGACGATCATCGCCCAGCTTCCCTACGTGAAGGACCACGCGGCCCGCGTGCGCCTGACCGGCCAGATTCCCCTGGCCGATGAGGAGTTTGCCACCGTCGCTCAGGGCGCCGTCGAGGGCCTGGCCGGCAGCGTCGTGCTGATCACCCTGTGGCTCTACCTGGCCACGCGATCCTGGCGGCTGATCGTGCCGATCCTCGCCACCCTCGCGGTCGGCCTCATGCTGACGCTGCTGTTCGCCACGATTGCCGTCGGCACGCTGAACCTGGTGTCGGTCGGCTTCGGCGTCTTGTTCGTCGGCATCGCCGTTGACTTCGCCATCCAGTTCTCCGTCCGCTATCGCGAAAGACGTCACGAGTTCCCCGACCCCGCCGAGGCGATGCGGCAGAACGCGACGCGTGTCGGCGGCCAGATCCTCGTCGCGGCCGCGGCCACCGCGGCCGGGTTCCTGGCCTTCGTGCCGACCTCGTTCGCCGGCGTCGCCGAGCTGGGCCTGATCGCCGGGATCGGCATGCTGATCGCCTTCCTCTGCACCATGACCGTGCTGCCCGCCGCGATCACGCTGTGCCACCCGCCCGGCGAACTTGGCATGGTCGGCTTCGCCTGGGCCGTGCCGTTCGACGACGTGGTGAAGCGCCACCGCCGGCCGATCCTCGCCGTCTTCGCGGCGGTCGCCGTGCTGGCCCTTGCCGTATCGACGCGGCTGACCTTCGATTCCGATCCGCTCGACACCAAGGACCCGCACACCGAAGCGATGGAGACGCTGCGGGACCTTATCAACAACCCGGTCACCAACCCGTACAGCATCGACGTGATGGCGCCCGACGTGGCGGCGATCCCGCCGCTGGCGGCAAAGCTGAAAGCGCTGCCCAGCGTCGCACAGGTGATCGACGTCCTCAGCTTCGTGCCGAACGAGCAGCAGCAGAAGCTGGCGATCATCGCGGACGCCGAGACGATCCTCGCCCCGACGTTGTCGCCGCCTGCCACGCCACCGGCGCCGATCACGCCCGACCAGGTGCGCCTCGCGGCGAAGACCGCGCTGTCGCAAATCGATCCGGCCCTGGCGAAGCTGCCCGCTGGCCATCCGCTGGCCGCGGTCGCCGCCGACCTGCGGCAACTTGAGACGGCGCCCGACGCAACGGTCATGGCCGTCAACGCCACCCTGACGCGTTTCCTGCCGCAGGAGCTGGATCAGTTGCGCACCGCGCTGTCGGCCCAGCCGGCCACGCTGGATTCCATTCCGCCCGCCATGCGCACCAACTGGCTGCTGCCGGATGGCCGGGCGCGGTTGCAGGTGATGCCGAAGCCGCTGGGCAAAGGCAGCCGCGGCCTGCACCGCTTCGTTGATCAGGTGACCCATGTCACGTCGAATGCCGGCGGCTCGGCGGTGACGATCGAGGCCACCAGCGACACCATCGTCGGCGCGTTCCGTGATGCGGCGATCTACGCGATCGTGGCGATCACGCTGATCCTGGCGATCGCGCTGCGACGGGTGCGCACGGTGGTTCTGGTGGTGACTCCGCTGATCCTGTCCGCGCTGCTGACGCTGCTGGTGGCGGTGCTGCTGCCGCTGCCGCTGAACTTCGCCAATATCATCGCGCTGCCGCTGCTGCTGGGTGTCGGCGTGTCGTTCAACATCTACTTCGTGATGAACTGGCGCGCAGGCCGGGTTGGCTTGCTCGGCTCGGCCACAGCGCGGGCCATCGTGTTTTCCGCGCTTACAACCGGTACGGCGTTCGGCTCACTGGCGCTGTCGGCGCATCCGGGCACCGCGAGCATGGGCGAATTGCTGCTGATCAGCCTGGGATGCACGTTGCTCGCCAGCCTGGTGTTCATTCCGGCGCTGCTGTCGGGTTTGACGCCGCCAACGGATCATTAACCGTTCGCGGCGTACACTGTCGGCATGATGCGGCGTATTCCGATGGCTGTGGTTGTGTTGGCCGCGCTGTCGCTCGGCGGTGCGATGCGCGCCAGGGCGCAGCCGGCCGATTGCGCCAATGTGCCCGCGGCGGGACCGCCCATGGATCTGAGCATCGATCTGGCCGGCCGGCCGGGCGTACCCGCGGGCGTGAATGGCAAGGCGCGCATCGCGGTGCCGATGCAGACACCCGGCTCCGATTGCGGCGAACCGTCGGCACCTTCGGATGTGCTGCACGGCGAACCGGGCGACCTGTTGCGCGGCACCGGACCGCCGCCCGGCAGTATGCGATGACGCATTCGTGGGCGCACGGCGTTGTGCGCGCACGGCACACGGATCGTTCCCAAATGAGTGCCGGTTTTCACGCAAGGGAAACGAACCAATGCGCCGCATCCTGCTTGCCATCATCGTGCCGCTGTTCCTCGGCGGCTGCTTCAGTTACGAGAGCCCACCGCCCGAGCACACGACGGTCGTGGTGCCGCCCGGCTCGGCGGTCGTCTGCCCGAACGGCGGCGCGCCGCCCTGCTGACATCGACGGCCACGCTGGATCGGCGCGATCCGATTGGCGCCGATTTAGCTTTGGGCGGCCAGCGCTACCAGTAATTCTACAGCACGCGCCGCCTGATCCCGTCGGTCAGCGACACGGTGTTGAAGTTTATCAGTAAGCCGATCCGGCACTGCGCCAGGCGCAAATAGGTCACCAACTGGACCTCATGGATCGGCAGCATATGCTCGACCGCTTTCAGTTCCAGGATCACCTGGTCGTCCACGATGATGTCGGCGATGTAGCCGCAATCCAGGCGGACACCGTCGTAATGAACAGCCAGCGGCACCTGGCTGCGGAACGGCATGCCTGCCTGGGCAAGTTCATAACACAGGCATTTCTGATAGACCGATTCGAGCAGACCTGGACCCAGTCGCCGGTGCACGCGCATTGCAAGGCCGATGATGCGATAGGAGAGCTCGCTGCCAGGGCCATTCTCGGATTCCATAAAGCCAATGCTGCGCGCGTCGGGGTTGATCAATCGTTAACAAGGTCGAGAGCTGGGGTGGCAGCTTTAAGAAAGTATTTGAAACACAGATTTCACAGATTACACAGATTAAGGCACAGATTGCATCCGTGGCGGTCCCAACCTGGCCGGAAAAGCCAGGCGCAGCCCGTCGCTCTCGCAAGATCGGGGATGACAGATCGGGGACGACGACAGGGGTCGCCGGCCGGCCGGTAGGGATAAAATATTCAAAATCTAATCTGTGCCTTAATCTGTGTAATCTGTGTAATCTGTGTTTCAAATACTTTCTTAAAGCTGCCGCGCCCTGCCTCCACCCAAGCGGCCAAGCCAAAGGACCAAGCCTTGCACAAGGCATAGCCATCACCGCGATTCAGGCGAATGCAATCCCCTCCCGCGGACGATTGCTTCGGCCCGACCAGCACGCCATGGCAAAGAATCACCTCGCGGCCGCCAAAGCCCGCCAGACCCGTTCCGGCGTCGCCGGCATGTCGATCTGCGTCACGCCCCGCGCGCTCAGAGCGTCGATCAGCGCGTTCATCAGCGCCGGCGGGCTCCCCACGGCACCCGCCTCCCCAGCGCCCTTTACGCCCAGCGGGTTGGTGGTGCACGGGATTTCGAGCAGCTCCACCTCGATTTCCGGCAGATCGTCGGCGCGCGGCAGCGCATAATCGGTGAAGCTCCCGGACAGCAATTGCCCGGACTCCGGATCGTACACCGTGTGTTCGAACAATGCCTGGCCGGTGCCCTGCGCCACGCCGCCCTGCACCTGGCCGCGCACGATCAGCGGGTTCACCGCCTTGCCGACATCGTCGCACACCGCGAACCGGACCACCTGGACAACGCCGGTTTCCGGATCCACCTCGACCTCCGCCATGTGGCAGCCGTTCGGGAAGGTATGGTCATCGACCGGCGCGATCTCCGCCGCGTCCAGCATCGTCGCCGTTACGCCCGCCGCCAGCTTGCGCCGCTGTGTCGCGGCCAGGTCCAGTATGTCGATGCCGCGGTCGGTGCCGACGATGGAAAAGCGCCCGTCGGCAAAAGCGATGTCTGTGGGCGCGGCCTCCAGCACTTCGGATGCCGCCTGCCTGCCTTTGGCAATCACGGATTCCGATGTCAGCAGGATGGCCTGCCCCTCCGAGTACAGGCTGCGCGCGCCGCCGGTGCCGCCGCCGACCGGGATGGTATCGGTGTCGCCCTGGCGGACACGGATCAGGTCTCCGTCGATGCCCAGCTTGTTGGCGGTGAGCTGCACATAGGCCGTTTCGTGCCCCTGGCCGGTGGATTGCGTGCCGACATACACATCGACGAAGCCGTCGTCGGCGAAGCGGATTTCGGCTCGCTCGGTCGGATCTCCGCCGGTCGCTTCCAGGTAGTAGGCGAAGCCGAGGCCACGCAGCTTGCCACGTCCTGCCGCCTCGGCGCGGCGTGCGGCGAAATCCGCGTGTCCCATCTTGCGCAGCGCCGCATCGAACACGGTTGGGAAATCGCCGCTGTCGTACTTCTTGCCGACCGGTGTCGAATGCGGCATCGCGCTGGGTGGCACCATGTTGCGGCGGCGCAGTTCCGCGCGGTCGATGTCGAGTTCGCGTGCCGCGGCATCGACCAGGCGTTCCACCAGGTAGTTCGCCTCCGGGCGGCCAGCACCACGATATGCATCCACCGGCACGGTGTTGGTGAACACGCCGAAGATCTGTGCGTAGATCGCCTGGAAGCCATACACGCTGGACAGCACCGAGGTGCCGGCGAAGGTCGGGATATACGGCGCGAATGTGGACAGATACGCGCCCATGTTCGCCACGTTGCGCGTGCGCAGCGCGAGGAACATTCCGCCCGAATCGACCGCCAGCTCGCCCAGCGTGACGTTGTCGCGGCCTTGCGTATCCGCCAGGAACGCCTCGCTGCGATCCGCCACCCACTTCACCGGTGCACGCAGCTTCCACGCCGCGTAGCAGGTCAGCACATGTTCTGCGTACAGGAACAACTTCATGCCGAAACCGCCGCCGACATCGGGGGTGATAACGCGGAACTTCTCCGGATCGGTGTTGAACATCGGCGCGATCAGGTTTTTCACCAGCCAGCCGCCCTGCGTGTTCGCATACAGCGTCCAGCGGCCCGATCCGCCGTCGAAATCGGCGATCGCGCCGCGCGTCTCCATCGACGACACGACGATGCGGTTGTTGACGACGGTCAGCCGGGTGATGTGCGCCGCCTTGGCGAACTGCGCCTCGGTTGCGGCCTTGTCGCCGATGTCCCAGTCGAACACGATGTTGTGCGGTGCGTTCTGCCACACCAGCGGCGCGCCCTTGTCCATCGCCCCCGCCGTATCGGTCACCGTCGGCAGCACGTGGTAATCCACCACGATGCGCTCTGCCGCGTCGCGCGCCGCTGCCGCGGTATCGGCGACCACGAACGCGACGGGATCGCCGACATGCCGCACCGCGCCGTCGGCCAGCACCGGATGCGGCGGCATCGACTGCGGCGTGCCGTCGCGGTTCTCCAGCGGCGTCGCGCAGGGCAGCGTGCCGATCCTGTCCGCCGCAAGATCGGCGGCCGTATAGATTGCCTTAACCCCTGGCAGGTATGCTGCGAGCCTGGTGTCGATCGCGCCGATCTTCGCCGCCGCGTGCGGGCTGCGCAGCACGATGCCGTGCAGCATGTCGGGCAACGCGATGTCGTCGGTGTAGCGTCCGGCGCCCTTGAGCAAGCGGGGGTCCTCCACGCGGCGGACGGGCTGGGCTAGGCCGAACTTCGGCGTGGCTGGCATGGTCTCGGTCTCCGCGCTCGACTGGGGTTGGGCCGCAGTTTGCCCGCCTCTGCCAGGAAAGGCCAAGAGAGCATATGACCGATCGTCGCCTGTGCGTGCTGAACGCGGGATCATCCAGCCTGAAATTCGGTGTCTATGCGGCGGATGGAGCGCTGCGGCTGACGCAAAGCGGCGAGGTTGAACGCATCGGCGGTTCCGCGCGGATGAAGGTGGTCGCGGCGGACGGGCGTACGGTGCACGAGGGCGCGTTGGCCGCGGCGGACCACGCGGCGGCGCTGGACGCGCTGGCGGCGTTGCCGGACGGGCCGCTGGACTCCGATGGGCTGATCGGCTTCGGCCACCGCGTCGTGCATGGCGGGCCGTCGCTGACCGCGCCGGTGCTGGTGAACGCCGACACGCTGCCGGTGATCGAGGCGGTGATGCCGCTCGCGCCGCTGCACAACCCGCCCGCGGTGAAGGTGCTGAAGACGCTGGGCGAGCGCTTCCCAGGCGTGCCTCAGGTGGCGTGCTTCGACACGGCGTTCCATCGCGGCCATCCGCCGGTGGCGGACCGCTTCGCCATTCCGGATGCGCTGTACCAGGAGGGCGTGCGGCGCTACGGCTTCCATGGTCTGTCCTACGAATACATTGCCGGTGCGTTGGCGGACCAGGCGCCGGAGATCGCGCTGGGCCGCGTGGTGGTGGCGCATCTCGGCTCGGGCGCGTCGATGTGCGCGCTGGCGGGCGGGCACAGCGTGGATTCGTCGATGGGGTTCACCGCGCTGGACGGGCTGCCGATGGGTACGCGCTCCGGCTCGCTGGATTCCGGCGTGATCCTGTGGCTGCAGCAGCAGAAGGGGTGGAGCGTCGATCGGGTCGAGCACTTTCTCTACGAGGAGTGCGGACTGAAGGGCCTGTCCGGCGTGTCGAACGACATGCGCACCTTGCTCGCGAGCGACGCGCCGCTGGCGAAGCTGGCTGTCGAGTACTTCGTGTACCACGTGGTGCAGACGGCGGGCGGGCTGGCGACCAGCATGGGCGGCATCGACGGCATGGTGTTCACCGCGGGCATCGGCGAGCACAGCCCGGAAATCCGTGCGCGCGTGCTGCGGCGGTTGGGGTGGCTGGGGTTCTCGCTGGATGACGCGGCGAACCAGGCGGCCGGCCCGAAGCTGACGCGGGCGGACTCGTTGCGGCTGGCGTACGCGATTCCGACGGATGAGGAGGTGGTGATTGCCCGGCACACGCTG
This sequence comes from Acetobacteraceae bacterium, assembly GCA_036489395.1. GTDB lineage: Bacteria > Pseudomonadota > Alphaproteobacteria > Acetobacterales > Acetobacteraceae > JASHVB01. Next base: position 7,273 of record DASXFW010000234.1, on the reverse strand, counting down.
GCGCTGATCGGGTGACGCGCGGGGCGATGGCGGATTGGTTGACAATATGGCAACGTCAAATTCAAGGAGTGGCGTGGTGATATGAGCGACGGGACGGACAACCCGGTACTCGAGCGCCTGCGGGAAATTCGCGCAATGCTCGGCGAGGTGAAGGAAGATACGGCCGATACGCGACTGCGTGTCGGCATGCTTGAGGCCGGCTATGCCCCGGTGTCGTTGCGTCTCGACAGGCTTGCTGCCGACGTGGAACGCATCAAGCGTCGGATGGACCTGGTAGAGCACGATCGCTGACGCCGCGGCGTCGCCCTGTTATTGCGAAGCCGTTACTGCTTCTATTTCCGCCTCGCCGAACCCCGCTTCCCGCAGCACCTCTTGCGTGTGCTCGCCCAGCGTTGGCCACAGCCTTCGCACTGACGGCGGAGAAGCGGAGAACGTCGCGGGGATCGCCGGCACGAGCACGCGGCCCTCGACCGGGTGCTGCGCCTCGGCGAAGAACCCGGTCTCCCGCAGGTAATCATCCTCGAACAAATCGAGCAGCGTGTTGGCGGGGCCAGAGGGAATGTCGATCTCGGTCAGGATCGCCAGCCACTCCTTGCTGGTGCGTGTGCGCAGACCCTCGGTCAGCACGCCCAGCACCGCATCGATGTTCGCCGCGCGCGAGGCGGTGCTGACGAAGCGCGGATCGTCGATCAATTCCGGTCGGCCGAGCACCCGCAGCAGCCGGTCGTACTGCGCGTCGCTGGAGGCGATCACGCTGATGAAGCCGTCCTTTGTCGCATACGGCCGCCGATGGGGAGTCAACATGCGCGGATAGCCGACGCCGCGTTCCGGTTCGCCGATCGTCGCCCACTGCATGTGTTCGATCAGCATATAGGCCAGCGTGGTTTCCAGCATCGGCACGTGCACTTCCTGGCCCTGGCCGGTGCGTTCGCGGTGCACCAGCGCCATGCCGATCATCGACGCCAGCATGTGTCCGGTCAGCTTATCGACCAGCACCATCGGCACATAGCGCGGCGCGCCGTCCGGCCCGGCGTTCAGCGACGCAATTCCGCTGACGCCCTGGATCAGATCGTCGAGCGCCGGTGTGTCCTCCTGCGAGCTGCCTTTGCGGTAGCCGGAGGCACTCGCGTACACCAGGCGTGGATTGCGTGCCGACAGCGACGCATAGTCCAGGCCGAGCCGCTTCGCCGCACCCTGCCGCATGTTGTGCACGAACACGTCGGCGCTTTCGACCAGGCGCAGCAGCGCGGCCTTCGCCGCGGGCCGCTTCAGGTCCAGCACGACGCTGCGCTTGTTGCGGTTCAGCGTGGCGAAGTAGCTCGCCATGCCGTGCGTGCGCGACGGGCCGATGTAGCGCGTGCGGTCGCCCTCGGGCGCTTCGATCTTGATCACGTCGGCGCCCATGTCGCCTAGCGTCTGCGTCGCGTATGGGCCGAGCACGATCGACGTGACGTCGATCACGCGAATGCCGGCGAGCGGTCCGGTTGCTGTGTCGTTCATGGCGCTCCTCGCGGCGAGCTTCGCCGGCAGCACGTGGGTTGGCAACCGAAGGCCCGATGTCCGAAGGCCCGATGTCCCCCTGGGGCGCATCATTCCGCCGCGCTGCGCAAGGCCGCACCGGCGGCGATCGGGCAGAGCGGCAGCGCCGCCGCGAGCATGGCCAGCAACAGCAGCAGATGCGGGCGCGGCGACAGGCCACCGGATGCCGCGTCCGCCGCGGCGACGCCGAAGATCAGCACCGGCATGGCGAGCGGCAGCACCAGCAGCGGCAGCAGCACGCCGCCGCGCCGCGCGCCGAGCACAATCGCCGCGCCGGTGGTGCCCAGCAGCGACAACAGCGCCGTGCCGGGCGCGAGGCCGGCGAGCAACGCCGGCAGTGCGTCATCCGGCAGGCGCAGCATGACGGCGAGAGGCGCGGCACAGACCAGCAGCGGCAGGCCGGTGACCAGCCAATGCGCGGCGGCCTTCGCGCCGGCGATGGCGGGGGCAGACAGGCCGCATAGCAGGAGGTGGTCGAGCGAGCCGTCCTCGAAATCGGCGCCGAACAAACGGTCCAGCGGCAGCAGGGCAGAGAGCAGGGCACAGACCCAGACGATGCCGGGGGCGAGACGGCCCAGGGTGTCGGGGGAGGGGCCGATCGCCAGGGGGAATAACGCGGCGGTGACGAAAAAGAACAGCAGCGCGGCCATCGTGTCGGCGCCGTGCCGGAGCGACAGGCGGACCTCGCGCGTCAGGATGGCGAGGAAGCGGGTCATGCGGGGGGCAGGGTCATCGGGTGAACGAGGGGTAGGCCGGGGCTCTGCCCCGGGACCCCGCCAGGAGGCTCTGCCTCCTGGACCTCCGGCAAAGGCGTAGCCTTTGCAATCCCTCTGTTTGGCTGGATGGAGGGGAGGCGGCATGGCGCCGTCGGATTGGTGTCGCCCGAAAAGGCGACACCAATTCGACGGCGCCATGCCGCCTCCCCTCCATCCAGCCAAGTAAAGGGTTCCAAGGGCAATGCCCTTGGCGGGGATCCAAGGGGCAGCGCCCCTTGGTGGGGTCCAGGGGCGAAGCCCCGGCCTGCCCCTCGCTCACCCGATGACATCATGCCAGCCGCAGCTCCGTCGCCCCTTCGAGCGGCAGCGGCAGGTGGGTCGCGGCGACGATCAGGCCGCCGCGCGCGCGGTGTGCCGCCAGCAGTGTGCCGAAGCGCGCGACCGACGCGACGTCCAGTCCGAGCGTCGGCTCGTCCAGCAGCCACAGCGGTGCGTTGGTCAGTGCGAGGCGGGACAGCGCCAGGCGGCGCTTCTGGCCGGCGGACAGCATACGCGCGGGCAGCTCGGCCAGCTCGGTCAGGCCCAGGGCGGCGAGCGCATCCTCGACAATGCCGCCGCCGAGCCATGCGGCGAAGCGCAGGTTTTCGGTCACTGTCAGCGCGGGTTTTACCGCATCGAGATGGCCGATGTACGCCACGCGTGCGGCATGCGACGGGAGATCGGCCAGCGCGTCTTCGTCCGCCCACAGCAGTCGCCCGGCGATCGGCCGCACCAGGCCAGCCAGCAACCGCAGCAGCGTCGATTTGCCGGAGCCGTTCGGGCCGGCGAGGATCAGCGCGCCGCCTTCCGGCACGCTGAAATCCAGATCCCGCAGCACCAGCCGCTCGCCGCGGAACGCCGCCAGACCCTCTGCACGCAGCACGCGCACCCCCCGAAAGCCTCGCCGGATGGACGTTCCCCCGGCTGGTGTGGTTTAAGCCGACACAAGAGCACGCGGCACGCCGCGGCCTGCGTTTCCTAAACCACGCCAAGCTGTGCGGCACAACGAGAGGGGTCCTGGCAACCCAGGACAGACGCGCCATGACATCGATCGGCCAGGACACCCTGAAGACCCGCCGCACCCTGACCGTTGACGGCAAGCAGTACGAGTACTTTTCCCTGCCGGAAGCGGCCAAGGCGCTGGGCGACTTCTCGCGCCTGCCGGTCAGCCTGAAGATCCTGCTGGAGAACGTGCTGCGCTTCGAGAACGGCGGCAGCTACAAGGTCGATGACGCCAAGGCGATCGTCGGCTGGCTGGACGGCGCGCACTCCGAGAAGGAGGTGCCGTTCAAGCCGGCGCGCATCCTGATGCAGGACTTCACCGGCGTGCCGGCGGTGGTCGATCTGGCGGCGATGCGCGACGGCATCACCAGGCTGGGCGGCGATCCGCAGAAGGTGAACCCGCTGGTGCCGGTTGATCTGGTGATCGATCACTCAGTGCAGGTGGATGTGTTCGCGCGGCCGGATGCGTTGCAGAAGAACGTCGATATCGAGTTCGAGCGCAATGCCGAGCGCTATAAGTTCCTGCGCTGGGGGCAGGATGCGTTCGACAATTTCCGCGTGGTGCCGCCGGGCACCGGCATCTGCCACCAGGTCAATCTGGAATATCTCGGGCAGTGCGTTTGGACGGCCAACATCGGCGGGACGGCGTTCGCGTATCCGGACACGCTGTACGGCACCGACAGCCACACCACGATGGTGAACGGGCTCGGCATGCTGGGCTGGGGCGTCGGCGGGATCGAGGCCGAGGCGGCGATGCTCGGCCAGCCGATCGCCATGCTGATCCCCGACGTGATCGGCTTCCGCCTGACCGGGCGGCTGCCGGAGGGCGCGACCGCGACAGACCTGGTGCTGACCGTCACGCAGACGCTGCGGCGCAAGGGCGTGGTTGGGAAGTTCGTTGAATTCTTCGGGCCGGGGCTGGATCAGTTGGGCCTCGCCGACCGCGCGACGATCGGCAACATGGCGCCGGAATATGGCGCGACCTGCGGGTTCTTCCCGGTCGATAAGGTGGCGCTCGACTACCTGCATCTGACCGGCCGCGACGAGCACCGCATCGCGCTGGTGGAAGCCTATCTGAAGGCGCAGGGCATGTTCCGCGAGCCGGGTGTCGCGGAGCCGGTGTTCACCGATACGCTGGAGCTGGACCTGGGCAGCGTGGTGCCGTCGATGGCGGGACCGAAGCGGCCGCAGGATCGCGTGTCGCTGAAGGACGTGTCGTCCAGCTTCAAGGCCGACCTGACCAAGGGGCTGGGCGTGCCGGAGAACGAAGCCGCCGTCTCGGTGCAAGTCGAGGGCAAGAACTACGAGCTGACGCATGGCGACGTGGTGATCGCCGCGATCACGTCGTGCACCAACACGTCGAATCCGTCGGTGCTGGTGGCCGCGGGCCTGGTGGCGCGCAAGGCGCACGCCAAGGGGCTGATGCCGAAGCCGTGGGTGAAGACCTCGCTGGCGCCGGGGTCGCAGGTGGTGACCGAGTATCTCGACAAGTCCGGGCTGACCGCCGACCTGGATGCGATCGGGTTCGAAACGGTGGGATATGGCTGCACGACGTGCATCGGCAACTCCGGCCCGCTGGACGACGCGATCGTCGATGCGATCGAGGACAACCGGCTGGTCGGCGCCGCGGTGATCTCCGGCAACCGCAATTTCGAAGGCCGCGTGCATGCCAATGTGCGGGCGAACTATTTGGCGTCGCCGCCGCTGGTGGTGGCGTATTCGCTGCTGGGCAAGGTGACGGAGGACATCGCCACGCAGCCGCTGGGCACCGGGAATGACGGGCAGCCGGTGTATCTGAAAGACGTGTGGCCGACCAACAAGGAGATCGCCGATACGATCGCCACATCGCTGTCGCGCGACCAGTTCCTGAAGCGCTACGGCGAGGTGTTCACCGGGCCGCAGCAGTGGCAGTCCATCCAGGTCGATGGCGACAGCGCGACCTATCGCTGGTCGGACGGGTCAACCTACGTGCGCAATCCACCGTATTTCGACGGCATGACGATGGAGCTGCCGCCGATCGACGACGTGTACGGCGCGCGCATCCTGGCGGAGCTTGGGGACTCGATCACCACGGACCACATCAGCCCGGCGGGATCGATCCGCAAGACCTCGCCCGCCGGCGACTACCTGCTGGAGCGGCAGGTGACGCAGGCCAACTTCAACAGCTACGGCGCGCGGCGCGGCAACCACGAAGTGATGATGCGCGGCACGTTTGCTAACATCCGTATCCGCAACGAGATGCTGCAGAACGTCGAAGGCGGCATGACGAAGCACCTGCCGTCGGGCGACGTGATGCCGATCTACGACGCGGCGATGCGGTACAAGAAGGATGGCGTGAAGCTGGTGATCTTCGGCGGCAAGGAATACGGCACCGGCTCGTCGCGCGACTGGGCGGCGAAGGGCACGTTCCTGCTGGGTGCGAAGGCGGTGATCGTGGAAAGCTTCGAACGCATCCATCGTTCGAACCTGGTGGGCATGGGCGTGCTGCCGCTCACCTTCAAGGACGGCATGGACCGGAAGTCGCTGGGGATTACCGGGGAGGAAACGATCGACGTGATCGGCCTCGACGGGCTGAAGGCGGGCATGGATTTGACGCTGGTGATCCACCGGCCGGACGGCACGACGGACCAGGTGCCGGTGCGCTGCCGGATCGATACCGCGGACGAGGTGGAGTACTACCGGCACGGCGGGATTCTGCAGTACGTGCTCCGCGGGATGGCGAAGGCGGGGTAGGGCGAAGCGGCACCTCCAGTTGTGTAGCGCGGCATAGGAGTAGGCCATAACCGTCGCGTAGCAAGTTTACGAACAAGCCAAACTCCTGCCCGAGCCGTTGGCGCGCGAGGCCCTCGATTTCGTATTGTTCCTGCGCGAGCGCCAGGAATGCGGCGAATGGCGCAACCTGATGGACGCTCAGGCAGTGGCGCTCGCCTCGGTGTGGGACAATCCGGAGGACGCGGCCTGGAACAGTGTTTGAAGCTGGGGAACTGGTCATGGTCCCCTATGCGTTTTCCGACCTGTCCCGCTCGAAGCGGCGACCGGTTCTCGCGCTGACAGCCCGGGATTCGCTGGGTGATTTCATTGGCTGCCCCGTGACATCGCGCGAGGGCTGAAGTCAGGCTCGACCGTTGCTGCCGGAAGATGTCGTCGAGGGAGCACGCTCGCTGACAAGCTGGGTTCGCGCCGGCGGGGTCGTAACATTGCACGTCGGGTTGGTTGTGAAACGGTTCGGACGCGTCTTGGAGGCGGTTCGTGTCGCCGTCGCACGCGATGTGTGCCACTTCATCGGGGCTTGGCAGTCCGCGACTTGAAGACGGTCAGGGCATGGGATGGCCTGCATCGGATGCAATGCACCAACTATCTGAAAGCAGCCGGCCTGGCGCTTTGCCTGTTACTCAATTTCCGCAAGTCATACCAGGAGCCGTAAGTTTTGACGTACGGCTGCACGGCACGTCCCCTCGTGTCATGATCGGGCCATGCCCACGGGCTTGACCGGGCCATGACACAACAGTCAGGACTTTCAGCCCCTGGTATCACGCCTGGAAACCAAACGCGTTGTCCGAGGCCTGTGAACCGCACGAAACTATCTGCGTGTTTTGCGTGCATCGCCTCGGCTTATCTGCGTTTAAATTCTTTCTTGTCTTACGGTGCCGCAGTACACGCACGCGCCGCCAGAGCGCACGCGATCCTGCCCACCCGAGCCACGCCCGTAGCATGCTCTCGCGGTCGGAATCACAGCGGGCGTACTCGCCATCCTCCGACATGCCCGGCACGCAGCGCCGGCCTGTCCTCGAACGTCTTCCCCGTGGACGCCGGCCAATGCGATCACATATATCCGCTCACTAGTGTCCGGTCAATTCCCCCATAGTTTCAATTGGTTAGGGTTCATGTCGGTCTCGGATTCGTCGGCGGTATGAGAAAGTGCTGATTTTATCCCGATCTTCTCAAACACTGTGACTGAAATCACCTGGAGCAATGTG
>DASXFW010000233.1:0-17564 GCA_036489395.1 Acetobacteraceae bacterium | reverse complement strand
ATGCCGGACGGTGTCGCCGGTTTCATACCAGGTGGCGCCGAGACTGACGTACGCGCCGACGCCCCCACCGTCATGCCGACGCAGGCCGGCATCCCCGACTGACGGGTTGCCGCAAGCCACAGAGTCGTGGATGCCGACCTGCGTCGGCATGACGGTGGGGGCGTCGGCGCGTACGTCAGTCTCTGCGCCACCTGGTATGAAACCGGCGACACCGTCCGGCATCACCGCCCCGAACGCAGCACCCGCCCGACTATACCGGCGCCGGCACCCCCGTCGGAATCCCCTCCGGGTCCAGCCGATACCCGCCGCCCTCCGTGACCAGCAGCCGGGCATTCGCCGGATCGGGTTCGATCTTCTGCCGCAGCCGGTAGATGTGCGTCTCCAGCGTGTGCGTGGTGACGGCGGCGTTGTAACCCCACACCTCGTTCAGCAGCACCTGCCGCGCCACCGCGCGGGTCCCCGCGCGATACAGGAACTTGAGGATCGCCGCCTCTTTCTCGGTCAGGCGAATCCGCCGGTTCTTCGCCGGGTCCTGCAGCAGCTTCACCGACGGGCGGAACGTGTAGGGCCCGATCGAGAACACCGCATCCTCGGAGTTCTCGAAAATCCGCAACTGCGCGCGCAGCCGCGCCAGCAGCTCGTTCAGGCGGAACGGCTTGGCGATGTAGTCGTTGGCGCCGGAATCGAGGCCGCGCACCACGTCGGTTTCGCCGTCCGAGCCGGTCAGCATGATAATCGGCATCTTCTGCCCCTGCCGCCGCAGCCGAGTGCAGAAGTCGCGGCCGTCGCCATCGGGCAGGCCGACATCCAGGATCAGCGCGTCGAACCGCGCGTCCCTGGAGTTCAGCCGCTCCTCCGCCTCGACCAGGCTGCCGGCCTCCGTCGCCACGAACTCGCCATCGATCGCAAGTTGCTCGGCGAGGGTTTCGCGCAGGGCCTCGTCGTCATCGACGATCAGGATCGGTCGCTCAGCCGACATGTCCAACTCCCCTCGCTACTTCCGGTCGGACGCCATGGTCCGCGCCAGAGCATGTGCCGACACGCGGCGTTGGACCATAGCCGGGCGCCGCGCAATGTCGAAATGGATGCACCAGACCGTCCCGTGTCGCGTGATCACGTTTCGGCGCGCAGCGGCGTTCCTCACATCCTCGTGAACAACTTGGGGACAATCGGCCCTCCCTGCGATAAAGTCGATCCCGGGACGGAAATCCGCCCGCGGCCCTTGGCGGGCTTCGTGCGACGCCCGAAATAGAGGGTTGCTGGCAATCTTGACCAAATTGGGCCGGCATTGTCTCCATTTGGTGTAGCTCGCACGGCATTGAGGTCCATGAACCGCCGGCATCTTCAGCCTCGCGTCCCAGCGGACCCTGCCGCGGCGGCCCTAGCCGAGCCGGTGCAGCGGCTGCGCCGCATCCATCGGGCGGTTTCGGACCTGCGTCGCGGCGTGCCGGTGCTGCTGACCGGCGGCGGCGACACGCTGGCGCTGTTGGCCGCCGAGGCCGCCAGTCCACAGGGCATGGCCGAACTCGCGTCGATGGCCGAGGAACCCCCGGTGGTTCTGCTGGCGCCGACGCGCGGTGCCGCGGTGCTGCGTCGGCCGGTAGAGCACGGGGCGGATGCGGTGGCGCTGCATCTGCCCGAGTCGGTGCTGGAACCGGAGGTGCTGCGCCGCATCGCCGATCCCACATTGGCGCAGCCGCGCACCGCCCGGCCGGCCGAGCCGGCACCGGTGCCGCCACTCGCCTCCGCTGCTCTGGCGCTGGTCAAGCTGGCACAGCTTCTGCCAGCGGTTCTCGCCGCGCCGGTGCGCGGACCGGCCGAGGGCCTGCTGGACGTCGCCGCCGCCGACATCATGGCGTATCCCGCATCCGCCGCCGCCGGCCTGCACCGCGTCGCCGCCGCGCTGGTGCCGTTGCAGGACGCGCCGGACGCACGTGTGGTCGCGTTCCGCAGCGAAGGCTCGGGCCTGGAGCACCTGGCAATCCTCGTGGGCGAGCCGGACAAGGCCGACGCACCCCTCGTGCGCCTGCACTCGGAATGCTTCACCGGCGATCTGCTCGGCAGCCTGCGCTGCGACTGCGGCCAGCAACTGCGCGGCGCGGTGCGCCGGATGGCGGAGGAAGGCTCCGGCGTCCTGCTTTACCTGGCGCAGGAGGGCCGCGGCATCGGCCTGGTCAACAAGCTGCGCGCCTATGCGTTGCAGGATCGCGGGCTGGACACGCTGGACGCCAACCGCGCGCTGGGCTGGGACGCCGACGAGCGCAACTTCCTGATCGCCGCGCGCATGCTGGAGGCGTTGGGCATCCACCGCGTCCGCCTGCTGACCAACAACCCGGACAAGCTGACCGCGCTGGAGGCGTGCGGCGTCGAGATCGCCGGCCGCGAGCCCCACACCTTCGCGCCGAACGGCGTCAACGACGAATACCTGGCGACGAAAGCGGCGCGCTTCGGCCACATGCTGGATTGATGCGCGCACTGGTGCACCCGGATGGGCGGCTGGAGCTGCGCGGGATGGTGTTCCGCGCGACCCTCGGCCGTGCCGGCGTGGCAGAGCACAAGGAGGAAGGCGACGGCGCCACTCCCGCCGGGTTGCTGCCACTGCGTCGTGTGCTGTACCGCGCGGACCGATTGCGCGCGCCGGAATGCGCCGTGCCAATCGAGCCGATCGCCGAAACCGATGGCTGGTGCGACGATCCGTCCTCTCGCGAATACAACCGTATGATCCGACTGCCACACGACGCGCATCACGAGGAACTGTGGCGCACGGATCCGCTCTACGACCTGGTCGGCGTGCTGGGCTGGAACGATTCACCGGCCGTGCGCGGGCAGGGTTCGGCGATCTTTCTGCACGTGGCGCGGCCGGATTACGCGCCAACCGAGGGCTGCATCGCGCTGGCGCTGCCCGACCTGCTGCGCGTGCTGGCATCGGGTGTGACGGAGCTGCTGGTCGGCTAATCGCCTCGCGGCCGAGTCAGGCTCTCACTGGCCGGTGCGCCTGTCGCCCTTGACCCCCCTCTTTAAACTGGCACGATCCTGCGGCGTGTCCGGATCGATCCGGACACGATAAGAAGAATTCAGGGGGAAACTGCCATGCTGGCCTGGATGCGCGAACTCGACGCGAAGGAGCGTCGAACCATGGGCGCCTGCTTCGGCGGCTGGGCACTCGATGCCTTCGACGTGCAGATGTACAGCTTCGTCATCCCAACGGTGATCACGGTCTGGAGCCTGTCACGCGGCCAGGCCGGCCTGATCGGCACCGTGACCTTGCTGATCTCATCGCTCGGCGGCTGGTTCTGCGGCACGCTGGCGGACCGCTTCGGCCGCGTGCGCATGCTGCAGATCACGATTCTTTGGTATTCCGTGTTCACCTTCCTCTGCGCCTTCGCACAGGACTTCAACCAGCTCTTCATCCTGCGCGCACTGCACGGCCTGGGCTTCGGCGGCGAGTGGGCGGCCGGCGCGGTGCTGATGGGCGAGGTGATCCGCGACAAATACCGCGGCCGCGGCGTCGGCTTGGTGCAGACCGGCTGGGCGGTCGGCTGGGGCGCGTCGGCACTGGTCTATACCGCGCTGTATTCCTTCCTGCCCGAGACGATCGCCTGGCGCGCGTTGTTCGCCGTCGGCCTCGTGCCGGCGATTTTCGTGTTCTGGATCCGCCGCTTCGTCGAAGAACCCGCGATCTTCCACGCCACCCGCGCGACGCGACCCGCGATCGGCGTTTCGCATCTGTGGTCGGCGTTCCGCGCGCCGCATCTTTGGACCACCATCAAGGTGTCGCTGATGGTCGCCGGCGCACAAGGCGGCGGCTATGCGCTGGGCATCTGGATGCCGACCTATCTGCGCAGCGTGCGGCATTTGTCTCCTGCCAGCACCGGCGGCTTCCTGCTGGTGCAGATCTTCGGCGCGCTGCTCGGCTTCCTGATCGGTTCGTGGCTGAGCGATGCGATCGGCCGGCGCCTGACCTTCATGCTGTCGGCGATCGGCTCCGTGGTGATGGTGCTGGTGTTCATGTTCGTGCCAATGGACAACACCATGCTGCTGTTCGCCGGCATTCCGCTGAACATCATGCTGCTGATGAAGTTCCCGCCGATGGGGCCGTTCATGACGGAACTCTATCCCACCAGCGTCCGCGGCAACGCGCAGGGCTTCTGCTACAACGCCGGCCGCGCGATCGGGGCGATGTTCCCGATGCTGGTCGGTTTTCTTGGCGAGAGAATGCCGCTGGGGCTGGCGATCTCGGTGTTCAGCGTCATCGCGTTCGGGCTGATGATCGTGATGCTGCTGATGCTGCCGGAAACGCGCGGGCGGAGTCTGGCGAGTTTGGAAGTGGCGTAGCCGCTCCTGTCATTGCGAGTTGGCCACCGGCCGAGGGCCGACCCGCCCCGGACGAAACGGTCGCGGCCGGAGCGTAGGTCCCCCCTCCCCTTGAGGGAGGGGTGCGTTCATCCACTGACCGCGGATGTACGCACCCCTCCCCCGGCCCCTCCCTCAAGGGGAGGGGAGAACCTACGCTGCGACCGTCACAGTTTCATCGAGCGCGGGTCTGCCTCGGCTGGTGGCAACTCGCAATGACAGGGGGACGCGGCCGCGCGGACGGGGCGCGACGCTACTTCCGCACCCCCAGCCCACGCATGAACACTTCGCGTATCCGTGCCGGATCGCGTTCCGTCGTTTGCTCCGGCTTCGCGTTGTCGATCCGGCAGCCGATCAGCCACGGCCCGTCCTCGCGCAACGCCAGATCGACCAGCTCCTCGAAGCCGCCTTCATCCGCGGCCCACGCACTTTGTGCCAGCCCCGCGCCGCGCGCGATCGCCACCACGTCGGCACCCTGCGCGGTCAGCGTCTCCTGCCCGCCGGTAATCTGGTACGTGCCGTTGTCCATGATGACGATCGCCAGGTTCTTCTGCGCCCGCGCCGCCACCGTGGCCAAAGATCCAAGCTGCATCAGGATCGATCCGTCGCCCTCCAGCGCGAACACGCGCCGCCGCGGCTGCGCCAGCGCGACGCCGTGCGCGATGGGTACCGCCAGCCCCATGCTGCCCAGCATGTAGAAATTCTGCGGTCGCTGCCCGGTGCCCCACAGATCGAAATTGGTGTAGCCGATGCCGCCGATTACCGCTTCCGCGTGCTTCAGCCGCGCCACCAGGCGCCGCGTGATGTCGAAGCGGTTCAGCACCTTTGCCTGGTCGCGGCCGGTGGGATGATTGGTTGCGAATGACATGCGCCCCTCCTATGCCGCGAAAACTTTGCCGCCGGTCAGCAACGGCGAAAGGATGAAGCAGCACGGCGCCTGTGTCGCGACGGCCTGGGTAATGCTGCGATCGACGATGAACTCGAGCTCGTCCAGGCGCGTAATCGTGGGGTGCTCCACGCCGAGGCATTGCAGCACCGGGCGCATGGTGTGCGCGACCAGCGACTGGCCGATGTTGAATTCGCCCAGCGTGCCGCGCTCCGACACCATCATCAGCACCGGAATTTGGTACGGCACCGCCAGCGACGCGATGACATTCGCCAGCGTGGCGAAACCGCTTGTCTGCATCAGCAGGATGCCGCGCGTGCCGCCCATCCAGGCGCCGGAGACGATGCCCAGGCCTTCCTCCTCGCGCGCGACGGAGAACGTGGTGAAGAACGGATCGGCGTGCACCGCGTCGATCAGCGGGCGCAGCACGTTGTCCGGCACATAGGTCACCAGCGACACTTTATGCCGCTTCAGCGTGTCGCGCACGATTTCGTGCCAGGCGCGGGTTGCGGGTTCTTCGTCCATTCACGGGGCTCCACGTAATCGATGTGTCATGGCCGGCGCAGGCCGGCCACCCACGACTTTGCCACACTCGCCAGCGTAAGTCGTGGGTGGCCGGCCTGCGCCGGCCATGACACGCGGGGGCGCCTTGCGCCCTCGGGCAACCGTTCGTAAGGAGGCTTCGGACGCAGCCGCAGGAGACCTCCCATGCCGGATACCGGCCCGTATGACGTGATCGTGGTCGGCGCGGGCAACGCCGCGCTGTGCGCCGCACTGTCCGCGCAGGAGCAAGGCGCGCGCGTGCTGGTGCTGGAAAAAGCCAGCGAGGAAGAACGCGGCGGCAACTCCACCTTCACCGCCGGCGGCTTCCGCTTCGTGCACGAGGGCGTCGAGGACCTGCGCAAGGACGTGCTGATCGACCTGTCGGAGGCCGAGGCCGGGTCGATGTTCATCCCGCCCTTCACGGCGGACACCTACACCGAAGACCTGATGAAGGTGACCGAGAACCTTTCTGAACCCGACCTGATCGACCTGCTGGTCGGCCGCTCGCGCGACACCGTGGTGTGGATGCGCGAGAAGGGCGTGCGCTGGATTCCCATGTTCAAGCGCCAATCCTACATGGTGAAGGGGATCAACCACTTCTTCGGCGGCATGGCGGTCGAAGCGGTCGGCGGCGGCTGGGGCCTCGTCGATTTTCTGTTCAAATCCGCCGAGCGTTACGGCGTGACCGTCCGCTACGACACCGGCCTGCGCAAGCTGATCCAGAACCGCAAGGGCGAGATCACCGGCGTCACCGTATTCGGCCCCAACGGTTACGAAGACATCAGCGCGAAGTCCGTCGTGCTGGCGTGCGGTGGCTTCGAGGCCGATCCGGAAATGCGCGTGCGTTATTACGGTCCCGGCTGGGAAATGGCGCGCGTGCGCGGCACCCGGCACAACACCGGCGACGGCATCAAGGCCGCGCTGGAGATCGGCGCCGCGGCGTTCGGCGGCTGGTCGAGCTGCCACGCGGTGCAGTGGGACCTGAGCGCGCCGCCGTTCGGCGATCGCGTGGTGCTGGACAACTACCAGAAGCATTCCTACCCGATCGCCATCATGGTCAACGCCAACGGCGAGCGCTTCGTCGATGAAGGCGCCGACTGGCGGAACTACACGTATGCGAAATACGGCCGCGAGGTGATGAAGCAGCCGCAGCGCATGGCGGTGCAGATCTTCGACAACAAGACCAACCACCTGACGCGCGACGAGTACCGCATCCGCCAGGTGACCAAGGCGACGGCGAACACGCTGGAGGAACTCGCGAAGCAGTTGGAGATCAGCCCCGAGGGACTGGTGAAGACGGTGCGCGAGTTCAATGCCGCGTGCCAGCCGGGCGAGTTCAACCCGGCGATCCTCGACGGCAAGTCCACCAAGGGCATCACGCCGCCGAAGACGAACTGGGCGCTGCCGATCGATGAGCCGCCGTATCACGGCTACGCGGTGACCTGCGGCATCACGTTCAGCTTCGGCGGTTTGAAGATCACCACCGACGGCGAAGTGGAAGACACCACCGGCCGCGTCATCCCCGGGCTGTTCGCCGGCGGCGAGCTGGTGGGGGGGATTTTCTACCAGAACTACCTGGGCGGTGCGGGACTGATGTCAGGCTCGGTGTTCGGGCGGATCGCGGGACGCGGGGCGGGGAAATACGCGAAGTAGGGGCTGACCGACTGTCATTGCCCTGACCGCCTGTCATTGCGAGGCCGCTTGGCCGAAGCAATCTCCCGCGGGAGATTGCTTCGGCCAAGCGGCCTCGCAATGACAGGGGGGGGGCCAGTTTCTTGCTTCGTCGCTTCGCGCCTCGCAATGACAATTTCTCGCCGCTACCCCTCCGGCCGGAACCTCATGATGCGCTCGAACCGCTCGCAATAAGCCGGCCACACTTCCGGGTTCAGCAGCCGCGGCGGGCGCTTGCCGTCCAGCACGCCCAGCAATTGCTCCGCGGCGATCTTCGCAATGTTGTGCCGCGACTGCCGCGTGATCCCCGCGATGTGCGGACTGACCAGCACGTTGTCGAACCCGAGCAGCGGATGATCGGTCGCCGGCGGCTCGTCCTCCCACACATCCAACCCAGCCCCAGCGATCTGTTTCGCCCGCAAAGCCTCGGCCAGCGCCATCTCGTCGTGGATCCCGCCCCGGGCGGTCGTGATGAAATACGCGTGCGGCTGCATCAGCGCATATTCCCGGGCACCGATCATGCCGCGCGTCTCCGCGGTGTGCGGGCAGTTGATCGACACGTAGTCCGCCTCGCGCAGCAGATCGTCCAGCATCTCGGCCTTCTCTGCCCCGCGCGCCGCAACTTCGTCGGCGCTCAGATACGGATCGAACGCGAGCACGCGCATGCGGAACAACCCGCGGCACAGCTCCGCCACGCGTGAGCCGACATTGCCCAGGCCGATGATGCCGATCGTGCGCTCCACCACGTCGTCGCCCATGAACTCGCGCCGCGGCAGTTGCTCGCCGCTGCGCATCGAGTGGTCCGCCAGCATCAGCTTCTTCGACAGCGACAGCATCATCGCCATCACGTGCTCTGCCACGCCTTCCTTGTTGCCGCCGGCCTGGTTCACCGCGGCGACGCCCGCGGCCGTGCAGTCGTCCAGGTTGATCGTGTCGTAGCCGGCGCCGCTGGTGGACAGCACGACGACGTTCGGCATGCGCTCCAGCAGCGCCGCGGTGCCATGGTATTTGCGCGCCAGCTCCTGCCGCGCCGAGCCGATCTGGAACGCGTGCGCCCGCGCCAGCACCGGCTCGGCTTCGTCGTCCGGGCTGTCGTTCACCAGCTTGTCCACCTGGATGTCCGGCCGCTGGCCAAGCAGTTCCAGGAACACCGGGGCGGAGACGTGGTTGACGTAGAACACGCGCTTGATGTTGGGCGTCATCATCGGTCTTTCGGGTCGGGGTAGTGGCAGATTAGGCCAGGTCGCGTGCGGCGTGCAGATGGCAAGGCCGACGCGGCGAGGCAGATCTCATCATGGTCAACGCTCCCGCTCGACGGGATTCAGATCGGCACGCGTAAGCAGCACGTCGTGGTCAAACCCAACCGCCTGCTGCAGATATTTGGTCCGTGCGGCTTGTTCTATGATGGACCGATGCTCGCGCAGTGCTGCAATGCAGCCGTCGCGATCCAGCGGACCCGCTCTGAAGAATGCCTCCAATGCGTTCTTCTCGACGCAGCAGCGAATGCCTTCGGACCCCGTCCAGCCAGAACCCACCAGGGCAAAGAAATAGGCTGCGTCGGCATCACCGTCATAACCAACCCTTCCCGGCACGAAACTCAGATCCAATTCTGGAATGACTGCGCGCGGCGCACCGACCGTTCGAAGCACATGATCGCGGATAGCCGGATGCAGGAGTCCCAACCCCTCACCGAGCAGGCACCGCCAGGTCTTGCCGCGGCCAAATGCCTCAGCCCACGCGGCACGCAATTCGTGTGGCCGCCGCCGGACCAGCGCATCCAGCAAACCTTGAGCCTGCAACAGATCCTTCTCCCGCTTTGGATCGCCTTCGCGGCGCCGCCGCGCGACGATGAGCTTGTGCAGGGCATAGCGGTGTGGCGCCGGCACCGAAACCAATACACCGGCGCCGTGCAGCAGGATCGCAGGTTCTGGTTCCCGAATCAGGAAGTCGAGAAAGCGTAACGGTTGGGCATCCGTCTTCAATGCCGGAAGGTTTTGCGCGCGCTCTGTGTCTCCCCCTCGGTGCGGTGTCAGGAAGCCAATGCGCAGTCCGGATGCGGCGATATAGGAGGCCGCGCGGTGTGGATCGATATGCGGCACCGGCCGAAACGTTGGGTCTACTTCCCGGAGGATTTCCACCATGGGTCGCGTGGTATCGCCGAGCGCAGCAGACACGTCCGCGAACTGCGCCACATCGATGTCGTTCGTCTCCACCATCGCCTCTGGCAGGCGGACGCCAAGCATGGCGGCATAGGTCTGGTAAGCCACCGTCCCGACCAGCACACCGCGCAGCCGGAACACGCCTGCCGCGGCCAATCCGGCAACCAGATCGCCAATCGCCGGTAGAGGCCTTGGAAGGTTCCCGCTGCGCACCAGTGTCGCAACCAGGCTGCGTTGGTCGCGCTGATATTCGCGCGCCGCCTTGTGTGCGGCGATCCGCTGGAGCAACTCAGGCGTCTCCGGCCCGGCATAGTGCTGGCCGCGACCGTTCGCCTTGGATGCCTGAAAGTACCAATACCGCCGCCTGCGTACCACCTTCACGGTGAACACCCCATCGGCCGGAAAGGCGTCGGCAAAAGCGTCCGCCTTCGCCCGATCCAGAAGATCGGCATAGACGGTCTGCAACATCAATGGGATATCGGTCGCCACGAGGGCCGTTTACCTGTTATACGCAAATCGCGGTCTGCGTATAACACAAGGTGGACGGAAGCCGCCAGTGTGTTATACGCTGGCCGCGAGATGCGTATAACGCAAGGTGCCGGGAGGCTTCCTGTCGTTGCGAGGCACGCCGCGACGAAGCAATCTCCCGCGGGAGATTGCTTCGGCCCACGCGGGCCTCGCAATGACAGCGTGCAAGGAGACAGCCATGTCCGTCGAAGGCAAGGTCGTGCTGATCACCGGCGCCGCGCGCGGCCTCGGCTTCGAATACGCCCGCGCGCTCGGTGCCGCCGGGGCGCACATCGTCGCCGGCGACGTCGCGGACTGCGCCGCGGCGGTCGAAGCGGCCGGCAACGGCGCCATCGCCGTGAAGCTGGACGTGGCCGACATCGCCTCGGCCGACTCGATGGCCGAGCGTGCGATGGACGCATTCGGCCGCATCGACGGACTGATCAACAACGCCGCACTGTACGGCTCCCTGCGCGGCGGCCGGTTCAACCAGATCGCCGAGGCCGACTGGGACGCGACCATGGCCGTCAACGTCAAGGGCATCTGGAACACCTGCAAGGCAGTGGTGCCTGCCATGCGCCAGTCGGGCGGCGGCTCCATCGTCAACATCGCCTCGCTGGCGGCAACCTATGGCATGCCGTTCGCGCTGCACTACACCACGTCGAAGGCGGCGGTGATCGGCCTGACCCGCGGCCTCGCGCGCGAGCTCGGCCGCGACAACATCCGCGTCAACGCGGTGGCGCCCAGCGCCGTGATGACGGAAGGCACCGCCGAGTTCTTCGGCGAGCGGCTGGACCGCGGGCTCGACGTGATCCGCGCGCAGCAGACCATCCAGCGCACCATGGAGCCGGCGGATCTGGTCGGCACCATTGCCTGGCTGATTTCCGACGGCAGCCAGTTCGTCACCGGGCAGACCATCGCGGTGGACGGGGGGACGGTGATGCTGTGAGCGACGCCGCCTTGCCGTAGCGCAATCCCGGAATTTGGCCGGGGCAAATTCGCCGTTCGCTTCCCGGGCACGGGGATGTTATCGCCCCCGCCAATCCTGGTATGCTACCGCGAAACCGAGCCGCCTTTGCAACGGCTGGGGGAGAGACACGCAGTGACCGTCGCCCAAACATTCCTCGCGGGAGCGCTGGCCCATGCCTGATTGGTCGCGCGCCAACGCCATGCTCGCCATGACCTCCCCGCTAGGGGCGGACGTGCTCATCCCCATCTCGTTCACCGCACAGGAGGCGATCAGCCAGCCGTTCCAGTTTGAAATCCAGGCGGTCAGCCAGAACGGCGTCATCAAGACCGACGATCTGCTGAACCAGCCCGTCTGCATCCTCCTGCAAACCGACGGCCAGGCGGTCCGCTATTTCCACGGCATCGTCCGCAGCGTCAGCGACGAAGGCGCGGTACGCGCCGCCAGTTCGGCCGCGACCTACGAACTCTACCGCATCGTCGCCGTGCCGCGGCTGTGGTTCCTCAGCCAGACCACCGATTGCCGCGTCTATGAAAACGAGAGCGCCGACGCGATCATCAAGGCGATGTTCAACGACGCCGGCCTCACCGACATGACGGTGAATCCCTCCGGCGCGACGCGCCCGTACACGGTGCAGTTCAATGAAACCGACCTGCATTTCGCCACGCGGCTGATGGAGGAAGAAGGCTGGTACTACTTCTTCACCCACGAGGCGGGCAAGCACACGCTGGTCATCGCAGACAGCAACTCGTCCTTCACCGACATCAGCGGCGCCACGCTGCACATTGCCGGCGGCGCCGACACCGCGACCCAACTGATCGACTTCCACGGCCCGTCGCAGACCGTGCGCGGCCAGATGACGCTGAAGGACTACGACCCCGACAATGCCGACACGCAGTTGCAGAGCGTGCAGCCGACGACGCTGAAGACGGGCGGCGCACCCGCGCGGGACGATTTTCGCTGGCCGGCGCTCAGCTTCGACAACGGCATGATCAAGAACCGCGCCACCTGGGACATGGAGGCCGCCGAAGCCATCGCCTCCCTGTTCAGCGGTTCGACGCGCTACGGCGGCCTGGTGCCCGGCGGCAAGTTCACCGTGGCCAGCCAGCCCGCCGCGCCGCAGGACGGCGCCTACGTGGTGCGCGGCGCGAACCACCACGCCGTGGACGATACCTGGCTGAACGAATCCAGCACCGCGTCCTATCTGGTGCGGTTCACCGCGTTCCTGTCCGCGGTGACGTGGCGCCAGCCGATCGTCACGCCGCGGCCTCGCATGGACGGCATCCATACCGGCCAGGTGATGGGGCCGCAGGACGACAAAGGCAGCACCCCCAAAAGCCAGAACGGCGAGGAGATCTATACGGACGACATGGGTCGGGTGAAGGTGCGCTTCTATTGGGACTGGCGCGCAGAGGCGACCGGCAACAATGCCGTGTGGGCACGGGTGATCCAGCCCTGGGCCGGCAAGGGCTGGGGCGCGCAGTTCACTCCGCGCGTCGGCACCGAAGTGGCGGTCGCCTTCGTCGATGGCGACCCGGACCGCCCGATGGTGATCGGCGGCCTGTATAACAGCCGCGACACGGCGATCTACGCCCAGGCCGACAAGAACAAGCTGGGCTTCCGCACGCGCTCGGTGCCCAAGGGCGCGCAGGGCACCAATTTCAGCGAATTCACCATCGACGACACCAAGGGCAGCGAGCTGATCTTTTTCCACGCGGAAAAGGACTATTTCACCGAGATCGAGAACAACCAGACGCTGACGGTGGACAACTGCCGCATCGTCACGGTGAAGCAGAACGAGACCGTCGATATCCAGAACAATCAGACGATCACGGTGAAGCAGGATCACGTCTTCACCGTGAGCCAGGGCAACCGCTCGGTGAAGGTCAGCCAGGGCAACAACACCTTCGAAGTGACCCAGGGCAACCACAGCGAGAAGATCGGCCAGGGCAACCACACCCATGAAGTCACCACCGGCAACTACAGCAGCAAGATCGGCACGGGGAACTGGGCGCTCGATGTCCAGACCGGCAACCACGACACCAAGGTGGATACCGGCAACGTGACGCTGAAGATCGCCATGGGGAACCAGACCGACGAATTGTCGCTGGGCAATTACAGCATGAAGACCGACGTCGGCAGCGTCACCATCGAGGCGTTGCAGGGTATCACGCTGAAGGTCGGCGCCAATTCGGTGAAGATCGACATGACCGGCGTCGCCATCAACGGCGTGATGGTCAAGCTCGCCGGCACCGCAATGTTCCAGGCACAGGCGCCGATATCCCAGGTTAGCGCCGATGCAATGCTGACCCTCAAGGGCGGCATCACGATGATCAACTGACATGTCGCAGGCAATGATCAAATTCGCCGGCGCCGACCTGGCGAAACTCGCGCCGCTGATCGCACTGCCGGCCGCCCCGGCGACCGCGTTGCAGGGCTGCACCGAGGTGACGGACGCGCTGGACAAACTGGAGTCCGGCGGCTTCCTGGCCGAAGCGTCCCGCCTGATCGCGCACGCCCTGCCGAAGCGCGAAGCGGTCTGGTGGGCCTGCATGTGCGCGACCCACACCGCGCCGCCCGACCTGCCGGAGCCGGCCCGCCAGGCGCGCGAGACGGCCGAGCACTGGGTGCGCCAGCAATCCGACAAGCTGCGCCGCGCGGCCATGGCCTATGCCGAGGCGTCCGGCTTCGGCACACCCGAGGCGTGGGCCGGCGTTGCCGCATTCTGGAGCGGCGATTCCATGTCGCCGGAGGGCCAGCCCGCGGTGCCGCCGGCACCGCATCTGACCGGCACCGCCACCGCCGGCGCCGTCGCCCTGGCCGCCGCTCGCGGCGATGCACGCAGGCTCAACGGTCGATTGAAGCGTTTTCTGGAAAGTGGTCGTAATATCGCCGCGGGCGGCCCAGGTCGGCTGCCCGCGGAGGAATCGTGATGCGCGTGCCGATGCGATCGATCACCTTCCAGGCGATACGGAGGTGATGCCATGCAGCTCACCCTGACCGTTCTGCGCTGCCCCGACCAGGTCGCGCCCGAGACCCGCACTGTGCAAGGCGGCGAGTACAGCGTTGGCCGCGGTCCCGGCGTCGATTGGATTCTGCCCGATCCCGAGCGGCTGCTGTCCAAGCGGCATTTCGCCGTCGCGTATCGCGGCGGGGCCTGGCAGATCGCCGATACCTCCACCAACGGCACGACGATGAACACCGACGCTGCGCCGATCGGCCCTGGCGACGTGCGCACCCTGCGCGAAGGCGACCGCCTTAAGCTCGGCGCGTACGAGATCGAGGTACGGCTTCAGGAAGAGGCGATGCACGGCGCGGGCACGATGGGCAACTTCGGCGCATCGCCGCCGGCCCGCGGCGCCAGCTCATTCGGCGAGCCGTTCGGCATGGATCCGTTCGCGTCACCGCCCGCGGCACGCAACCCATTCGATGAGCCAGCGTCGCATGCCGCCTTTGGCGCCGCTGCAACCGCCGCGCAATTGCCCCACGATTTCGACCCGCTGGCACCGGAACCGGGCAATTCGGCGTTCCTTGGGCCGACGCAGGCGGATCATTCGCTGTCCATGGACGACGCGTTCCGCCCGCCGCCGGTCATCGGCCACACGCCGATGCATGCCGGTGGCGCCATACCGGGCGACGACTTGCTGCCGGACGACTGGGACAAGGATCTGCTGGAAGGCATCAACCCCGGCGCCGCCGCTGCCCCGCCGCCGGTCGCCCCGCCGCCTGTGGCGCGGCCGATGCCGCAACCGATCGCCCACCCGGCGCCCCAGCCAATGGTGCAGCCGAGAATGCAGCCCGCGCCGGAATCCTTCGCTCAGCCGATGGCGCAGCCCGCGCCCGAACCATTCGCCCAGCCGGCGATGCAGCCGATGGTGCAGCCGGTAGCCCAGCCGGCAATGCAGCCCGTCGCCCAGCCGGCGATGCAGCCCGTCGTGCAGCCAATGGCACAGCCCCTCGTGCAGCCAATGGTGCAACCCGTCGTGCAGCCAATGGCGCAACCCGTCGCGCAGCCGGTTGTTCAGCCCGCGCACCCGCCGCAGGCCACGCCAACGGCGAACCCGTTCGACGAGCCATTCGACCTCTCGCCGGAGCCGTTTGCGCCCACCGCCGCACCGCCCCCGCAGCCGGTGCACTCGCGCCCGCCGCAGGCGCAGCCGACCCCCGCGCCGCAGCCGACCCCCGCCATGGCCACGCCCTTCGTCGAGCCATTCGAGACTGCGGCACCCATCACGCCGCCGCCCATGCCGGCGCGTCCGGCACCGGCGCCGGCCGCCGCGGCGCCCGCGGCGGCCGCAGCAGCAGACGGGGCGCTGCTGACCGCGTTCCTCGACGGCGCCGGCATGGCCGACATGAAGCCGGGCGACCCCGCCGGCATGATGCGCGGCCTGGGCCAGGCGTTCCGCACGCTGGTTACCGGCCTGCGCGCGGTGCTGATCGCGCGCGCCTCGATCAAGAGCGAGTTCCGCATCGAGCAAACGATGATCCGTGCGCGCGGCAACAATCCGCTGAAATTCTCAGCGGGTGATGACGACGCGCTGTCGGCGCTGCTGGGAGTCGGACGGCGCGTCGATATGACCCCCGCCGCCGCAGTGGCCGATGCGCTGAAGGACATCAGGCTGCACGAGCTCGCCTCGATGGCCGCGATGCAGTCCGCGGTGCGCACCCTGCTCGACGGGCTTGATCCGACGAAGCTGCGCGCCCAGGCGGACCACGGCGGAGGCCTTTCCGTGCTGCCCGCGCAGCGCAAGGCGCGCGCCTGGGACGCGTTCGAAGCGCTGCATCAGAAGACAGTGCAGGCATTGTCGGACGATTTCGACAGCGTGTTCGGCAAGGCGTTCGCCCGCGCCTATGAACGGGCTTTGGACGAAGTTTCTGCGAGGGATCGGGGATGACACATCGCCGCGCATTGTTGCTGCTGCCTGCCGCATTGCTGCTGGCGCGGTGCTCGCCGCCGCCCAAGCCGCCGGCAGTACTGAACCTGACAATGATCGGCAGCGCCGGGCAGAATGCCGATCCCAGCGGCACAGCCGCGCCGCTGGCGATCAAGGTGTATCAGCTATCCTCCACCGCGAAGTTCACCAGCAGCGACTGGACCGCACTGACCGAGAACGAGGCCGCGACACTGGGCCAGGATGAGGCCGCCCCGTCGCAGCAGTTCGTCGTCGCACCGGGCCAGACCCAGGCGCAGACGATCAATTTGAAGCCAGGCGTCACGTCGGTGGGGATCATTGCGTTGTACCGCGATATCGACCACGCACAGTGGCGCGCGACGGCATCGGTCGCGGACAGCGGGCCGACCGACCTGACGCTGAATATCGCCGCGCTGGCGATCACGCTGGCCCCAACCGCGAAGAAGTCGTAGCCCGGCCCCCATCTGTCAGGGCGGGAAGCGACCCCCCGCCTGTCATTGCGAGTTGGTCACCGGTCGGCGGCCGACCCGCCGTGGATGAAACGGCGCCATTCTGTCATTGCGAGGCCGCTTGGCCGAAGCAATCCCGTGGGCAATGAGCCACTGCTTGTCACCAACGCGATTGCTTCGGCCAAGCGGCCTAACATGAAACAAGGTTCCCCCCTCCCCTTGAGGGAGGGGTTGGGGGAGGTGGCCGGCTTCGTCGAGACACTATTTCGCCCGCGATAAGTGGAGCGGCTGCCGGTTGATGTTGCAGTTTGCCGTTGTCGGGGCGTCGCGCAGGGAGGGCGTAGCCCGACCGGAGCGACGCCCCGACAACGGCGGCGAAATTCATGCTGCCGCAGCCTGCGGCAGGTGGTTGAAGTAGGCGCTGTCCGGCGTTCGTGCGTCAAGGCTCGAATGCGGACGCTTGCGGTTGTAGAAATCCAGGTATCGGCCCAACGATAACCGCGCCTCCCCAACGCTGCCGTAGGCTCGCAAGTAAACTTCCTCGTATTTGACCGATCGCCACACCCGCTCGACAAACACGTTGTCGCGCCACGAGCCGCGGCCATCCATGCTGATGGCGATTGCGTTCTTCAACAGCAGGCCGGTGAAAGCCGCACGGGTGAACTGGCTGCCTTGGTCGGTGTTGAAAATCTCCGGTCGGCCGTGCCTGGCCAGCGCCTCCTCGACCGCCTCGAGGCAGAAATCAACCTCCATGGTGATCGACAACCGCCACGCCAGAACCCGCCGGCTGAACCAGTCCACAACGGCTGCCAGATAGACAAAGCCCCGCGCCATTGGAATGTAAGTGATGTCCATCCCCTCGTCTGGCATTCCACCGGCTTCGCCGTCGGAACCTTGGCCAGCCGCGGCCACACCTGGTTCGGCCGCTCAACCGCGACACCGCGCAGCAGATACGGGTAGATCTTGTGTCCTGATGCACTAGTGTCCGGTCAATTCCCCCATAGTTTCAATTGGTTAGGGTTCATGTCGGTCTCGGATTCGTCGGCGGTATGAGAAAGTGCTGATTTTATCCCGATCTTCTCAAACACTGTGACTGAAATCACCTGGAGCAATGTG
>DASXFW010000207.1:0-1536 GCA_036489395.1 Acetobacteraceae bacterium | reverse complement strand
TGCGTACATCCGCGGTCGGTGGATGTACGCACCCCTCCCCCAACCCCTCCCTCAAGGGGAGGGGGGAACCTACGTCAGGCCGTCGACGCCGTTTCATCCAGTCGCGGATCGGTCGAACGCCGCGGGACAATCCTGTTCAGCGCACTGGTCAATGTGATCGCCTTGTGCGCGTTCTATTTCGTCCACTCGGTCGTCGCATCCTACATCCTGCTCACGCTGTCATGGGGCGCGGCGATGGTGCTGCCGTTCAATTTGTATAACTATACGGCAGCGAGCTACCCGACGCGCCTGCGTGCGACCGGCATGGGGCTGACCGACGGTGTCGGACACCTCGGCGCGATCTTCGGGCCGATCGTGGCCGGTGCGCTTCTGGCGGGACCGCGGGGCTGATGGCACAACGAAGGCGTGCGGGTGATCGCGCCGGCCCGTCCGCCGCCCACGCGGCCCCCCGATTGACACCCCCGTGACCACGAGGGTACGCCCCGCGGCGCGATCCAGGGGGAAGCGCTCGCCATGCCGGTTCACGCCTTCATTTTCCCGGGCCAGGGAAGCCAGTCCGTCGGCATGGGCCGCGACCTCGCCGCCGCGTTCCCTGCCGCGCGCGAAGTGTTCCAGGAAGTGGACGAAACGCTGCGTCAGAACCTGTCGCGCCTGATGTTCGAGGGCCCGGCGGAAGAGCTGATGCTGACCGAGAACACCCAGCCGGCGCTGATGGCCCATTCGCTGGCGGTGCTGCGCGTGCTGGAGAAGGAAGGCGGCTTCACGCTGAAGCAGAAGGCGGCGGTGGTCGCAGGGCATTCGCTGGGCGAATACAGCGCACTGGCCGCGGCGGGTGCATTCACCGTCGCCGACTCGGCGCGGCTGCTGAAGCTGCGCGGCCAGGCCATGCAGAAGGCGGTGCCGGCCGGCCAGGGCGCGATGGCGGCGCTGCTGGGAGTCGAGCTCGCGCTGGCGCAGGAGATCTGCGACGCCGCCGCGCCGGTGCCGGGCAGCGAGACGAACGAGCGCCAGGTCATCCAGGTCGGCAACGACAACGGCGCCGGCCAGGTGGTGGTGTCCGGCGCGCGCGAGGCGGTGGAGCGCGCGGTGGAACTCGCCAAGGAGAAGGGCGTGCGCCGCGCCATGCTGCTGCCGGTCTCCGCGCCGTTCCACTGCGCGCTGATGGCGCCGGCGGCTGACGCAATGGCCGAAGCGTTCGAGGATACCCCGCCCGGTGTGCCGGTGGTGCCGCTGGTCGCCAATGTGTCGGCCGCGAAGGAGACCGATCCGGCGCGCATCCGCGAGATGCTCATTCAACAGGTCACCGCGACGGTGCGCTGGCGGGAGTGCGTGCAGGCGATGACGGCGCTGGGGGTGGACAGTTTCGTCGAGCTGGGGGCGGGGAAGGTGCTATCCGGGCTGGTTCGGCGGATTGCGCCTGATGCCGCGACCGCCGCTGCGGCGACGCCGGCGGAGGTCGAGGCGCTACTGAAGGGGCTGTAGGGGCTCAGTTGAGTGGTTAGTGGTTTCTCCCCCTCCCCTTGAGGGAGGGGGCCG
>DASXFW010000124.1:0-9040 GCA_036489395.1 Acetobacteraceae bacterium | reverse complement strand
GAGCACCCCGCCCACCGTGGTTGATAGCGCCGCGCCCACGCCCTGGAACATGTTGGCCACACCCAGCGCGGTCTGCGTATGCCCGCTGCCCCAGGTGTAGTCCGCGATCAGGATCGGCAGCGACACGCCGAGCAATCCCGCACCGCATGCATCCAGCACCTGGACGGGTATTAGACTAATCTACGAACCCCGGACGTACCCAACATCGCCATCGCCCAACGAACCGAGGCCACAATGGCAATATTCGACAGCGGCCTGGCCGCAAACGCCGTAGCGCTGGGCGTGGATGTAGCGGCGGTGTGAGGCTTGCGTGTTGCGGCTGTTGGCCCGCCGCCTTGCGCCGCCGCGCCGGATCGGCCATCAGTCCCGCCCCGACCACTGACCGCTGAACCACAGCCATGCAACGCATCTTTTCCGGCATCCAGCCGACCGGCGTGCCGACCCTGGGCAACTATCTCGGCGCCCTGCGCAACTGGGTCGCGCTGCAGGAAGACCACGACTGCATCTATTGCGTCGTCGATCTGCACGCGATCACCGAGTGGCAGGACCCGGCCGAGCTCACCCGCCAGACACGCGAGATGGCCGCGGTACTCCTCGCCTGCGGCATCGATCCGCAGAAGCACATCGTGTTCTTGCAATCCTCGGTGCGCGCGCATGCGCAGCTTGCCTGGATCCTAAACTGCGTCGCGCGCATCGGCTGGCTGAACCGGATGACGCAGTTCAAGGACAAGGCGGGCAAGAACCGCGAGAACGCGTCGGCCGGGCTCTACGTCTATCCGAACCTGATGGCGGCCGACATCCTGGCCTATCATGCGACGCGGGTGCCGGTGGGCGACGACCAGCGGCAGCATCTCGAGCTGGCGAACGATATCGCGCAGAAGTTCAACCACGACTACGGCGTGGAGTTCTTTCCGAACATCGAGCCGGTGATCATGGGTCCCGCCGCGCGGGTGATGAACCTGCGTGACGGCACAAAGAAGATGTCGAAGTCCGATCCGTCGGATCAAAGCCGCATCAACCTGAACGACGATCCGGACACGATCGCGCTGAAGATTCGCCGCGCCAAGACCGATCCCGAGCCGCTGCCGTCCGAGCCGGCGGGCCTGGAGCATCGCCCCGAGGCGCGCAATCTGGTCGGCATCTACGCCGCCCTGGCGGACACCGATTACGCCGGAGTGCTGCAGGAGCATGGCGGGAAGGGGTTCGGCGCGTTCAAGGAGGCGCTGTCGGCGCTGGTCATCGACAGCCTTCGCCCGATCGCCAGCGAAACGAACCGGCTGCTGGCCGATCCGGCGCAGGTGGATGCAGTGCTGCGTGACGGCGCGCAGCGTGCGGCGGCGATCGCCGACCCGATCGTGGCCGAAACGGAACGTCTGGTCGGCTTCATGCGGGTGTAGCGCCTCCGACGCCCTGCCGGGGCGCGGGCACGTTTCCTGGTGCCGAATGCCCCCTATCATCGCGCGTCCCTCCATCATCGCGCGTCCCGCTGTCATTGCGAATTTCCACCGGCTGGCGGCTGACCCGCCCTGGATGAAACTGTGACGGTCGCAGCGTAGGTTCCCCCCTCCCCTTGTGGGAGGGGTTGGGGGAGGGGGCGAGGCGTACAAATCGACCCCTCCCCCAACCCCTCCCACAAGGGGAGGGGAGGCCTTGTTTCTTGTTAGAGTAGCGAAGCAATCTCGTTCGTACTGCGGCGATGGCACGAACGACTTTGCCGGGCTTCGCTGGCGATGACAGTGCGCGGCGGCCTCGCCAAGGCCAGATAGCGGGAAGCGGCGCAGGATTTCCCTTGCCATTCGTCGCACGGTCTGTTAGTCTGCATAACTGTTGGGGGCTTGGTGGACATGATCGACCGGCATGACGGTATTGACTTCGATATGGTGCCCATGCCGGCGGTCATGGCCCCCGACGGGGCGGAAGGCGATCAGTCCATTACCAATCCGTTTGGCATGGACACCGTCGAACTGCCGGCCGTCGTGGTGCCCGACGATTACCAGGGCCAGTTGCCAGGCGATCCGTTCTTTCTCGCGGGCCAGGTGGATCCGACCAACGGAACCGCCGATGACAACGAGGCAGTGGGCGGCGACGAAGCTCTTTCCCTAGCCGCCAAGCCAACCGACACAGGTGCAACCGCCTCCGGTCTGCTCGATACGAATCCGTCCGGGCGGGCGGCACGACGCCAGGGGAACCCGCCGCACCCGTCCACAGGCAATTCATCGGGCACTGACCCGCAGAGAACAGCGGTGAGGGCATTGCGGGCGGCCGATACGTTCCGGTCTAACAACGGTATTCCGCGTGACACGCAAACGCGCGACGAGGCCGGCCCAGCTAGCGCAGGATAAGCGCGCACGCATTCTGCGCCGCGCTTTGTCCGATCGCGTGACTCAGGCCTCCGGCGCTTCCGCGCCAGGCCATCATACCCTAACGCGCGTTAGTGCCGACCGCGCGTTCGATCTCCGCGTCCGTGATCCCCAGGCTTGCCGCGGCGGCGCAGATGTCGCGCCAGGTCGTGTCGTCCACCGGGATGCCGTCGCGCGTGCGTGCCGCCGTAGAGCGTCGCTCCGGTTCGCCGGGCAGCAGTACCTCGTCGAAGCCGGGTGCGACGCGGCTGGAACGGACATGCGCCTTGGTCGCTTCGACCGACGCGTTGATCGCCGCCGGATCGCCCAATCGGGACAGATCGACCACCATCGCCAGCATGGAATTGAGAATGCCGCCGCGGGTCGGCTCGCCGGCGCCCTGGCCGCCGGCCACCGCAGCGGCCATCACCTCGCACATGACCGCCAGGCCCGATCCCTTGTGCCGGCCGAAGGTGACCAGCGCGCCGGTCTTGTCGCGGATGAAGCCGGCCGGGTCGTTGGTCGGCTCCCCGTCCGGGTCGATCAGCGAGCCGTCCGGCACCGGCACGCCCTTGTTGAACGCCACGCGCGCCTTGCCGGCGGCGATCGTCGTCGTTGCCATGTCCAGCATGATCGACGGCCCGTCGGTGCCCGGGATGGCGGTGCAGAACGGGTTGGTGCCCAGCCGCGGCTCCGCGCAGGCGAAGGGCGCCGCGATGTCGTGGTGATCTGCGACGTTGACGAACGCGGTGAACACGCACCCCGCATTCGCCGCTTGCTCCCCATAAGTGCCGATGCGGCCGACATGCGAGGCGTTGCGCAGCGCCAGCACGCACGCGCCGACCTCCTTGGCGCGGGCGATGGCGCGGCGGACCGCCTCGGCGGTCATGCTCTGGCCGACGCCGCGGCGGGCGTCGATCACCAGCAGCGCGCCGGTGTCCAGCACCACCTCCGGCGTCTGGTTCGGCACCAGCAGGCCGTCGTGCAGCAGCCGCACATACGCGGGGATCATGCCGACGCCGTGGCTGTCGTGGCCGGCGAGGTTGGCGCGCACCAGGTGGTCGGCGACGGTCGCGGCCTCGGCCTCGGCGCTGCCCATGCGCGAGGCAATCAGGTGGGACACGGCATAGAGCGATTGCGGCTTGAAATTCGGCATGGGCGGTGGCTTCTCCACAGCGGCTGGGTGCGGGCGGCATAGACGCTCGGCGCCGGGGCGTCGAGGTTGCGGCTTGCATGGCGGATCGTTGTCGGCGACAGAGGCTCCGTCGTTGCTGTCCAGCAAGGGACGCAGCCCTGGAACCCGATCGCATGGTGCCGAGGCGTGGTTTTCTGACCGGGCTGGGGATCGGCGGCACCGTCGTGGCGGCCGGGATGGCCGCTGCGCGTGTCACGAGCCGGCCCGAGCGCCAGGACATCGCGCGCCTGTCGCCGCAGCGTGTGGCGCTGCTGAACGCGACGATCGGCGAAATGCAGCGCCGCTCGCGGCGCGATCCGTCGGACCCGAAAGGTTGGCGGGTGAACGCCGTGGCCCATGCGCATGTATGCTCCTCGGTTTCGAATGCGGATCCGGCCCAGGTGCATGGATGCTGGTGGTTCCTGCCCTGGCACCGCGCGTTCCTGGCGGTGACCGAGTGGAAGCTGCGCGCCTTATCCGGCGACCCGACGCTCGCGCTGCCGTACTGGAACTGGAGCACCGACCGCCGCATCCCGACACCCTTCGCTCAGGCGGGCAGCGCACTGGCGGACGCGGTCCGCTACACTCCCGATCGCGACCTGCGGCCGGTGGAAGTGGATCGGTTGCTGTTCGATCCGGTCGCCGCACGACGCGGCGTCGCGGGGTTGGCAGCGCGATCATTCGCAGCGCGCACGCCGGCAGCCATTCCAAATAGCTTTGGCGGCATCGCCAAGCCTAACGCGGGCGGCTGGCACGGCCGCAGCCGGCTTGAGACGATCCCGCACAACGCCGTGCACAACTATGTCGGCGGCGAAGGCGCGAACGGTGCATTCGGCGACATGACCGAACTCGCCACTGCGGCGTTCGATCCGATCTTCTTCGCGCATCATGGCAACCTGGACCGGCTGTGGGAGATCTGGCGACAGGACCCCGCGCACAGGGCGACCGAGCCGACGGAGCTCGACTTCATTCAGAAGGAGTTCCTGTTTCCGTGGATCGACGGCACGATCGTCGCGGTGCCGATGCGCGACGTGCTGGATATGGGACGGCTTGGCTATACGTACGATTCGCTTGCCGTGCTGCGCGACGGCGCCGCATCTGAAGATGATGCATTGTCATCGATTGTGACGAGCCGGCGCCTGGCAAGCGCTATACTGTCGGTCCCTGCGGACGCCGCGCACTGTGTGCTGAAGATCCGCGGCGTCGAACCAGGCGATCGGCCGACGTCGGTGGAAATCGCACTGGCGCGCCCTGGCGATGTGGCTTCCTGGATCAGCGTCGGCGCGATCGCGATGGGCCGGACGCATAGCCCGGCGACGTTTCCGGATACCGAGCCTCGGTTCGATGTCACCGCGGCGGTCGGCATATTGGGAGCGCGGGCGCTGGAAGTGGCAGTGCTTGCGTTGCCGTTGAGTGTGGGGCAGCGCGATTCGCCGCAGTTCAGGCATTCCACGATGGAGATCGTGGCGGCGGCGTGACGAAGGAATGACGGTCGCGCGTCGTGTCTTTCGTCCGTGGGTGATTTGGCGTAGTAGGCCGATGAACCAAACGACACGACATTGGGGGATGGAAATGCCGATCGCCACAGGATTGCTGGCCGGGGCTCTTGCAAGCCTTGCGTTCGTTGGGTGCGGCACGACGAGCGCCGCGCCGCCGCCCGCATCGGCGCCACGCCGGCGCGAAGTGGTGGTCAACGGCAAGCGCGTGAAGACGATCGACGTGCACGCGCACTGCATCGTCCCGGCGGCGGCGGCGATCATCAATCATCCGCTCGAGGCGCCGGGCCTGCTGATGCACGACACATCCACGCGGATCGCCGCGATGGACGCGCAGGGTATCGATGTGGAGGCGCTGAGCATCAACCCGTACTGGTATCGCGCCGAACGCGACGCGGCGGCCGAGCTGATCCGCGTGCAGAACGAGGCGCTGGTGGAGTTCTGCGCCGCGTCGCCCGACCGGTTCGTCGCGTTCGCCACGGCGGCGTTGCAGCATCCGGAGCTCGCCGCGGAGCAAGTAGAACATGCGGTGAAGAAGCTGGGGTTCCGCGGGGTTGGCGTGGCGGGGAGCGTTGCCGGACAGGAGCTGGCCAATCCGAGATTCCATCCGTTCTGGGCGAAGTGCGAGGAGCTCGGCGTGTTGGTGTTCATGCACCCACTGGGCGTGCGCGAACTGGAGCCGAGCGGCCGGCTGGACGGCAGCGGCCTGCTGACCAACACCATCGGTAATCCGCTGGAGACGACGATCGCGCTGTCGCACCTGATCTTCGAAGGCACGCTGGACCGGTTCCCGGGGTTGAAGATCTGTGCGGCACACGGCGGCGGGTTCCTGCCGTCCTACGCGAACCGGTCCGATGCGGTGACAAGGTGCTTCCCGAACCGGGTGGGGCCGCTGCCGAAGAAGAACCCGACTTCGTACCTGCGCGACGGGCAGCTCTATTTCGACACGATCGTGTTCACGCCTGAGGCGTTGCGCCACCTGATCGCAGAGACGGGGCCGGACAAGATCATGATCGGCACGGATTATCCGTTCCCGTGGACCAGCACGGAAGTGGATCTGGTGCTGAACACGCCGGGGCTGACGGACGATCAGCGGATTGGCATCCTGGGCGGGACGGCGGCGAAGCTGCTGGGGATTGCGGGGTGAGGGGACCTTGTTCCGCTGGAGTGGTAGCAACGATAAGGATCTCAAGGATCGTAAATGCCAGCAAAGAGACTACCGCTCGATGCGACTATCGCGGACGTCGTTTCCACGTTGGCCAAAGCTGAAGACTATGTTCGTCACGTGGTTTCGAACCTGAGCCGCATGCAGCGAGAGTATGGGACCGTCGTCGTTAGAATAGGAATCACCGGCACGGGTCATCTGCCAAATTACCGGCTGGACCATGCTGATGGGCCGAGTGAGCCGATCGCCGCCTTTGACGGAGCGACGCATAAGCCGTTCAGCGACGTTCGCAAGATCGATACCGAAAACTGGAGTACCGGCAGCATGACCTATCAGGAGGTGCGCGACCTGCTGGGTAAGCTGCGCGGCATCAACCCCTGAAACTTTACGTAGTTGGTCAGGTGCTGATGAACATGAGTGCCAAACCAGTGTAAGATCAAAGGAGCCGGTTCACGCGCCTAGCCAACGAGCGGATTCTTCACAAGCAGTCCGGAAAACCGGCCAAAGTCGCGATCGGCCGACCACAGCTCCCGCACCCCGTGCTGGCGGCATAGCGCGGCGACGCGCGCATCATGCACCATCGGACCGGCGATTCGGCCGGTGGTCAGCAGATTGCGTAAGGTCAGCCAGTGGCTGGTCGATTCGGCGAGCAGTACCAGGCTCGGCGATTCGATCCACGCGTCAACCTGGGCAAGCGCCGTGCTCAAGGGTGTAGGCGGCGCGTAGATGCGTGGATGTGTGACGATGGCAAGGAACTCATGCAGGCAGGGCCATGGGATTGCCCAACTCGCCGCACCCTCGGCAAGGGAAGCCAACCGACGGTAGGCCGCGTCGTGGAATGGAGAATCCTCGCGATGTGCATAGACAAGAATGTTGGTATCGACGGCGATCACCCGCCGCGGCCCTGATAGGCCGCCTCACGCAGTGCCTCCCACGCTGCATCGCGAAATTCGATCTGCAGGCCTTCGCCCTTGAAGCTGACACGCCGCAGCGTGAACGGCAGGGTGTGTTTGCTTTCGGTTACCACGCGTTGAAGCCCGCGCTCGACCAGCGTGCGCAGGGTAACGCCTTCGCGTGTTGCAAGCTTGCGGACTTCACGCAGCAGTGGATCGGCGATCTCGATCGTGGTTTTCATGTTCGATATGGCTATATGGGAACTTCTGTATGGGCACCCATATCTAGGCCTATCGGATGCCAGCCGCAAGCCGAGTTTGCCGAGGCGCTGCGGAAGGCGCCGCCTGGCATCATCGATGCGCGGTCCTGGGCGTATTGGAACTCGAAGCTGGGGCGTTATCCCGCGCCGCCGATGCCGACCCGGCGGTTCGGCTCGGGCAGGCTGCCGTCCCGTCGCGCGGCCGATCGTCCGGGCCGGCACAGCGAGGGATTGCCGGGCGCAGCGGTACGCGGTGCGACGGCGGTTGGGCTGTCGATTGGCGCCGTGATACGATGCGATCATGGTTGAGGGCGAGGAACAGTCGGACGCGTGGGAGCGGGTGCTGGAATCGCTGTGCCGGTTGCAGCATCTGTTGCCGGAGGCGGTGCTGGTCGGCGGGACAGCCTCCGCCCTGTACGCGGGGCACCGTCTGTCGTTTGACCACGATCATGTAGTTGCCGACTTGCGAGAACGCTTCGACGCAGTCCTGGCCGAGCTGGAGGCGGTTGCCGGATGGAAGACGGCGCGGGTTATGCGCCCGGTGCTGATCCTCGGATCCCTGGACGGGGTTGAGACGGGTGTGCGGCAATTGCGCCGGCAGAAGCCGTTGGAAACCACGGTCATGCGTGTCGGCAATCATGACGTGGTTCTGCCGACCTTGCCGGAGACGCTGCGGATCAAGGCGTTTCTGTGCCTCACGCGCAACGCGACGCGGGATTACCTGGATGTCGCCGCGCTGGCGTCGCATATGGGCTTTGATGTCGCTGCCGACGCGTTGTGGCGCATGGATGAGCTTTATCCGCAGGACAATGGCGATCCATGGGCGATGCGCACTCAGCTTGTGATGCAGCTTGCCGCGCCGCAGCCGTACGATCTCGATAGCGTCGATCTTGCGGAGTATAAGGGCGTCCGGCCACCGTTCGATCGCTGGACTCATGTTGCCGAGGTGTGCGGCAAAGTTTCGGATGCGCTGCTGGAGCGTTGCGTTGGGGCGCTGCAAGCGGAGGCCTCGGCGGCGGGGGAGCAGGCGCGAACCAGGATCGATGCGTGGCGCAACACGCGCGCGGGCGGAGAGGTGTCACCGCCAGCCGAGACACGGGAGCCGCCGGAGGTATGAAGCACCGTCACCTGACGCATGAGGCGTTCACGCTTGCGGCGATCGAGGACATTCTCGCGCGGGGTCGCATGCTTGACTGGGTCCCACTGATCGCCGCCATCCGTGCCGATCCGTTCGGTGAGGTTGCGGAGAAGACGCGGTTGCTGTGCGAACGCCAGTTGTATGGGGCGCCGGTGTTTCGGCGGGTGGTTGCAGCAGCGCGGGCAACGAGGGAGGTTCGGGATGGCATTAGTTGAGTTATGGAATTCAAACCCCCAGGCGTTTGAACAATTCACCATCGAGCAGGTGGTGAAGGTGGCAGGGGACGGAAACCTTCGCGACGGATCCCTTTGCTCTCAAGAGCTCAGGCAATTTTTCGGGGTGATTTCGAGCAGCAAGATCGTCGCGTATGTCGAGCAATGTCTTTCATCGACCTTTACCGATAGCGGCCTGGCGTTGCAGGATTTGGTCAACGAGCTAGTCGGCCACGTCATTGACATTGGGTAGGACGTCCGAATCGATAGCTCCGTAACGTAACGACGGAGCCGATTCGTGGCCGCGAAAGAGATTGCCGTAAAAAAGTATGTCGTGAAGCTGAGTGCGGAAGAGCGCGAGCG
>DASXFW010000121.1:0-3664 GCA_036489395.1 Acetobacteraceae bacterium | reverse complement strand
GAGCACCCCGCCCACCGTGGTTGATAGCGCCGCGCCCACGCCCTGGAACATGTTGGCCACACCCAGCGCGGTCTGCGTATGCCCGCTGCCCCAGGTGTAGTCCGCGATCAGGATCGGCAGCGACACGCCGAGCAATCCCGCGCCGCATGCATCCAGCACCTGGATCGGCAGCAGCCATTCCGGCGCCCAGGCGAACGCCGCCATCGCGCCGCGCACCGGCAATACCAGACACGGGATCAGGAACAACCACGACCGGGCGATGCGCATGGATGCCCATGCTGTGGCCGCGGCCACTCCCACCATCGTCAGTTGCGCGACGATGACGCAGATCGCCAGCCAGCGCGTGGCATTGCCGTGCCCGACATCAGCCATGCGCTGCCCGAGCAGCGGCAGCATCGCGGCGTTGCTCAAGTGGAACATCATCAGGCCGACGCAGACCAGCAGCACGCGCCGATCGGTCAGCACGCTGGTCAGCGTCACATGCGGCGCGCCTGCGGTGCGTCCGCGCGCACGATCGATGTCCACATCGCTGCGGCGGATGGTCAGCAATGCGATGCCGCTCGCCAGGGCCATGCCGGAGAACACCCAGAAGGCAGAGATACCGGCGATGGTGCCGGCGAGCCAGGCGATCAGCACGGACGCGACGACATTGCCGGCGTGATTCCATGCCTGGTTGCGTCCCTGCTGTGCGGGGAATGTTTCCTTGCCGACAATGCCAAGCGTGAGGGCGGTCAGCGCGGGTGCAATCAGCGCCGCCGCTGCAGCGACCGCAATCTGCGAAACCAGCACCGGCGCGAGATGTCGTGCTGGTAGCAGCGCCAGCGTGCCGATCGCCACGATCAGCGTGCCCAATGCCAGCAGCAACCGCGGGCATCCGAGCGCATCGACCAGCGCGCCCGCCGGACCGGCAAACGCGATGCCGGCGAGGCCGATTACGGTCAGGACGATTCCGACTCGTTCTGGCGACCAGTGCGCTGCGCCGGCGAGCCAGGTGGCGAGGAACGGCCCAAGGCCGCCCGCCACGTCCGCCAGAAAGAAATTGATCGCGGCGAGGCCGGTGCGTGGACGCATGACGGAAGAGATTACGATTTGCGCGCCCGGTTCAAGTTGGGACGGGCATCACGGTCTCTGGTGCTGCGCGGACTGCTTCGTACTGGCGGGGTCGAACCGCACAAGCCCCGCCAAAGATTGCCGCATCGGTTCCCATGCCACGGCTCGTCCGGCCAATAGGGCGGGCAGTCATCCACCTGGGTAACGCCGTGCCGCATCGAACCCCGCCATCATCCGGGCATGACGTTCCTCGACCCGGTCCCGCGCTTCCGGATGCGTGAAGATGAAATACTCGTCGTGACGGATCGCGTGCACGACATGCTTGCCCACCGCATCGGCAGACAGGCCTGTCGAGGAACGTGCGCGCGCCTGATCCAGATCCGCACGCTGATAGCTGCCGCCGAAACGGTCGGGACGCCGCCGCCCGGAATCATACAGCGTCGTCTCCACCTGCGCCGGGCACAGCACGGAAATGCCCACGCCACTCCCGCGCAGTTCCATGGCCAGTGCCTCGGACAGCGCGATGACGCCATGCTTGGTCATCGCGTAGGCACCGATGCCGGGGATATTTGGATTGACCTGCAAGCCCGCCATCGAAGCGGTGTTGACGATATGGCCACCCTCGCCATGCCGCAGGATGCGCGGCACGAAGACCTGCACGCCGTTGACCACGCCAAACACGTTGACGCCGAAGATCCAGTCCCATTGGGCGCGGGTCATGTCCAGCAGGCGGACATTGCCCAGCGAGATGCCGGCGTTGTTGCAGACGATGTGGACCTTGCCGAATTCCGCTTCCACCGCGTCGGCCGCGCGTGCGACCGCATCCGCATCCGACACGTCCAGCGTCAGCGCGATCGCGCGTACGCCGAGCGCGGCGATTTCGGAGCATGCGCGTTCCAGCGCGTCCGGCTGGATGTCGGCCAGCGCCACGTGCGCGCCGGCGCGTGCCAGGGCGCGGCAGATGCCGAGGCCGATGCCGTTCGCCGCGCCGGTGACGAAGGCGACCTTGCCGCTGATGTTCTGCATGCCCGCCCCCCGGCGCTACGCTGCCACTGCTTCTGCTGCCGGCACACGCGCCACCTGGTGCGCCTGCACGATCGGCAGCACGTCGCGCGCGAAGCGGCGGATTTGTTCGAGGAACATCTCCTGCGGCATGGCGCCACGGTTGAAGCCGATCTGTACCGTGTTGGCACCGGTATGATCCGCCAGCGCGATGATGCGCTGCGCGACCTCCTGCGGGGTGCCCCACGGCAGGCGCTCCGCCAGCTTCGCAACGCCTTCCATTGTCATGCCGCGGAAATCCTCGCGCGCATGTTCGCCCGCGTGGCGGTTCTCCGGCCGTACGTAATCGAGCGACGCATCGGACGTGTAACCGAACTGGCGTTGCAGGCTGGTCTCGGTGAAGTTGCCATGGCTGAACAGGGTGCGGTTGAAATACAGCAGATA
Organism: Acetobacteraceae bacterium; assembly: GCA_036489395.1. Taxonomy (GTDB): domain Bacteria; phylum Pseudomonadota; class Alphaproteobacteria; order Acetobacterales; family Acetobacteraceae; genus JASHVB01. The sequence goes on along the minus strand of DASXFW010000121.1, from coordinate 1,168 downwards.
GGGACCGCATTCCTTGACCGCCTGCGCTTTGCTATCGGCGACATAGACCGACAGGCCGAGCGACAGGTGGTTGGGGGTGATCGCATGGCCGTTCGCCGTCAGGCACTTCGCGTAATAGCGGATGATGTCGTCCTGCAAGCCGCCGGGCGCGAGGCCGGGTGTAATGCGGATGTTATGCCTGGCGGCGAACTCGATCGATTCCTTGCTGCCGACGATCGGCATCCAGATTTCCGGATGCGGCGTCTGCACCGGGCGCGGCCACAGCGCCACGTCGCGATACGACCAGTACTTTCCCTGATAGGAGAAGACGTCGTCGGTCCAGGCGCGGGTAACGATTTCGTAGGCTTCCTCGAAGCGCGCGCGTGATTCCGACAGTGCGACGTTGTGCACCTGGTATTCGCGCGGGATGCCGCGGGCGAACCCGGAAATCAGCCTGCCGTTGCTCAGGCAGTCGAGCATGGCAAGCTCTTCCGCCAGGCGCAGCGGCTCGTGCAGCGGCAGCAAATTGCCGTAGATCAGCAGCTTCACGCGCTTCGTGCGCTGCGCCGCCGACGCCGCCATCAGGTTGGGCGAATTCATCAGGCCGTAGGGCGAGCAATGGTGCTCGTTGAAGCCGAGCCCATCATAGCCGAGGCGGTCGATCTCCTCCCACGCGTCCAGGTGTTCGGCATAGGTGCGCACCGCGACGTCGGATTTGAAATGTTGCGATGTCAGCGGATACGGCAGTTCGTTGCCGATCTTCAGGTGGTCGAGGTGCTCGCCGTATGCAAGCAAGTCAAAGACGAAGACTTTCATGGGACGCTCCACGGAATCCTGCGTCGAGTGTGTGTGGCAGGATGTCCGTGGTCAATCGTGGCAGGCCCGTCATTGCGAGTTGGCCACCGGCCGGCGGCGGCCGACCCTCCCTGAAGAAACGGCAGCATTCTGTCATTGCGAGGCCGCTTGGCCGAAGCAATCCCATTCGTGACCAGCCGCCGGCAGCTCGTCAGGAACGGGATTGCTTCGGCCAAGCGGCCTCGCAATGACAGGGGGCTCCGGTTTCTTGTTAGAAGCCCAGCGACGAAGCCGTCTCGGGAGAGGTTGTTTCGTCGCTGCGCTTCCTAACAAGAAACAAGGTTCCCCCCTCCCCTTGAGGGAGGGGGCCAGGGGGAGAGGTCGCTTCGTAACG
>DASXFW010000097.1:0-7642 GCA_036489395.1 Acetobacteraceae bacterium | reverse complement strand
TGTGGGAGGTGGATGGGGGGAGGGGTTCGTTCGGCGAAGGTCCGCGGATGTTCGCACCCCTCCCCCCATCCCCCTCCCACAAGGGGAGGGGGGGCATTTGAATTTGCGGCGGCCCTCCGCCTGGCGCCTCGTGCCACTGACCGGCGTCGTTACCCTGGGCACCGCGCTTCCCTGGTTCACGTCCCAACTGATGCCGGACGTCTTCACGCCCCTGCTGGTGCTTGCCCTGGCGCTGCTGATCCTCGCGCCGGAACGCCTGTCCCGGCCCGAGGGCGCCTGGCTGACGGTGTTCTCCGCGTTCATGATCGCCGCACAGCAGTCCAGTGTGCCACTGTCGCTCGGCCTGCTGCTGGTGCTGCTGCCGCTGCGCCGGCTCCTGGGAGCGGCGGCGCCGCTCGGACGGCGCGGATCGTTACGTGCCGTCGCACCGCCCGTCATGGCCCTGGCCGCACTTGTTGCGGTGAACATCGCGGCCTTTCGGCGCGTGTCGCCATCCCCCTTCGGCAACGTCTTCCTGCTGGCGCGGATCATTTACGACGGCCCGGGCATGCACGTGCTGTTGCGCGACTGCCCGCGGACCGGCTGGCGGCTGTGCACCGGCCTCGACGACTTTCCCACAACTTCAGATGCGTTCCTGTGGTCCCCGGCCAGCCCGATCCTGCAGGCCGGCGGTCATAAGGCCGTCTCCGCCGAGGCAGACGCCATCATCTTCGCCGCGCTGCGTGCCGAGCCAGCCACCGAGCTCAAGGCCTGGCTGCACAACGGCCTCACCCAGCTTGGCGAGTTCGCGACCGGCGACGGGCTGTCGCCCTGTCCCGCCACCGTCGCGCCGTGGATCGCGCGTGATTTTCCCGGGTTCGAATATGCGACGTACGCCGCATCGCGGCAGTCCAACGCCCAATTGAAGGTGCCGCCCTGGCTATTGGAACTGCATCGCGCGATCGTCGAGGCGGGCGTCGCCGCGTGCCTGGGCGTCCTGCTGCTGGGCCTGCGCCGAGGCCATCTCGCCGCCGGGTTCGCCGCTGCCGTGTTGCTCGCCATCCTCGGCAACGCGCTGATCGCCGGCGGCCTGTCCGCACCGCACGATCGTTACGGCAGCCGGGTCATGCTGCTGGCGCCGATCGTCGCTCTGCTGGGCGGCGTCGCGTTGGCCGGGCACCGCGCCGCGCCGCCGCAGAACACATGAAGGCCGCATCGGTCCGCAGCGTGTTCTGGGCCGGAACCGAGGCCGCGGTCTCCGCCGTCCTGTCCTTCCTTGGCGCCTTCGTCATCGCCCGCCTCATCGGACCCAGCGAGTTCGGCATCGGCGCCGCGGCGGTCGCGGTGCACGTGCTGTTGTGGGTGACGGTCAACGCCTTGTTCTCCGACGCCCTGGTGCAGTGCGCGGCGCTCGACGACGGCATGGCGTCCAGCGCGTTCTGGGGATCGAGCCTGGTGGGCCTGTTGGCGGCGGCAGCGCAGGCAGGCTGCGGCTGGGCGCTGGCAGTGGCGCTGCACGACAGCCGGCTGGTGCCGATGTGCCTGCTGCTTGCGCCGCCATTGCCGCTGGTCGGCGCCGGCGGCGTGGTGCAGGGCCTGCTGACCCGCCGCCGAGCCTACCGCGCCCTGGCCGGCCGCGCCGTGATCGGCCAGGGGCTGGGCACGCTGGCCGGGGTCGTGGCGGCGTTGTCAGGCGCCGGCGCCTGGGCACCCGTGCTGCAACAGGCGGTCGGCTCCGGCGCCGGGGCGCTGACATTGCTCCTGCGTGCCCGCTGGCGCCCCCGCGCCGCCTGCCGACGGACCGACATCGTCACCCTGCTCCGCGTCGGCCTGCCGCTGACTGCCAGCACGCTGGTGCTGGCCGCGCGCTATCGCTTGTTCGCCCTGCTGCTCGGCGGCACGGCCGGCCCGAGCGTTCTGGGCGAGACCCACATGGCGTTCCGCCTGGTCGATACGGTACGGGAGCTGAGCTCCACCGCGCTGTGGCGCCTGACCCTGCCGGTACTATCCGAGCACCAGGCCGATATCCCGGCGCTGCGTGCCGCGTGCGATCGCATGTTGAGATGGATCAGCCTGGCGATGCTGCCGTTGTGCGGCCTGATGGCGCTGGCGGTCGGTCCGTTCACCGCGCGGGTGCTCGGCCGGGCGTGGATGTCGGCGGGCGCGGCAGCCGAGCCGTTGATCGCGTTGATGGCCGTGCTCTGCGTGATGTTTCCCGCCGGCGTCGCCGTGGTCGCGCGTGGCCAGATCGGCCGCGCGGTTGGCGGCAACCTCGCGTGCGCCGTTACCACGCTCGCAGGGGTGGCGATCCTGCGTCCCGGCAATGCGACACAGGCGGCTTTGGTATGGGTGGCGGCGCAGCTTGTCGTGTTGCCGTATAGCCTTTGGATCAACGGGCGGGCACTCGGCACCGGGATGTTGCGTCCGCTGCGTGCCGCACTGCCGATGCTCTGCGCGACCGGGGTTGCTCTTGCCGGCGCGATCACCGTGCCGGCGCTGGCCGCGGCCCATGGCGGATGGATGACGCTGGTCATGGAACGCCTGGGAGTGTTCCTGGTCATCGGCGGCCTGGCCCTGGTCCCCCTGACGCGATCCGGCGCCGCGGGCTGGACCGGCACCCGGCAATGATGGCAGCATCCGCCATCGTCCGATCCCCATCGCGAGGCGTCGATGCCCACCTACGACTATAGCTGCGAGACCTGCGGCGTGTTCAGCGAAGTTCGCCCGATGGCCGAGTTCGCCCAGCCACAGCCCTGCCCGGCGTGCGGCGATCCCGCCCCGCGCGCGTTCCTCAGCGCCCCCGCACTCGGCGGCGCCGCGAAGCTGGAAACCGCTGCCGCAACACCGATGCGGGCGCATCCCGGTGGCTGCCGCTGCTGCGCCGCCCCATCGGCCGGGCGGTTCACCGCCGAGGCGGTCTAGCAGGTCCGCGGAAACCCCGTCATGGCCCGGCCATGACGGTGGGGCTCAGCCTCGCGCGAATGGCTCAGCCTGAGAGGACATCGCCATGTCCGTCACCCCGCTCGGACTGCTGCGAACCCGCCGGCTGTGGCCGCTCGCGCTGGCGCAGTCCTGTGGCGCGCTGAACGACAACCTGGTGAAGAACGCCATGGTGGTGCTGGCGATCTTCCAGCTCCGCATCGGCGGCGCAGGCTTGTCCGCCCTTGCCGGCGCCTTGTTCATCGCACCCTACATCCTGCTGTCCGCCACCGCCGGCCAGCTCGCCGACCGCTATCCCAAGCCGCGCGTCATCCTGGCCTGCAAGGCGGCCGAGGTGGTGCTGATGCTCGCCTCCGCCGCGGCCTTTCTGACCGAGAGCGTCCCCGCCTTGCTCGCCATCCTGGCCGGCCTCGGCGTGCAGGCCGCGCTGTTTGGCCCGGTGAAATACGGCGTGCTGCCAGAGCACCTCGCCGAGGACGAACTCGTGGCCGGCAACGGCGTCATCGAGGCCACTACCTTCCTCGCCATCGTCGCCGGCACCGTCGCGGGCGGCGCGCTGATCTTGTTCCGCCACGGCACCGTGCTGGTCGGCGCCACCGGCGTCGCGTTGTCGTTGCTTGGATTGGCTGCTGCCGCCTGCGTACCGCCGGTGCCCGCCGCCGATCCGTCGCTGCGCATCTCGCCCAACGTCTTCTCCGACACCTGGCGTGTGATGCGCCACGCAGCGACGATCCGGCCGATCTGGCTGTCCGTGCTCGGCCTGTCGTGGTTCTGGACCATGGGCGCCACGCTGATCACCGAGTTCCCCATCGTCGCGCGCGACACCCTGCGCGGCGGCGGCAGCGTGCTGACGCTGCTGCTGACGGTGTTCGCGGTCGGCGTCGGCGCCGGTTCCATCCAGTGCGCCCGGCTGCTGCACGGCGAGGTATCCGCCCGCCTGGTTCCCTTCGCCGCGCTGGGCATTTCCTTGTTCTGCTGGGACTTCGCTTCCGCGGCACATTCCGCCGGCGACATCGCGACCGCGGCCGTCGCCCTTTCAACCTGGTCCGGCTGGCGCATGGACGCCGACTTGTTCCTGGTCGCTGCGTGCGGCGGCATGTTCTCGGTGCCGCTTTACGCGATCATCCAGGACACCGCCGCGCCATTCGAGCGATCCCGCATGGTCGCCGCCAACAACATCATGAACGCGCTCTTCATGGTGGCCGGTGCCGCGGCAACGGCGGCCCTCGCCGCTGCCGGCCTGCGCGCGCCCGCCGTGTTGCATCTGGCCGCGATCGCCAATCTTCTCGTTGCCGTCTGGATCGTTCGTATGTTGCCGCGCGAGATGTATGCCGCCGTCCTGCGTTGGTACTTTCGCACCTTCCACGGCGTACAGGTGCACGGTCTCGACAACTACCGTGCCGCCCGGGGACGCGTGGTGATCGTCGCCAACCACCAGTCCTATCTCGACGCCCCGCTGCTCGCTGCATTCCTGCCCGGCGACGTGACCTTCGCCATCCACACGGGGCAGGCGGCAAAATGGTACTTCAGGCCGTTCCTCGCCATGGTCGAAACGTTTCCGGTGGACGTGCAATCGCCCTATGCGGTGAAGCGCATGGTGGAAGCGGTACGCGATCGCGACCGCCGCCTGATGATCTTTCCCGAAGGCCGCATGACGCACACCGGCTCGCTGATGAAGGTGTACGAAGGTGCGGCGATGGTCGCCGACAAATCGCACGCGCGGATCGTGCCGATCTGCATCGACGGCCTGCAGTTCAGCCGCTTCAATCGCATGCGCGGCCGGTTGCGGCAGCGCTGGTTCCCGCGCGTGACTCTGCGCATCCTGCCGCCGGTGACTCTGGCGCCGCCGGACGCAACGCTAACGCCCCGCCAGCGTCGCGAACTGACTGGCCGCGCGCTGCAGGACGCGATGGTCGCCGCCGTCTTCTCTGGCAAGGACCCCGCGCGTTCGTTGTTCTCGGCTGTCCTGGATGCGCGGGCGTTGCACGGCGGCCGCACGCTGATCGTCGAGGATACCGGCCGCGCGCCGATCAGCTACGACCGCGTGGTGCTGGGCAGCGTCGTGCTGGGTCGTGCGCTGCGCGACGCAACGGCGGGCGAGACCCATGTCGCGCTGATGTTGCCGAACGCCATTGCCACGATCGTGTCGTTCCTGGGCCTGCAGGCGTTTGGTGTTGTTCCGTGCCTGCTGAACGTGTCCGCCGGCGCGGCGAATATGCTGGCGGCCTGCCGCGTCGCCGGTGCGCGCACCGTCGTGTCGAGCCGCACATTCGTGGAGAAAGGCCGGTTGGCCGCGGTGGCGGAACGCATGGCGGCCGAAGTCCGCTTCATCTGGCTGGAGGACCTGCGCACGACGCTCGGCACGCGCGCGAAGCTGCACGGTCTGCGCGACCGGTGGCGAGCCCGCCGGCTGCCCGGCGCGTTCGTCGATCCCGATGCACCGGCGGTGGTGCTTTACACCAGCGGTTCAGAAGGTACGCCGAAGGGCGTGGCGCTGAGCCACCGCAACATCCTGGCGAACTGTGCGCAGGTTGCCTCGGTGATCGACTTCAACGGCGGCGACATCGCATTCAACGCCATGCCGGTGTTTCACGCGTTCGGCCTGACCGGCGGCACCATACTTCCGCTGGTGTCCGGCGTTCGCACGTTCCACTACCCGACGCCGCTGCACTACCGCATCGTGCCGGCGCTGATCTACGACACCGACGCGACGATCACCTTCGGCACCGACACGTTCCTGCGCGGCTGGGGCCGCTACGCCAATCCATATGATTTCCACGCCATGCGCTACATCTTTGGCGGCGCGGAGAAAGTGCAGGAAGACACACGGCGTCTGTTTTCCGACCGGTTCGGCGCGCGGATCATGGAAGGCTACGGCGTGACCGAAACCTCCCCGGTGCTGACGCTGAACACCGCGATGCACGCGCGCCCCGGCACGACGGGACGCTTCCTGCCCGGCATCGAATGGCGGCTGCAGCCTGTTGCCGGCATCGATGCGGGTGGCCGGCTGCTCGTGCGCGGGCCCAATGTGATGCTGGGCTATCTGCATGACACCGCCCCCGGGGTGGTAGAGCCTCTGACCGACGGCTGGTACGACACCGGCGATATCGTGTCCGTGGATGCCGCGGGGTTCATGACGATTGTTGGCCGGGTGAAGCGCTTCGCCAAGATCGGCGGCGAGATGGTGTCGATGGAAGCCGCCGAAGCGCTGGCGCTGGCGTTGTGGCCGGACGCGCGCCACGCGGTGATCGGCCTGCCCGACGCACGCAAGGGCGAGGCGCTGTTGCTCGTCACGACGCATAAAGGCGCCGAGATGCGCGCTCTGCTGGGGTTCGCACGTCAACGCGGTATTGCAGAACTCATGGTACCGCGCGCGGTCCTGACGGTGGCGTCGGTACCCTTGCTGGCGACAGGGAAGGTGGACTATCCGGCCGTGACCCGGCTGGTCGAGGAGTCGCAGGCAGTGCCGCAGACGGCGACTGCATAACCGTCAGCTCTGTCATTGCAAGTTCCCCACCGGCCGCCGGCGGCCGCTTGACGTAGATTCCCCCCTCCCCTTGAGGGAGGGGTTGGGGGAGGGGTCGATGCTTACGTTTCGACCCCTCCCCATACCCCCCTGCCTCAAGAGGAAGGGAAACCTACGTCAAGCCGCCGACGCCGTTTCATCCAAGGCCGGTGGCCAACTCGCAACGACAGACGGTCGCCATGACAGGCGGGCGATCCCTTCCCACCGCGGCATTCTCGCGCCATCGTCTTGACGCTTCGTAACCGGGACACCCACATCATGCCGCATTCCGACTGGCGCAGCCACGCCGGCACTGTCTTCACCTGCGAGAAAAGGCCAGCGACGGGCACGCGCGGCATGGTGGTGACCAACCATCCGCTTGCCTCCGCTGCCGGTGCCGAAATGCTGGCCGCCGGTGGCAACGCGATCGACGCCGCCATCGCCGCGTTCTTCACGCTGACCGTGGTGGAACCGATGATGGTCGGCGTGCTCGGTGGTGGTATGGCGCATATCCGCACCGCGGACGGCACGCACCACGTCATCGACGGCCAGAGCACCGCGCCGCTCGCGACCGGCCCCGCCACGTTCACACCGGATCCGAACGCCGCACCCGGAACCATGGACACGATCGGCCGCAAGAATGCGCTCGGTCCCACCGCCGTTGCCGCGCCTGGCAACCTGATGGGATGGTGCGAGGCGCTGCGCCGTTTCGGCACGTTCTCGTTGGCCGACGTGACGGAACCGGCGATCCGGCACGCCTCGCGCGGCTTCCGTGTCACCCCCTATCTGCATGAATGCGTGTCCGACTGCGCCTCTGATATGGCGCTCGATGCGGACATCTCGCGGCTCTATCTGCCGGACGGCGCGCCTATCAAGCCAGGCACGAGGCTGGTCGCCGGCGACTATGCGGAGACGTTGCGCTCCATCGCACGCAAGGGACCGGACCTGCTGTACGGCGGCACGCTCGGCAAGCACTATGCGGCGCACATGGCGGACACCGGTGGCTACATCACGATGGACGATCTCGTGCGCTACCGCACCATCGACCGCGAGGCTTTGCGCGGCACCTATCGCGGTTCACTGCTGTCCGGTTAACCTGAAACGATCTGTCTGAAAATCGTTATCCCGCACAGGTTTTCGGCGAAAATCGGGTGGTGTCGATTTGATCGCCATGCGGCAGTTTTGGGGCGAATTCCCGTGGAGCGCCCCCATGAACTC
>DASXFW010000094.1:0-34550 GCA_036489395.1 Acetobacteraceae bacterium | reverse complement strand
GGCGAGGTCGGAGGCGAAGAACACGACCGCGTTGGCGATGTCCCGCGCGGTGCCGAGCCGCCCCATCGCGATCCGTCCGACGAGCGCGCCGAATATTGCGGCCTCTTGCTCGCCGGGCTCGGCGCCGAGGTGATCAAGATCGAGCCGCCCGAGGGCAATGCGACCCGCCGGATCGGTCCCTATCTCGACGACGAGCCTGGGCTCGAACGCTCGCTGTTCTTCTGGAACTACAACCGGAACAAGAAATCGGTTGTGCTCGAGCTGCAATCGCCGGCCGGCCGCGAGCACATGCTGGGCCTGCTCGGCGGTGCGGATATCTTGTTGGACGCAAGCTGCGGCGCGCTGAACGAGGTGCTGGGGCTCGACCACGCGGCGCTCAACGCCCGCTTTCCGGCGCTGGTGACGGCGCGGATGACCCCGTTCGGGGATGACGGGCCGTGGAAGGACTTCAAGGGGTCGGACCTGATCCACCTCGCGCTCGGCGGCCCGATGATGAATTGCGGCTACGACCCCGACCCCAACTTCGAATACGACACGCCGCCGATCGCGCCGCAGATCTGGCACGCCTATCACATCGCCGGCGAGCAGATGGCGACCGGCATCATCGGCGCCCTCATCCACCGCGAGCGCTCGGGGGAGGGGCAGGACGTGTCGCTCGCGATCCACGAGGCGGTGTCGAAAAACCCCGAGCAGGATCTGATGTTCTGGGTGATGCGCCGGGTGCCGTTGTGGCGGCTGACCTGCCGTCATGCCTCCGAGGGGCCGAACCACTCCCCAAGCATCTGCCACACCAAGGACGGGCGCTGGTTCATCACCCACGGGATGGGGGCGCGCGACCTCAACAACCTCGTGCCGCTGTTGACCAAGTACAACGCGCAGGCCGATCTCCAGCCGCCGCCGCCCGAGACCGACCTGAAGGCCCGCGCGGTGCCCGGAACGGCCGGCAGCGACGAGGCGCGCTCGCACATGCTCGATGTCGTCCAGCGCTTTGTCCGCGCCTGGGCCTACAAGGACATGCCGTGGCGCGAGGCGCAGGATGCCGGGCTGCTGTGGGCACCGCTGCGCAAGCCGCACGAGAATGCGCTCGACGAACATTGGCTGCGACGCAAGAGCTTTGCCGATGTGCCGCATCCAGAGCACGGCCGGAGCTTTCGCTACCCCACCAGCAAGTGGCTGGCGACGAAGACAAGCTGGCAGGTGGGTCGGCGTGCGCCGCTGCTGGGCGAAGACACCGCGTCGGTGCTTGGCGAATCGGTTCGGCGGCCGAGTGTTCCCGCTGAACCGCGCGTGCATGCGAACCCGCTCGTGTCGGCGCTGCATAACAAGCCATTCCCTTTGCAGGGCGTGAAGATTTTGGACTTCGCCTGGTTCCTGGCGTCGGCGGGTGGCACACGGTTCCTCGCGGCAATGGGTGCGGAAAGTTATAAGGTAGAGTGGAAGGACAATCCCGACACGCGGCTGGCGGCGATGGCGCCGATCGGCGGTCGTGCGGCGCGAGACGCGGCGACCGGTCCGCTGCCCGGCGTCAAGGACCACGACATGGGCGGGCAGTTCAACAACAAGAACGCCGGCAAGCGTGGGATTTCGCTGAACATCCGCCATCCGAAGGGTTTGCAGATCGCCAAGGACCTTGTGCGCATCTGCGATGTTGTCGCGGAGGGCTTTTCGCCTGGTGTGCTGCAGAGGCTGGGTCTCGGCTATGACGTGATGAAGTCGATCCGGCCGGATATCATCTACATCCAGCAATCGGGCATGGGCTCGCACGGGCTGTATGGGCGGATGCGCACGGTCGGACCCGTCGCGGCGGCATTCGGCGGGCAAGGCGACATGTCCGGACTGCCGGAGCCGGCGATGCCCGTGGGTTGGGGATATTCGTATCTCGACTGGATGGGCGCATATGGTTACGCACTGGCGATCCTCGGCGCGCTGTATTACCGCGAGCGCACGGGTGAAGGTCAGTGGATCGATGCCTCACAGTGCGAGTCGGGATTGTTCCTGACTGGAACAACGATTCTCGACTGGTCGGCGAATGAACGGACGTGGCGGCGTTACGGCAATCGCTCGCCCTACAAGCCCGCGGCGCCGCACGGTGCGTATCGTTGCGCGGGGACCGACCGCTGGATCGCCATCGCCTGCTTCACGGATGACGAATGGCACGCGCTGGCTCGCGTGGCAGGGCAGGGGGCATGGCTGGAGGACCGGCGCTTCAACTCGCTTCAGCACAGGCTTCTGCACCAGGATTCGCTTGACGCGACCGTTGAGGAATGGACCCGAACGCAGGACCCGTTCGAATGCATGATGGCGCTGCAACGCGCCGGCGTCCCGGCCGGTGTGTGCCAGACGGCCGAGGACCGCTGCGATCGCGACCCGCAACTGCGGCATCTGAAGTGGCTGACCGAGGTCACGGGAACAAAAATCGGCACCTGGCCGGTCTATGAGTTGCCGATGAAGTTCAGCCGCACGCCTGCGTACATCGGCGGCCCGACCAATCGTGGTGCGCCAGGCTACGGCGAGGACAATGAGTGGCTGCTGACCAATCTGCTCGGTATGTCGAAGTCGGATGTAGAACGTCTCGCGGAGGAAGGGGTGATCTAAGCGTGATCCTCAAGGGAAACCCTGTCGCATGATCCTGCTGACCAACAACGAAGGCACGATCGGTGTTGCCACGACGGTGGCCCGGCTCAGGGAGGGTGCGCACGCGCTCGATGCGATCGAGGCCGGCATCCGCTTGATCGAGGCCGACCCGTCCGTGCGCACCGTCGGCCGCGGCGGCTGGCCGAACCTGTTGTGTCAGATGGAGCTCGACGCCTGCCTGATGGACGGCACGACATTGCGCAGCGGTGCGGTCGGCGCGCTGCAAGGTTTCCTGCATCCGGTCAGCGTCGCGCGCGAAATCATGCGTCGCCTGCCGCACGAACTTCTCGTCGGGGAAGGTGCGGCACGCTTCGCGCGGGAGGTCGGCGCGGAAACGGCCGAGAACCTGATTGAGGATTCCCGCGCTGCCTGGCAGGCATGGTTCGATCATGAGCTTACGCCGGAACAAAAGCGCGCATGGCCGGATGTTGAACTGGCGCCGCTTTGCCGTCATGCGATCGACCCGGAAGTCGGTCGCGACACCACGGTGTTTCTCGCGCAGGACAGCGGTGGCCATATCTGTTGCGGCACCAGTACGTCGGGCTGGGGCTGGAAGTATCCGGGCCGGCTCGGCGACAGCCCGATCGTTGGCGCCGGCTCCTACGCCGACACGCGCTACGGCGCCGCGGCCTGCACCGGCGCGGGCGAGATGACCATCCGCTGCGGCACCGCGCGCTCCGTCGTGCTGTATATGAAGCGCGGGGCGAGCGTGGCGGATGCCGCGCACGAAGCGGCCGAGGATATGCGCGCGCTGCAAGGCGGATTGCTCAGCCGCGTCACCATCCACGCGATCGACGCGCGCGGAAACCATAAGGTCGTCGCGGTGAATGGTGCGGGCGACAATATGTACTGGCTATGGGACGGGCAGGGCGACGCGCGTTCCGTCCCGGCCGAACCGGTCGCGATTCAACGTAGCGACATCAAGCCCAGCGCGACAACGCGTTATGCGTACGGACGACGATGATAAGCGGCGTGACTGCACCATTCCGTGTCATGCCGGTATCCGACGTCTCGACTTGCACCGTGAGAAAGCCGTGGGTGGCGTGGATCGGCCATGACGGGTTAGTTGCTCGCCAGGCGACCTAACAAGAACTGGGGTTGTCTGTCATTGCGAGGTTGCTTGGCCGACGCAATCCCCGTCGTACGAGATGCCGGCGGCTCGACACGAACGAGATTGCTTCGGCCAAGCGGCCTCGCAATGACAGGGGAGCGACGTTTGATCCAGGGCGAGCGGCGCCGGACGGTGGCAACTCGCAATGACAGGACTAACCCGACTTTCGCTACTCACGGACAAGAATTGCCCAAGTTGCTGATTTTCCGCGGTGGAGGCTGGCAAGGTCGGCACCACAGCCTGAGTGGCCATCGCGGTAGCGGAACGTCGGCGGCGATGACCCTGGGCGGCGGCTGATTGGGCAGGTTCATCTTCAACCGTTGCAGCAGGATGGTCTGATCCGCTTCTGGTTCGGTACAGCGTGACAGGATGATAATGCGGCCGTCGGTCGTCGGCACTCGCACATCGACCGCCGGCCTCGCCGAGATACAACAGGTGACGCTGCACCGTCCGCCCGCCAGATACACGGCGGTTCTCCACGATGCTCCAGTAGCGGTGCTCCTTGCCGTCCTTGCGGCGAACCTTGTGGCGCAGAAACATGCAAGCAGGGTTTCAGACTCGCGCGCGGTTTCGCAAGAGACTTGGTCGGCACCGCACGCGGTTTCCCCCGGTTCTCGCGCGCCGATGCCCGGATTTTCAGCGACTTACCGGCGCCCCGCAGACACCAAATTCCCGAAATCAGGGTCGAGTTGCGAAAGGCGGGCTAGGGGCAGAAGGCCAAAGCTCCCTCTTTCTCAAACCGGCTCTGTTCCCCCGGTGCCGCCTTCCACGGTCGTACCCGTTCTTGCCGTTTGCCCGCGCCGCTGCAGCCTCCTTGGTGGACTTCCCAGCCAAGGCCTTCCACTGGCGATTGACCGGACGAGCACGCCGGCGCGAAGTCCAACGCGGCCGGTCGCCGCCCCACAACAACGGAGGAACCCCATGCCCCGTCTCGCCAACAAGATCATCCTGATCAGCGGCGGTGCCCGCGGACAAGGCGCGGCCGAGGCGCGCCTCTGCGTCGAGGAAGGCGCCCGCGTCATCATTGGCGACGTACTTGAATCCGCGGGTCGCAAGCTCGCCGCGGAGCTCGGCCAATCCGCGACCTTCGTCCCCCAGGACGTGACGCGCGAGGCCGATTGGGAAGCCGCGATCAAAGCGGCGGAAGCGCTCGGCGGCCTGCACGGACTGATCAACAACGCCGGCATCTACCAACCGCGCACGTTGATGGAAACCGACGCCGAATTGTTCGAGCGCCATATGCGCATCAACCAGCTTGGCTGCTTCCTTGGGATGAAAGCCGTCGTGCCGTTGATGGAACGGTCGGGCGGCGGATCCATTGTCAACATCTCATCCGTGGCGGGGCTGCGCGGATCGCCGGGCGCGATCGCCTACAGCGCGACAAAATGGGCACTGCGCGGCATGACCAAGGCCGCCGCCATCGATCTCGCGCCGCGGCGCATCCGGGTGAACTCGGTGCATCCGGGACCGATCGACACGGAGATGCTGAGCGTGCGTACGCCGGAGCAAAACGCCCGCCGCCTGCAGCTCGTGCCGATGAAGCGCATGGGCACGGCGGAGGAAGTCGCGCGCCTGGTGTTATTCCTGCTGTCCGACGAAAGCGGCTACATCACCGGTGCGGAAGTCGCGATCGACGGCGGCGCGACGCTGTAAGCGCCTGTCATTGCGAGGCCCGTCAGGGCCGAAGCAATCTCCTGCGTGACGAGCCGCCTGTGCGTCCATCGCAGGAGATTGCTTCGTCGCAAACGCACCTCGCAATGACAGTGGGCGTTAGTGCGTGCTCCACTCCCGCATGTAACGCGCGTAACAATCCCGCTCCCCCGGCATTTTCGGCCAGCCCGCCAACTGCCGCACCGTCGCCAGCAGCAGCCGGTCCTTCAGGTGCGTCGTGTTGTTCGCGTACTCCTCGAACGTCGAGTGGCTGATCTTCTGATTGTGCGGATCGTCCTGGAACTTGCACGCAGTCACCGCCACGGTGGACATCAGCGCGTCGCGATCCGCCCCGGTTTGCAAGTACGCATTCGCCACCGCCGTCGCCCGCGCGAAGTCGAACGACATGATCGCCTCATCCTGCTCCTTCAGCAGTTCGTCCGCGGACCGACCCATCACCTTCACCGTCGCAAACTCTTGCTCCAGCACCGACGCATGCAGCTTATTCGATCGCGCCGCGTCATTCACGAAATTCGCCATCAGGTACAGGATGCGCGGCTGCCACGGATTGTCGCTGCCGCGCATCCAGTAGTTCGCCGTATTGCAGTAGTCGAACGGATGCTGCCCGTCAGTGAACTTGCGCGGCACCGTCGTGCGAAGGATCAGCTCCGCCGCACCGATCTGGATCGTGTCGCCGATGCTGCGGATCGACTTGCCCGCTTGCAGGAACGTCGTGACCTGCTGCCACACCGTTTCCGTATCGCCGTCCATCAGCAGGCGGACGAAATCCTCGACTTCCGCAGGCGTCAGCGGCGTCCGATTGTTCTGCACCAGGCTCTTGCCGCCGTCGGGGAACGCTTCCGCCAGCGCCACACACACAGAGTCGTACGCCGAGTAATACAGCGGCCCCACCGCCATATCCGGCACGCCGGTGTAGAACACGCCATGCGCGCGGTCCCATCCGACGCAATCCGCCAGATCGACGATCGCTCGCGCGCGCAGCGCCTTGTGCCCGGTATTACGTGCCTTGCGGTTGATGATAGTGTCCTGCACGTCGATCAGTCCCAGGAACAGCAACTGGTCGCGCAGTCTGGCGCGCGCGCTTTCATCGGCGGCGAGGCCGAGGAACAAGCCGTAGGAACGCTTCACGTCGCCGCTCATGGTGGCGATCATGTGCTGATAGAGGCGTTCCTCGATCGTGCCCGGCTCGACGATCGGCTCATGATCCTGGTTCCACACCACCGGGCCGTAGCTCGGCGGCGGCACGTTCATGCCCTTCATGGTGGCGTAACGACCGGGGTACTTGCCCAGCAACTGGTTCCAGATGTCGAGGCCGGCCGGGATGTACCAGACGCTCTGCAGCATCGCCAGCATGCGGTAATCTTGCGGCAGGAATGGCATCAGGGAAGCGGACGCGCGCAGCCCAAGGATCGTGTGGTCGTTGTTGATCAGCGTGATCACGCCGTCTCGCACGTTGATGTGATTCGGGACTTGCACGAACGGGGCCTCGGCCTCGGTGACGATACTGAGCGCATCACCCAAGGATCGGCCGTCGCGCTTCACCATTTGAAAGAACAGATCGGCGGTGCGCGGCTGGTCGCGCTGCAGGATGGCGTCGGTCAGTTGGCCGACTGCCTTGTCCTGGCAGATCGCGTCTCGACTGAGCAGCATGGTTGTTTCCCCCACGGACGATGGAGGAAGCGTAGCGCCGGGTTGGACAGGAGGTAAAGTCGCGCCGCTGTCATTGCGAGGTGCGGAGCGACGAAGCAACTTCGTTCGTGACGAGCCGACGAACGCTCGTCATGACCGGGATTGCTTCGGCCAAGCGGCCTCGCAATGACAGGGGGCTGCCGTTTCATCCAGCGCGGATCGGTCGCCAGGGCGGTGGCCAACTCGCAATGACAGTGGGGGGGGGCGGGAGCACTCAGCCGACACGCCGCAGATCCAGCGTGCGTGGATGCTCTCGCGATCGTCCCACCATCAGTTCTTCCATCGGCCCCGGCGTGTGACCGATCGGAAAGAATCGCGCCTTGCGCCGCGCTTCCGCTTCGTTCGCGTTCACCGGGAAACGTTCGTAATGCCGCCCGCCGGGATGCGCGACGTGGTGCGTCATCCCGCCCAGCGAACGCCCCGTCCAGCGATCATACACATCGAACACCAGCGGCGACTGCGCGGGTAGCGTCGGATGCAGAGCGCTCGGCGGCTGCCACGCCTTGAAGCGCACGCCGCCGACGTATTGGCCCTCGCGATCCGTGCGGGTCAGCGGCACCGCGCGGCCGTTGCAGGTCAGCACGAAGCGTTCGTCCACCCAGCCGTCCACCCGCGCCTGCACGCGCTCTACCGAGCTGTCCACATAGCGCGCGGTGGCGCCCGCGACGTTCTCCTCGCCCAGCACGTGCCAGGGTTCCAGCGCGTGACGCAGTTCCAGCGTGGAACCGCGTAGCGCGATCTCACCGATGCGCGGGAAACGGAATTCGAAATGCGGGTCGAACCACGTGCGGTCGAGCTTGAAGCCAAGCTCGCCAAGTTCCTCGATCACATCGGCGAAATCCTGCGCAACGTAATGCGGCAGCATGAAATCGTCGTGCACGCGGGTGCCCCAGTGCACCAGGCTCCGCTCGTATGGCGACTCCCAGAACGCCGCCAGCGCCGAGCGCATCAGCAGCATCTGCGCCGCCGCCATCTGTGCATGCGGCGGCATCTCCAGCGCGCGGAATTCCACCAGCCCCAGCCGGCCCGATCCGCCTTCCGGCGTGTAAAGCTTGTCGATGCAGAACTCGGTGCGATGCGTATTACCCGTCATATCCGTCAGGATATTGCGGAACAATCGATCGACGATCCACGGAGCAGTCTCCTGGTGCGGACTGATCTGTGAGAATGCGATCTCCAGCTCCGCCAGACTGTCCTGCCGAGCCTCATCGATGCGCGGATGCTGACTGCTGGGGCCAATGAACAAACCCGAAAACAGATAGGACAGGCTCGGGTGATTGTGCCAGAAACCGAGCAGCGATTTCAGCAGATCGGGACGGCGAAGAAACGGAGAATCGGCCGCCTGCGCCGCGCCCATCACCACGTGATTGCCGCCGCCAGTACCGACATGGCGGCCATCCAGCATGAACTTTTCCGTTGCAAGCCCAACCTGGCGGGCCTCTTCGTAAAGTTCCTCGCCGCGCTGCACCAGCTCCACCCAGTTATGCGCCGGATGGATGTTGACTTCGATCACGCCAGGATCGGGCGTGACGGAGAAATGGTTCAGCCCCGCATCGTGCGGCGGCAGATAGCCCTCCAATACCACCTTGCATCCGGTCTCCGCCGCGGTGTCCTCCACGGCAGCGACCAGTGCGAGCCAGTCCTCCGCGGCATAAAGCGGCGGCAGGAACACGTGGATCAGGCCGTTGCGTGCCTCCACGCATAGCGCGGTGCGCACCAGGTCCGGCTCGCCGTGGCCAATCACCAGCACTTCTTCCGGCACTGGACGGAAGACTTCTGGTCCGCCCGCCATGCCGTCCGCCGGGCGCAGCGACTGCGTCAGCAGCGCCTGCCGAGGAGGCAGCGGCGGGTGCGGCGCGAACGCGTCCGCCTCGACCTCCTGCTCGATCTCCTCCGGCTTCGCCCACGGCAGACTGTCCAGCGGCAGCCGCAACCCGATCGGCGAATCGCCGGGGACCAGGAACAACACGCCGCTGCGGAAGTACCACTTGGCGCCCTGCCAGATGCGCACGCCATCGCGCAGCGCGCGGCGCATGGGAAGCACGCTGCCGACCGGCGCCGCCAGCCCCTGCCCGAACACGCGAGTCAGCCGCGCGCGTTCCAGCGAATCCCCCAGCTTCGAATCCTCGGCAATGACATTCACCGGCAGCCGGCGCTCGCGCCACAAATAGTAGTGCGTATCTTCATAAGCCGGATGCACCAGCGACGGATCGATCTGCAGGTGCTCCGCCACCAGCGCGGTGAAGCGCGCGGCATCCTCGGCATCCGCATCGCCGCCATCGTGTTCGGAGGCCAGCAGGTCCGGATCTCGCCACACCGGCTCGCCATCCGGCCGCCAATGCGAATAGAGCGCCCAACGCGGCAATTGCTCGCCCGGATACTGCTTGCCGTAGGCATGCTGCAACGCGCCGCCCGGCGACCAGCGCGCCATCAGCCGGCGGATCAGCTTGTCCGCATACGCCTGCTTGGTCGGACCCATCGCGTCGATGTTCCACTCGGGCGCATCGATGTCGGTCGCCGAAACGAATGTCGGCTCGCCGCCCATCGTCAGCCGGATGTCCGACGCCGTCAGCGCTCGATCCACCCGTGCGCCGGTCGCCAATATGTCCTGCCACTGCGCCGGCGTGTACGGTTTCGTCACGCGCGGCGTTTCGCGCACGCGCGTCAGATGCATGTCGAATTCGAATGTCGTCTCGCACGGATCGACCGCGCCGGAGATCGGTGCCGCGGATTGCGGCTCTGGCGTCGCAGCCAGCGGAATGTGGCCTTCGCCTGTCAGCAGCCCTGACGTCGCGTCCAGCCCGACCCAGCCGGCACCGGGCAGGTAAACCTCCGCCCACGCATGCAGATCGGTGAAATCCGCAGTCGGGCCCTCGGGCCCCTCCAGCGGCTTCACATCGGCGACAAGCTGGATCAGGTAACCGGACACGAACCGCGCGGCATACCCGAGATTGCGCAGCGCCTGCACCAGCACCCACGCGGAATCGCGGCAGGAACCCTTGCCGTTCGCCAGCGTCTCCTCTGGCGTCCAGACACCAGGCTCCAGCCGCACGATATAGGCGATGTGCTTCTGCACGCGCCGGTTCAGCGCGACCAGCATATCGACCGTGCGCTGCTCGCCACGCAGCACGCCATCGAGCAGCGCGCGCATCCGCGGCCCCACCGGTGCAATACGGCGGAACGGCGCCAGCTCCTGCTCCAATATGGGATCGTAATTAAATGGCCAATTCTCGGCCTCCGGCTCCAGGAAGAAATCGAAGGGATTGATCGTCGCCATGTCGGCAACGAGATCGACCGTCACGTCGAAATGCCGCACGCGCTCCGGAAACACGACGCGGGCCAGGTGATTGCCCTGCGGGTCCTGCTGCCAGTTCAGGAAATGCGGCGTCGGCTCGACCTTCAACGCGTAGGACAGCACCGGCGTGCGCGCGTGCGGCGCCGGCCGCAGCCGGATGGTCTGCGGTCCGAGGTTCACCAGACGGTCGTAGCGGTAGCTGGTCCGGTGCGTCAGTGCGACATGAAGCGGCATGATCGGGGTTCGCTGAGGTGGGGGCGGCGATGGAAATCAGTGCATTGTGGGATGGATTGTGCAGTGCAGCAACACCAAATCCTCGCGCCGCACCTGCCACTGGCACGCAGCGCTTGCGTTCCCCCCTTCCCGGCCCTATCCGCCGCGCATGTCCGCCGAAGCCGAACTCCGCCGCTTGCTCGACATCATGGCCGCGCTGCGCGACCCGGCGACCGGCTGCCCGTGGGACAAGGACCAGACGTTCGACACCATCGCACCCTACACGATCGAGGAAGCCTACGAAGTGGCGGACGCCATCGCCCGCCGCGACTTCGCTGCCCTGCCCGACGAACTCGGCGATCTGCTGTTCCAGGTGGTGTATCACGCGCGCATGGCCGAGGAAGCCGGCCGCTTCGACTTCGCCGACGTGGCCCGCGCCATCTCCGACAAGATGATCCGCCGCCACCCGCACGTGTTCGGCGAGGCCGCCGCGCGCGACGCCGCCACTCAGACCGTCGCGTGGGAGGCGCTCAAGGCATCGGAACGGGCCGCCCGCGCGGAGACCGGCGCGCTGGCGGGCGTTCCCGTCGGGCTGCCAGCATTGACCCGCGCCGAAAAACTGACCTCCCGCGCTGCCCGCGTGCGCTTCGACTGGCCGAACGCCGAAGCCGTGCTGGAAAAGCTGGACGAGGAAACGGCGGAGCTCCGCGCCGAACTTCCCGCCGCCGATCCCGCGAGGCTCGTGGATGAAGTTGGCGATCTGCTGTTCGTGCTTGCCAATCTCGCACGCAAGCTGAAGCTCGATCCGGAAGCCTGTCTGCGGCACGCCAACCAAAAGTTTGCGCGGCGCTTCAATGCGATGGAACACCGCGCCGACAGCGCCGGCCGGTCTCTCGCCGAAATGACGCTGGATGAGATGGAAGCGCTCTGGCAGACGGTGAAGCGCGATGAGCGCACCTGAACCCGACTGGCGCGCGCTGAATCGGGCGAACTGGGACGAACGTGTCCCGATCCATCTCGGCCCGCGCGGCTATGACATCGCCAGCGTGCTGAACGGCAACGCGCAGTTGAACGCCATCGAGGAAGCCGAACTCGGCCCCGTCGCCGGCCTGCGCATCCTGCACCTGCAATGCCATTTCGGGCGCGACACGCTGATCCTGGTGCAGCGCGGCGCCACCGCGGTCGGGCTCGACTTTTCGGTCCCCGCGATCGACGCCGCACGCGATCTTGCCAATCAGGTCGGCGTCGCCGACCGCGTGCGCTTCATGCACGCCGATCTCTATGATGCGGTCGCCGCGATCCCGGAGCCTGCATCCTTCGATGCGGTGTTCGTAACCTGGGGTGCGCTGCCGTGGCTGCCGGACGTGGCAGCCTGGGCCAGGATCGTCGCGCATTTCCTCAAGCCGGGCGGCTGGCTTTATCTCGCCGAGGGCCACCCGGCGGCCCTGGTCCTGGACGATGAAACGCACGCGACGCACGACGGCAACCCCGGCTTCTTCGTGCCGTATTTTCATAAGGAACCGCTGCTGCTCGACGACGCCATCGATTACATGGACCGCACGGCGCGACTGACGAATGCCGCCACGTGCCAGTGGATCCATCCGATCGGGGAAGTCGTCACGTCACTGATCGAAGCGGGTCTGCACCTCGACTGGCTGCACGAACATCCATGCGTAACCTGGCGCATGTTCCATTGCCTGGTGGAGGACGACGCCGGGCTGTACCGCTGGCCCGACAAGCCCTGGCTACCGCTCGCATATTCGCTGCACGCGACAAAGCCGTGATCCGGCCGGCAACGTTACAGGACACCGCCGCCAGGCGCACAAATCGACCCCTCCCCCTGGCCCCCTCCCTCAAGGGGAGGGGGGACGTTGTTAGCACAGCCTGATCCGCAGCGTCAGCACGCGGCGTTCGCCCGGCGGGATCAGCATCAGCCCCGGCTTGTCGCGAAACTCCCCGTCGAAATCGACAGGGCTCGCCGTTCCATGCCACGGCTCGATGCACAGGAAGTCGGCGCAGGTGTCCGCGCCGCTCATGCGCGTCCAGACACCAAGCTGGCGGAAGCCGTTCCAGCTAACCTCGATCGCCTCGGCGCCCGGCGCGGTGAAACGCACCGACGTGCTCGCCAACGGATCGAAGATCATCGCGTCGGTCGCAAACAGTGCCGGCGACAGTGGCAGGGTGCCTCCCTGCACGGGCGAGGCTTCTGGCTCCGGCTTGATCAGCCCGTCTGCCAGCCGGCGGATCGGCGCAGGTTCATCATCCTCGAACGCCAGGACATGCGAATCCTTCGCCGCACCGTCGGCCAGCGGCCAGACGAACGCCGGATGCGCCCCCACCGACGCAGGCAACACGCCTCGCCCGGTGTTCACGACGGTGAAAGTTTGCTCCAGCGCATCGTCGTCGAGTGAGAATGCCACCTCGAAACGAAACGCGAACGGATAGGCGGCGCGGGTCTCGCCATCGTCGTTCAGGACCAGCCGGCAACCGGTGGTTGTTCGGGCATGCCAAGCGAAGCGGCGATCACGGGCGAAGCCGTGCTGCGTCAGGCGATACGTCTTCCCGTCGTGGCGCAGCGTGTCGTTCTTCAACCGGCCGACGATCGGAAACAGCACGGGGGCATGGCGTGGCCAGATCGGCAGGGCCTGCCACAGCATCTCGGTCCCTTCGGCATCGCGCAGCGAGCACAACTCGGCCCCATCCGCCTTCACCGCGGCGGACAGATAGCTGTTCGACATCACGTGCCGGTCCATCATAGGCGGGGACTATAGCGCAATTTCGCCGACACTGGAATCCGCTGCCGCCCTGGTCGCTGCGGGCAGACCCCGGCGCCCGTCAGTCCTGCTCGCCCAGCTCCGCGCGGACCGCGGCGGCGAGGTCGCGCATGCGGAACGGCTTGCGCAGGAAGCGCCGCTGTACCTGTTGCGCAACGAAATAACCGGAGATCAGGATGACCCGCAGATCGGGCCGAATGGTCGTGGCCTGATCGGCCAGTTCCAGGCCCGACATGTCTGGCATACGGATGTCCGTGACGAGCAATCGCGTACGCGGCTCGGCCTCCAGCAGACGCAGCGCGGATGCCCCGCCGTCCGCCTGCAGAACACGATAACCGAAGTCCTCCAGAAATTCCGCGACGATGGTACGCACGGCCTCCTCATCGTCCACAACGACGATCGTGGCAGGAACCGTCTGCGTACCTCCGTCAAGTTTGGTTAGGCACTCCGACGAACAGGACACATTATCTCCGCTACTAACGGACGTTGGCGTTTCTCTCCGAAGCCGCAACCCGGTCACGCCGGATCCGGCAGGCAGTGGTGCATAGCACCCAACGGGGGGCACAACAGCGACGGATGATCATGCGGCACGCCGCGAAACCGGTCACGATTGTGCGACTGCGGCGCTCGCGCGTCTCGGGAACGTCTCGGGTTCTCGCGTACCGAGATCACAGCGCGCGGAACTCGACGCCCGCCGGGTTCCGTGCCATCACGCGGTTCGCCTGATGCAGTTCCGAGGTGCGCCATGCGGGTCGTGATCGGCTCCGACCATGCCGGATTCCCGCTGAAGCAGACGCTGGCCGATCATCCGCGCGGACGCGGCCATGCGGTGACGGATGTCGGATCGTTCGACCCGAACCCGGTCGATTTTCCCGATATCGCGCGGGCGCTTACGGCATGCGTCCTGCGCGGCGACGCGGAGCGTGGCATCATGGTCTGCGGCACCGGGGTCGACGCGGCCATTGCCGCCGACAAGGTGAAGGGCATCCGCGCCGCCGTGCTGCACGATCGGCATTGCGCACATCATGCGGTGGAACATGACGACGCGAACGTTATGTGCCTGGGCGCGCAGATTGTCGGCGCGTGGCTGGCGTACGACCTGATCGACACGTACCCCCGGGTCAAGCGCCGGGGGCAAGCCTGGCGGCGCGGTTTTCGTGCGATCCGGAGTTCCGCCGCCGCGTCGCGAAACTGACTGAGATGGAAGAAGGATAAGAGCATGGGACCGCTGGCACGCTTCAAGGTGATCGATCTGACGCGCGTGCGCGCGGGGCCGACGGCGGTGCGCCAGCTCGCCGACTGGGGCGCCGACGTGATCAAGATCGAGGCGCCGGGCGGCGATTCCGGCCTGGGCGGAGATCGGCACGGTCCGGACTTTCAGAACCTGCACCGCAACAAGCGCAGCCTGACGCTGAATTTGAAGGCTCCCGAGGGGCTGGAGATCCTGCGTCGCCTCGTGGAGCGCGCGGACGTGGTGGTAGAGAATTACCGGCCGGATGTGAAGTTCCGCCTGGGCGTCGATTACGAGAGCCTGCGAAAGATCAACAAGCGGCTGGTCTATGCGTCGATTTCAGGATTTGGTCAGGATGGGCCGTACCGCGAACGCCCCGGCTTCGACCAGATCGCGCAGGGTATGGGCGGTTTGATGTCCATCACTGGGCTGCCCGGCCAGGGCCCCGTGCGCGTCGGCATCCCCGTGGCGGACCTTTCGGCCGGTGTGTTCGCGGCGATGGGTATACTGATCGCGCTGCTGGAGCGCGAGGAGTCGGGCGAGGGCCAGTGGGTGCAGTCTTCGCTGCTGGGCGCGCAGATTGCGATGCTGGATTTTCAGGCGGCGCGCTGGACGATCGGGCATGAAGTGCCGGGGCAGGCCGGCAACAACCATCCGACCAGCATCCCGACCGGCGTATTCGCAACGTCGGATGGGCATATCAACATCGCCGCATCGGGCGACGACATCTATCGTCGCTTCTGCAAGGCGGTGGATGCACCGCAGCTTGTCACCGATCCGGACTTCGCTACGGGCGCGTTGCGTTCGAAGAACCGCGACCGGTTGAACGAGGCGATCGAGGCGGTGATCCGCACCCGTTCCTCCGCCGACTGGATCGAGCGGCTGAATGCGGCGGGCGTGCCCTGCGGACCGATCTACAAGATGAACGAGGTGTTCGCCGATCCGCAGGTGAAGCACCTGGGGATTGCGCGCACGGTACAGCACAAGACGCTGGGACCGGTGGAGGTGATCGGGCAGGCGATCGAACTGTCGCGCACGCCGTGGAGCGTGCGGAGTGCAACGCCGGAGTTGGGCGAACACTCCGACGAGATCCTGCGGGAGCTCGGCTACGGCGCGGCGGAGATCGAGGGTCTGCGCAGTAAAAAGGTAGTGTAGGCCAGGAACCCCGCACCACCCCGTGTCATGGCCGGGTCAAGCCCGGCCATGACGGGAAGTAGCCGCTTCTGTCGGTTCATCCAGGGCGGGCCTGCCTCGCTTGGTGGCAATCCGCAATGACACCGGACGCCGGGCTCTGGCGCCCGCGCCGACCCCGGGTATAACCCTGCACGTCATGAACCCAATCCGCTGCGCCTGGGCAAAACCCGACGATGCCGCGATGCTCGCCTATCACGACACCGAATGGGGAGTGCCGCAGCACGACGACACGGCGCTGTTCGAATTGCTCACGCTGGAAGGTGCCCAGGCCGGCCTGTCCTGGCGCACCATCCTCGCCCGCCGCGACGCCTATCGCGCCGCGTTCCACGGCTTCGACATCCCCCGAGTGGCGCGCATGCGCGATGCGACCTTGGAGAGGCTGCTGACGGACTCAGGCATCATCCGCAACCGGCAAAAGGTCTTCTCGGTCCGCGCCAACGCGCAGGCCGCGCTGCGTGCCGCCGAAACCCACGTCAGCCTGGACGCCTATCTCTGGTCCTTTGTCGATAACACGCCGATTGTGAACCACTGGACCCAGTCGGCTCAGGTTCCCGCAACCACGCCGACATCGGACCGCATGAGCAAGCAACTTCGCAAGGACGGCTTCGGCTTTATCGGTTCGACCATCTGCTATGCCTTCATGCAGGCCACCGGTATGGTGAACGACCACCTGACCACCTGCTTCCGCCACAGCGCGCAATGAGGAGCCCGTAACATGCAGAACACCGAAGAGATCTGGCGCCTGGTGGATGCCAAGCAGGACGGGTTCATCGAACTCTCCGACCGCGTCTGGGGCATGCCCGAGCTGTGCTACGGCGAGGTCCGTTCCTGCGCCGAGCACACCGCGATGCTGGAACATGAAGGCTTCCGCGTAACGAAGAACGTCGCGGGCATTCCGACCGCCGTGATGGGCGAAGCGGGGGAGGGCGGTCCGGTCATCGCCATCCTCGGCGAATACGACGCGCTGCCCGGCCTGTCGCAGGAAGCCGGCGTCGCCGAACCCAAGCCGCTGCCCGGCCCCGGCTACGGCCACGGCTGCGGCCACAATCTGCTCGGTTCCGCATCGATGCTGGCGGCGGCCGCGGTGAAGGACTACCTCGCGGCGAACGGCATCAAGGGCCGCGTCCGTTATTACGGCTGCCCCGCCGAGGAAGGCGGCGCCGCCAAGGGCTTCATGGCCCGCGCCGGCGTGTTCTCCGACGTGGACATCGCGATCTCCTGGCATCCGTCGGCATTCACCGGCGTGAATGAGGCGATGTCGCTCGCCAACACCCGCATCGATTTCTCCTTCACCGGCCGTGCGTCGCATGCCGCCGCGGCACCGCATCTGGGACGCAGCGCGCTCGATGCGGTGGAACTTATGAATGTCGGCGTGAACTACATGCGCGAGCATATGCCGTCCGATGCGCGCGTGCACTACGCGCTGCTGGATGCCGGCGGTATCGCGCCCAACGTGGTGCAGGCGTTCGCCAAGGTGCGCTACCTGATCCGCGCGCGGAACCTGCCGGAACTGAACCGCCTGATCGAGCGGGTGAAGAAGATTGCGGACGGCGCGGCGCTGATGACCGAGACCAAGGTGGACAAGCAGGTCGTCAGCGCCGTTTCCAATCTGCTGCCCAACACGCCGCTGGAAAAGGCGATGTTCGACAACCTGCAACGCATCGGCCCGCCGCCGTTCGACGACGCCGATCGCGAGTTCGCTCGCAAGATCCAGGCAACGCTGACCGAGGAAGACATCGAAAGCTCCTTCCGCCGCGTCGGCCAGCCGGTGACGGACGCGCCGCTGTGCGACCAGGTCGTGCCGCTGGATGCGAAGACCGCGCCGATGATGGGTTCGACGGATGTGGGTGACGTGAGCTGGGTGGTGCCGACGGTGCAGGCGCGCGGCGCGACGTACGCGATCGGCACGCCGGGCCATTCGTGGCAGCTCACGGCGCAGGGCAAGATGCCAGCCGCGCACAAGGGACTTGTGCACGTGGCAAAGGTAATGGCGGGCACGGCGGTCGATGCGCTGCATGATGAAGTGCTGATCGCGCGCGCGAAGGCCGATCACCAGGCGCGCGTGTCGCGCACGCCGTACGTCTGCCCGCTGCCGGACGATATCGAGCCGCCGGTGCAGATGTCCGCGTAACGCTGTACTCGTCCCCCCTCCCTCAAGGGGAGGGGGGAAAGGAGTCCGTCAATGCCGGACAACCGCGTCCGCGCCACCATCGTCGGCAGCCTGCCCAAGCCGTCATGGCTGGCCGCGCCCGGCGAACTTACCGCGCGCTGGCGCCTGGAAGGTTCGCAACTAACCGAAGGCCAGGAAGACGCCGTCCGTGTCTGGGTCGCGGCGCAGGACCGGGCCGGCCTCGACTGCGTCACCGATGGAGAGCAGCGCCGACGGCATTACATCTGGGGGTTCTACCAGGGGCTGGAGGGCATCGACACGGGGAACCTCGCGATGCGCGCCCAGCGTGCGCAGCGCTATCACCAGGAGATCGCCGCCGCGCGCCTCGTGTCCGGTCCCGAATATCGCGGGCCGATCTTCGTCGATGCCCTGCGCGCCACGATGGCGCTGACCGACCGGCCTGTGAAGGTAACGCTGCCCGGCCCGATGACCATCGTGGACAGCATCGTGGACACCATCGGCGGCCGTTCCGAATCCGCGCTCGCGATGCGCTTCGCCGAGCTGCTGAACCTGGAAGCGCGCGCGCTGGCCGAGGCCGGTTCCGCGGTCATTCAGTTCGATGAGCCCTGCTTCAACGTTTATGTGGACAAGGTGAAGGACTGGGGCATGGCCGCGCTGGAACGCGCCGCTGCCGGGGTCGCAACGAAGACGGCCGTGCATATCTGTTACGGCTACGGCACCGCCGACGTGAAGCGCTGGAAGAACGCCAACAGCGACTGGAGCCATTACGAACACACGCTGCCGTTGCTGGCGAAATCGTCGATCGACCAGGTGTCGATCGAGACCGCTGCCAGCGGCGTCGATGTCGCGGTGATCGAGGCTGTTCGCGGCAAGGACGTGATGCTCGGCGTCGTCGATGTCGGCAACGAAGCCGTCGAAACCGCGGAAACCGTTGCCGAGCGTCTGCACCGCGCGCTGCGCTACATCGATCCCGGCCATCTCTACGCCTGCACGGATTGCGGCATGTTGCCGCTGTCGCGCCGCGCCGCCGAGGGCAAGCTGCGTGCGCTCGCCGCGGGTGCCGCGCTGGTGAATCGGTCATTGCGAGGGGCGTAGCGAGGAAGCGATTCGCTCCCCCGTGTCATTGCGAGGCCACCTGGCCCCCCTCCTCCCTGTCATTGCGAGGCCGCTTGGCAGAAGCAATCTCCCGCGGGAGATTGCTTCGGCCAAGCGGCCTCGCCATGACAGAGGGGGAGGGGGCCTCGCCATGACAGGGGGGGAGGGGGCCTCGCCATGACAGGGGGGGAGGGGGCCTTACACCGGTAGCCGGATCCGCGCCCTCAGCCCCCCCAGAGGGCTTTCCTCCAGCACGATCTCCCCGCCATGCGCGCGCACGATGTCGCGGGCGATCGTCAACCCCAACCCGGTGCCGCCGGCCTCGCTGCTTTCGAACGGACGGAACACGCTCTCGCGCCGATCCGGAGAAATGCCCGGACCATCGTCATCGACCGTTACCTGCACGGCCCGGCCTTGCGGCACCGCGGCCAGCGTGACGTGCCGGGCATGCCGCCGCGCATTATCCACCAAATTCGTAATCGCTCGCCGCACCGCATTCACCCGCAGCGACAGGGTCAGAGTGGGCGGCACCTCCAGCGACACGTCCGCACCCGCGCGCCGCGCACCCGCGGCCACTTCCTCCAGCACGGCGGACAGGTTGGCCGGTTCGGCTTGTTCCAGCCCCTCGCCGCGCGCGAAGGCGAGGTAGCCGCCGACCATCCGCTCCATCTCCTCGACATCCGCCTGCATTTCGGTCACGTCGTCGCGCTGATCCTCATTCGGCGGCAGCATCGCCAGCGCCAGTTTCAACCGCGTCAGCGGCGTGCGCAGGTCGTGCGACACGCCGGCCAGCATTTCGGTGCGCTGCATGAGGAAGCGGCGGATGCGGTCCTGCATGCGGTTGAACGCGGTGGCGGCCTTGCGTACTTCGATCGCGCCCTCGGGACGGATGAAGCCGATGTCGCGGCCCATGCCGAACGCCTCCGCCGCCGCGGCAAGCCGGCGGATCGCGCGCACCTGGTTGCGCATGAACAAGGCGGCGATGATGAATACGATCAGCGCGGTGCCGGCCACCCACAACAGGAAGATATAGACGGTGCCGGCGTAAAGCCGCTTGCGCGGAACCGAGATCTTCATCACGGCATGCGGCAGTTGCAGTTGCACCAGCACGGACTGCGGATCGGACGTCCAGTCGGTGTAGAAAGGCCGGTTGAACTCCTGGCGCAGAGCGGCCGCGAGATCGTCATCCATCGGCCCGAGGATGTTGATCGACTTCCGATTGGGCAGTCTTGCACCGTCGTCAACGGTAATCGCCAGGTCGAACTGCTGCGCGGCTTGTTGCAGGATCCACGCGCGATTCCCTTCGCCCGGGAACCGGTGCAAGAGCGCCAGGGTGTAGCCGAGCTCGCCGGCGACGGCACCGGACAGGCGGCGCGACACCAGGTCGAGATTGCTGCCATAGAAAAGTTGCAGCGCCACCGCCTCAAGCAAGATCAGTGGGAGCAGGATCATCAGCAGGCTGCGCCCGAGCAGCGTTCGCGGCAGGAACCGCTTCGCCCAGCCGCCGGACCGCCGTCCATAGCGAATGCGCATCTCAGCTCCCCGGCTTCAGCACATAGCCTCGGCCGCGCACCGTGTGCAGGAAGCGCGGCTCGCGTGCGTCGGCTTCGATCTTACGCCGCAGCCGCGTCACCTGCACGTCGATCGCGCGTTCGCCGGATTCCTCGCTGCCGAGTGCGGCGGCGATGTCTTCGCGCGACAGCACCTCGCCTGGCTTGCGGGCGAGGGCGGTCAGCAGCGCGCCTTCGCCGCCGGTCAGCCGGACGATGCCGTCGGGACCGGACAGCTCGCCACGCACCGGATCGAAGGTCAGGTCGCCGAGCGCGACCGGTCCGGCCGGCGCATCCGGCACCGGCACAGGTGCGCGGCGAAGCATGGCGCGGATGCGCAGCACCAGCTCGCGCGGTTCGAAGGGCTTGGGCAGGTAGTCGTCGGCGCCGGCCTCGAAACCGGCGATGCGGTCTTCCGGCGCGCCGCGCGCGGTCAGCAGCAGCACCGGCAGATCGTGGCCTTGTTCTGCGCGGAGTGATTCGGTCAGCGCCAGGCCGCTTTCGCCCGGCATCATAACGTCCAGTACCATCAGATCGGGGTTGATGGCGCGCAGCTTGGTTCGCGCGTCGGAGGCGTTCTCTGCCGTGGTCACGCGGAAGCCGGCACCCGCGAGGTAGCGCGACAGCAGGGCGCGCAATCGCGCGTCGTCATCGACCACCAGGATGTGCGCATCGTCGGCCATTATGCCGGCCGCCTGGTCTTGCCGGGGCCGTGCGTCGTTCCGATATAGGTCCGAGCGGAGTCGTCCATGATTGCCTGCATGACCCGGCGATAGCCGTCCACCGCGGCGGCGCCTGCTTCGCGATAGGCGGGGGCGAGCCGTTCGCGCTGGCGTTCGAAGCAGCGCCGTTCCAGTGCCTCGCCGGACGGGGTCAGCGTCAGCAGACGCTGGCGGCGGTCCTCGCGGCCAGGGGCCTGCGCGACATAGCCGCGCTCCACCAGCGCGCCCAGCACGCGGGCGAGCGACTGCTTGGTGATGCGCAGGATCAGCAGCAGGTCGGAGACGGTGATGCCGGGGTTGCGGCCGATGAAGTGCAGTGCGCGGTGATGCGCGCGGCCGAAGCCCAGCTCCTCCAGGATCACGTCGGCGGCGTTGGTGAAGTCGCGGTAGGCGAAGAACATGAGGTCCTGCGCGAGGCGCATGTCCTCCTCGCGCGGCGTGCTGGGTCCGGCAACGGCGGGGCGGGAATCGCGTTTCGCTTCCAACACGCTGACGCCGCCAAGGGGGCGGGCGGGATCGATCACGGCGCCCTTCGGTTCGGGCATGGCAGACATTCCTCCGATGGCGCGCTGGTTATGTCAGCATTGTTGACTTAGTTGGCGGGTCCATTATACGATCCGCTTGGTTGAAGCAACAATCTTGCGAGGAAGACGGCCATGGCGCTTGTTCCTTTCGACGACCGGGACGGCTGGATCTGGTTCGACGGCAAGCTGGTTCCCTGGCGTGACGCCAAACTCCACGTCCTCTCGCACGGGCTGCATTATGCCAGCGCCGTGTTCGAAGGCGAACGGGCGTACAATGGTAACGTGTTTCGGCTGCGCGACCACACCGACCGGCTGGTCAATTCCGGCCGCATCCTGGGCTTCGATCTGCCCTACAACGCGGACCAGATCGACGCGGCGACCCGGCAGGTGCTGGCCGCCAATGGCCTGACCGACGGGTATGTGCGGCCGATCGCCTGGCGCGGCTCCGAGATGATGGCGGTGTCCGCGCAGGAGACGTCGATCCACATGGCGATCGCCGCGTGGCCGTGGCCCAGTTATTTCGCCGCGGACAAGATGACCGGCATCCGCATCGGCATCGGCGAGTGGCGGCGGCCGTCGCCGGAGACCGCGCCGGTGCATGCGAAGGCCACCGGCCTCTACATGATCGGCACGATGTCCAAGCACAAGGCGGAGGCTGAGGGCTGGAACGATGCGCTGCTGCTGGACTGGCGCGGCCGCGTTTCCGAGGCGACCGGCGCCAACATCTTCTTCGTCATGGATGGCGATCTGCACACGCCGACTCCGGACTGCTTCCTGGACGGTATCACGCGGCGCTCGGTCATGAGCCTGGCGAAGAAGCGGCAGGTGAAGGTGATCGAGCGGCCGATCGAACTGGCGGAGCTGTCGCAGGCGACCGAATGCTTCCTGGCAGGCACAGCGGCGGAAGTGACGGCGGTGCGCGAGATCGCTGCGTATCGCTTCACGCCCGGCCGGATCACCGAAACGCTGATGCAGGACTACGACGCGCTGGTGGTGCAGTCGCCGGAGGACGTGGCGAAGGTGGTGGCCGCGTAGGGCGCGCTTTCGGCGCGCCGCGCGTACGGCCCTAGGCCTCGCGGTCATCTTCATCGACAGCGCCTGCGTCTTCAGCGATGCATCCCCATCGATGCGAAGCACCGACTTTTCCGTGTTCACCAGTGTTCGATCGAACGTTACGATACCGCGGTTGAAATCCAGCCGGCCCACCCGGTGGTTCCGGTTCGTGGCCGTCTCCCGCGTTAGTGTTCGGGAGCGGCATTACGGAGAGTGCAAGCCATGGCCGGGCGCGCAGTTACCCCTCGTCATGACGCTTGCCTGCGCTTGTTTGCTCGCTCTCCACCGGTTCAGTCCTGTCCGTGCGCTTCACGGCTCCCTTTGCGGTTCTGTCTTCCTCGCCCTTTGGCGGAGATTCGGCGTCGCCGGGTACCTGGGCGGGCTGGTTCTGGTCGTTCGGCATCGACATGGCGCGCCTCCTGGTTCGCATGACAGGAACGCGACGCTGCCGCCTGCAATGCGGGGCGCCGCGATAATTGAACCCGTCACGTGGCCAGGCGAATGGCCGGCGTCATGGTCGATAACGGCGCGACGTCCGCCACTGACAGCGGTACCCGCGTTGTCACAGCCTCGGCCAGCGCCTACGCTTTCCGTCAAAGCGGCGAAGCGGCTGCCAACGGCGGAAACGGAGCACACCCATGCCCAGAATCAAGGTGAACGACATCACCATGAACTACGAGCAGCAGGGCAGCGGCGAGCCGCTTCTGCTGATTCCGTACCTGGCGGCGGACAACGCCTGCTATGCGTTCCAGGTCGCCGACTACGCGAAACACTTCACCTGCATCTCGATCGATCCGCGCGGCGCGGGCGAAACCGACAAGCCCGACGGCCCCTGGTCAACGCAATTGTTCGCCGATGACGTCGCGGCCTTCATGCAGGCGATCGGCATCGATCGGGCGCACGTGTCCGGCCTGTCGCTGGGCGCGGCCACCGGCCTGTGGCTCGCCGCGCGGCATCCGCAACGCGTCAAATCGCTGTCGTTGCACAGCGGCTGGACGAAGACCGATCCGTTCCTGAAAGTGGTGGTGCAGGGTTGGCAGACCATGGCCAAGGGTCTCGGCAGCGTCACCGACATGATCATCCAGGGCATCTTCCCGTGGTGCTTCACGCCGGAGCTTTACGCGGCCAAGCCGGACTATATCGACGCGCTGGCCAATTTCGTGCGCGGCCGGCCGGCGCAGCCGCTCGACGCCTTCCTGCGCCAGTCCGACGCGGTGATCGCGCACGACGCCGAAGCGGC
This sequence comes from Acetobacteraceae bacterium, assembly GCA_036489395.1. Lineage (GTDB taxonomy): Bacteria > Pseudomonadota > Alphaproteobacteria > Acetobacterales > Acetobacteraceae > JASHVB01. Next base: position 10,423 of record DASXFW010000094.1, on the reverse strand, counting down.
GCTGGCGGCAATCGCCGCGCCGACCCAGATCACGTTCGGCCAGCACGACGCCGTCACGTCCACCCGCTTTGCCGACGCCATGAAGAACGGCATAGGGCAGAGCGAACTGCATGTGTTTCAGGGTTGCGCGCATGCGCCGATCTACGAGAATGTCGCCGAGTTCAACGAAAAGACGCTAAGTTTCCTGCGGCAACATAGCGCATAGCTCTCTCCAACCGACGAAAGATATCCATGGCCATCCGCGCCGTCTGCTTCGACGTGGGAGAAACGCTAATCGACGAGACCCGCCACTGGGACGGCTGGGCCGGCTTCCTCGGCGTGCCCCGCCTGACCCTGTTCACCGCACTTGGCGTCACCATGGAGCGCGGCCAATCGCTGCGCCGGGTGTTCGAAATCTTCCGACCCGACCTGGATTTCGCCAACGTTCGCAAGCTGCGCGCGGCGCAGGGCTATCGCTACGATTTCCAGCCCGACGACCTGTATCCCGATGCGATCCCCTGCCTGGCCGAACTGCGCGAACGCGGCTTCAAGGTGCTGATCGCCGGCAACCAGCCGATCGAGGCGGAGGCCGCGCTGCATCGCCTGAGCGTGCCGGCCGATGTGATCGCGTCATCGGCCGGGTGGGGTGTGTCCAAGCCGAACGCGGCGTTCTTCGCGCGGGTCATCGAGGCCGCCGGCGAACCGCCGGAGCGAATCGCCTATGTCGGCGATCGCGTGGACAACGACGTTCTGCCGGCACGTGCCGCGGGCATGGTGGCGGTGCATCTACGGCGCGGGCCGTGGGGCTGGATGCACGCGGAAAAGCCGGATGCGGATCACGCGCATGTGCGGATTGACAGTCTTGCCAACCTTCCAGCGCTTCTCTCGGAACTTTAAGCGGCTGCTATTATACCAGGAGCCGTAAGTTTTAACGTACGGCTGCACGGCACGTCCCCTTGTGTCATGACCGGGCTTGGCCCGGTCACCCACGTCTTTGCCGTATGTCCCAAGACAAGCCGTGGGTGGCCGGGCCAAGCCCGGCCATGACACAAGAGTCAGGACTTTCAGCCTCTGGTATTATAGGTTGCTCGCTGTCCGCAACCTGCTTCAAAACCGCCGGTACCGGGCGAGCCTCCGCGTTTCCAGATCGCGCCGAGCCCGCTCCAACTGTCGCTGAGCGCCACCGCGCCGGTCGCTGCGTGAGCTGACCTTCGCCCGTGCCAGCATATTTTCCAGCACGCCGAGCAATTCCTCCGCAGTGGCAAGTTCGCCTTGCAACAGGGCAGCCGAAAATGCGCTTTCGACGACGTCGGCCAGCCGGCGTTTCTGGCGATTTCCCGCCGCTGTCGCAGCGCGCGATTCCCCGTCCCGATCGGAAGCAGGCTCCGACGGATTGTAGGATTGGCCAACACCGAAGGACAGGTGTCGCAAGTCTGTGCCCCTCGCCCAGCGCGCCTGGTGCCATAACAAACAAAGATGGTAACGGCAAAGTTTCATCCCGGCGCAACGCAGCGGCCGGTGCGCACATGTGCGCGAGCGTGCCCGCAGCACGGCGCTCTTGACGCTACCCATGCCGAACGGCGCACAATCCGGCAGAGGGCGTGCCGCCCATCATGGAGGACTGGCCGTTGACCGCCAATCTGCCCCTGGACCAGATGATCGACCTGCGCCGCGGCGCGATCAGCCGAGAAATCTTCGTCTCGCCCGAATTCTATCGCGCCGAGCTGGATACCCTGTTCTCCCGCGCCTGGCTGTTCGTCGGCCACGAAAGCCAGATTCCCAATCCAGGCGATTTCTTCGTCTCCCGCATGGGCGAGGAGTCGGTGATCCTATGCCGCGACGCACAGCGGACCGTGCACGTGTTTCTGAATTCCTGCCGGCATCGCGGCATGAAGGTCTGTCGCTACGAGCAGGGCAACACCTCGCTGTTCGTATGTCCGTACCACTCCTGGAGCTACACGACGGACGGCAAGTTGCAGGGCGTGCCGCTGTATCGCGCGCTGTACGAAGGCACGCTGAACCGCGACGAGTGGTCGCTGATCGAGGCGCCGCGGCTGGAGATCTACAAAAGCACGGTGTGGGCGTCGTGGGATGCCGCGGCACCGCCGCTGCTGGATTATCTCGGCGGCGCGGTCGATCACCTGGACCAGGTGCTGGATTGCCGTGACGGCCGGCCCGGCGGGTCCGAGGTGATTGGCGTGCACAAATGGGTCTTCCCATCCAACTGGAAATTCCCCTCGGAGAATTTCCTTGGCGACACCTACCACAATCCGTCGCACCGCTCGGTCGATATGATCGGCATCGGCCCGAGCGGGCAGCGGGGCGTGAAGGGAAGGCGGGACAACGAATACAACAAGGGCCAGCACGTATGGGTCGGCCACCCGGGCGGCCACGGCATGCACAGCGTGCTGATGCCGCCGGAGTTCGAATACGAGCCGGCGTATGCGCAACACCCGATCGTCGAGGAGTACTTCCGCCACTGCTTTTATGAACGCAAGCGGCGGCTGGGAGACAAGGCTCGGTTGCTGCCGTTCACCGGGTGCATTTTCCCCAACACCGCCTATCACGGGCGACAGCCGCGCGGACTGTGCGTCTGGCATCCGCACAGCCCGACCGAAACCGAGGGGTGGCGGTTCTTCCTGGTCGATGCTGATGCGCCGGTCGAGGTCAAGGACGTGCTGCGGCGCTTCTACATGCGCTATTCTGGTCCCGCTGGGATGACAGAGCAAGACGACATGGAGAACTGGCTGTACGCGACGGCGGCGAGCAAAGGCACGATCGCGCGGCGTCATCCGTTCAACTATCAGGCGTCGATGGGCGCGTATCGGATGGACGATCCGATCCGCGGCGACGTGTCGCTGCAGATCACCGATCAGACGCCGCGCAACTATTACCGGGTGTATGCGTCGTACCTGCGAGGCGACAACTGGGACACGCTGATCGGACGTGACCGGCTGCCACTGCAACAGGCCGCGGAGTGAGATGCGCTCTGTCATTGCGAGTTGGCCACCGGCCGGCGGCGGACCCGTCCTGAATGAAACGGTCGCGGCCGGAGCGTAGGTCCCCCCTCCCCTTGAGGGAGGGGTTGGGGGAGGGGTGCGTTCATCCACTGACCGCGGATGTACGCACCCCTCCCCCAACCCCTCCCTCAAGGGGAGGGGGGAACGCTAGTTTCTTGTTAGGGGCGTAGCGACGAAGCAATCTCGTGCGTGACGAGCGTTCCTCGGCTTGTCACGAACGAGGTTGCTTCGGCGCTACGCTCCTCGCAATGACAGAGAGGTCCGGGCATGGCATTGACGGGTAATCAGGAGACACGAACCATGATCCCAACCATCGACCAGTTGATCGATCCCGCGCGCGGCATCATCAGCCGCGAGATCTTTGTCTCGCCCGACTTCTACCGATCCGAACTCGAAAAACTCTTCGCCCGCACCTGGCTGTTCATTGGTCACGAATCGCAAATTCCCAATCCGGGCGACTTCTTCACCTCCCGCATGGGCGAGGAATCCGTCATCCTGTGCCGTGACGCACAGCGCAAAGTCCACGTCCTCCTCAACTCCTGCCGCCACCGCGGCATGAAAATCTGCCGCTACGAATCCGGCAACACGTCGCTGTTCGTTTGCCCCTACCACTCCTGGAGCTACACCACCGACGGCAAGCTGCAAGGCGTGCCGCTGTATCGCGCGCTGTATGAAGGCACGCTGAACCGTGACGAATGGCCGCTGATCGAAGTGCCGCATCTGGCGCTGTATCATGGCTCGGTCTGGGCAACCTGGGATCCGTACGCGCCTTCGTTCGAAGAGTACCTCGGCGATGCGACGGACCATCTTGACCAGGTGCTTGACTGCCGCGACGGCCGGCCGGGCGGCGCGGAAGTCATCGGCATCCACAAATGGGTCTTCCCATCGAACTGGAAATTCGCGGCGGAGAACTTCCTCGGCGACACCTATCACAATCCGTCGCACCGCTCGGTCGATATGATCGGCATGGGGCCGAGCGGGCAGCGCGGCGCATCGAGCCGGCGCGACAACGAATACTCCGGCGGCCAGCGCTTCTGGGTCGGCTTTCCGCAAGGCCACGGTATGACCGGCGCGCTGATGCCGGAGCAAACCGAATACGTCTCCACCTATCAGCACCATCCCATCGTGGACGAATACTTCCGCCACTGCTTCCAGGAACGGAAGCGCCGGCTGGGCGAGAAGGCACGGATGTTGCCTCTCGTGGGCACGATCTTTCCCAACGCTTCGTATCACGGCCGGCAGCCGCGCGGCATCTGTGTCTGGCATCCGCACAGCCCGACCGAGACCGAAGCCTGGCGCTTCTTCCTGGTCGATGCCGACGCGCCGGGGGAGGTGAAGGACGTGCTGCGCCGCTATTACATGCGCTACTCCGGCCCGGCCGGGATGACCGAGCAAGATGACATGGAGAACTGGCTGTACGCGACGAAGTCCAGCGGCGGGACGATCGCGCGGCGGTATCCATTCAATTATCAGATGTCGATGGGCGCGTACAAGACAAACGACCCGATCCCCGGCGACGTGTCGCTGCAGATCACCGACCAGACGCCACGCAACTTCTATCGGGTCTATGCGAACTATCTGAAGGGCGCCGATTGGGATGTGCTGCTGCATCGCGCCCGGCAGCCGATGCGCGCAGCGGCGGAGTAATGGCATGAGCGAAGTGGCGGATCGCCGCGGCCTGGCGCGGTTCGAGTTGAAGCAGGAGATCGAGGATTTCCTGTACCTGGAAGCAGATCTGCTCGATCAGCGGCGATTCAAGGAATGGCTGGAACTGCTGGCCGAGGACCTGGTCTATTTCATGCCGGTGCGCCGCAATGTGAAGTTTGGCGAACATGCGGAGCGGGAGAATACGCGCCAGGGCGAGGGCATAAGCTGGTTCGATGAAGACAAATGGACGCTGACCAAGCGTGTCGAACAAATCCTGACCGGCGTTCACTATGCGGAGGAGCCGCTGTCGCGCGTAACGCATATGGTCAGCAACGTGCGGCTGCTGGATGTGCAGCCGTCGATTGAGGATGCGCGGGAAGTCACGGTGGGGTGCCGGTTCCTGGTGTACCAGAACCGCGTCGAATACGAGAACCATACGTTCATCGGCCGCCGGACCGATCTGCTGCGGCGGGTCCGTGATTCCTGGCAGATTGCGCGACGGGAGATGCTCCTGGAACAGAATGTGCTGCTGGCCAAGAATTTGACTGTGTTCTTCTGAACGGGGGCGGGGATGATTGAGCTGATCGGCATCGAACGCGGCACGAAGCTGCGCATCGTCGGCGGGATTACCGCGGAGGTGCTGGAGAGTTTGAACGACGAATGGGTCCGCGTGCGGCTGCTGGAAGTGCCGGAGGGCAAGGGCACTGCCGGCGGGGAGGAACTTTGCCACGCGACGGACGTGTTGGAGATCGTGTAGGAAGCAAGGTCCCCCTCCCCTTGAGGGGGAGGGGTGGCTTACTTCCGCCGGACCTTCGGAAGTAAGCACCCCTCCCCCTCCCCCTAACCCCCTCCCTCAAGGGGAGGGGGGAATCCCGGGTCTGTCCCTCGCACCGACGGCGGCATTCGCGCGAACACCGCGCGCGTCACCGCCGCATGCACTTCAACTTCCGAACCATCCGCGTCGATCGCCACGCACCGTTCCGGTTCGGCACGAGCAATCTCGCGGAAACCCTCCGCGACCCGCGCGTGGAACGCGGCACCCTCGCTCTCATACCGATCGGCCGCCCCCCCGCGCCCGCGCAGCCGTGCCGCGGCAACCCCCGCCGACACGTCCAGCACGATCGTCACGTCCGGGACCAGCCCCATCAGGCCCGTGAGCGTTGCGATCATCGCCCGGTCCGCGGCCTGCCCGTAGCCCTGATACGCCATGGTGGAATCGGCGAATCGGTCGCACACCACCCACATCCCCGCCGCCAGCGCCGGTCGTATCGTTTGCTCCACGTGCTCTGCCCGCGCGGCGAAATGCAGCAGCGTCTCGGCGGCAGGCGACCACGCGATTGTTCCGCCCAGCAGCAGCCCGCGCAGCACTTCCGCGCCCGGCGCGCCGCCCGGCTCGCGCGTGCGCAGCACTGGTACGCCGAGCGTCTCCAGCGCATCGGCCAGCAGTCGCGCCTGGGTTGATTTGCCGGCGCCCTCGCCGCCTTCCAAGGTAATGAAACGGCCCTGCGTCATGCGCCGTTGTCAGCCGCCGGTGATGTAATGTGCCAGCACCGCCATCGCGCGGCCGGGCAGACCGAGGCGCGGCACATCCGCGCCGGCCAGCAGCGGTGCGTCGATCGAGGGCAGGCCGTCGCCGCTGATCGTCAGATGGCCCAGCGTCGTTCCCTTCGCCACCGGCGCGCGGATCGGCGTTGCATAAGTGACGTCGATCTTCGCCTTCTGCCGCCAGTTGCGCGGCATGGTCGCGGTCAGGTCCTTGCCCGGCACAAGCGGCGCGGTCGGCGAGGTGCCAAGCCACACTGGCACCTCCTGCACCACGTCGTTGGCGGCAAACAGCCGCACGTCCTCGAAATTCGCGAACGCCCAGTCCATCAGGCGGTCGCCTTCCTCGGAACGCTCGCGCTCGGTCGCCATGCCATTCAGCACCAGCACGATGCGGCGGTCGCCGTGTTGCGTGCTGGCGACAAGGCCGTAGCCGCCGGCCTCGGTATGGCCGGTCTTCAGGCCATCCGCGGTACCGTGCTGCACCATCGGATTACGATTATATTGTTTGATGTTGTCGTAGGTAAACGTCTTTTCCGAATCATAATGATAGTACTCCGGGAAATCCGCGATCAGGGCCCGCGCGATCGTCGCGATGTCGCGCACGCACATGTAGTGGTTGTCGTCCGGCCAGCCGGTCGCGTTCATGAAATGCGAGTTGATCAGACCAAGCTTCTTCCCCGTCGTGTTCATCAGATCGGCGAATTGCTCCTCCGAACCGGAAATCGCTTCGGCCAGCACGATACACGCGTCATTACCGGAATCGACGACCAGACCACGGAGCAGATCCTCGACCGGCACAGTGGTGCCAATCTGCACGAACATCTTGGAGCCGCCCATCTTCCAGGCCTTCTCGCTGACCGGCAATTGGTCGGTCAGTTTCAGCCGCCCGGCCTTCAGCCGCGACAGCACGATGTAGAGCGTCATCAGTTTGGTCATGGATGACGGCGGCATGCGTTCGTCGGCGGACTTGTCCAGCAGCGTCGCGTTGGTGTTGTAGTCTTCGACGATCGCCCAGCGCGCGGTGGTATCGACCGGACCCAGCGGCGTGTTGGCGGGCGTTGCCGGTGGCAGCGCGGCTTGCGCGGCCTTTTGTTTCGCCAAGGCGGCTGCGCCGTGCATCGGTCCCTTGCGCGGCTGCGCCAGTGCAGGCGCGGCGCCAAACAAAGTAGCGGCAGAGAAGAGCATCGCAAGACGACGGGTCAGCATCGAAGCACTCCTATTCGACCACGATCCGTGCATCCGGCACGCCGCCGCGGATCGCCTGGTCCAGCGCGGCATCGGCCTGCGCCACGCTGTCGAACGGACCGGCCATCACGCGGAAGGTTTCGGCGCCGCCATCGAGCACCGAGACGATGCGCGGCGCCAGTCCGCTCAGTTTGGCGCGCTGGATCGCCGCGTATTCGTAGGACTGGAAGGTATCGAGTCGCACCCACAATCGTCCGGGATCCGGCGTTCCCTGGGTCAAGGTTTCCGGCAGGCGCTGCGGCGCGGGATCGTTCGGCGGTGCGCTGGCGACCGACTCGGCGGCGACCGTGCGGCCGCCTTCCTGCCGCGCCCCCGGCAGCGGCGCGAGATCCGTGGATTGCACCGTGCCGCGGGGCGCCGCTTGCACTTGCGGCATCGGCGCGCCCCCGACGTAACTTTCGGCCTCCTGCGTCGGCACCGACAGGATGGTCAGCCGCACCTGCGCCACGCCGTCGCGCGGCATACCCAGCAGATCGGCAATGCGGCGGGTGACCTGAACCAGGCGGGCCGGCGTTGGCGTGCCTCGGTCGTTGATGCGCACCAGCACACTGCGGCCCGTCTGCAGGTCGGTCAGCCGCGCGATCGACGGCAATTGCAGCGTCGGCTGGCCGGAGGCGAAGGCGCCCTGGCTGAACACCTCCCCGTCCGTGGTGAGGTAGGGGTGGTCGCCGGAATAGACCGCCGCCAGTCCGGTTTCGTCGAAACCCAGGTTGTCGCGCGGATACCACCAGACGCCGCCGGACTGGTACGGGTCGCCGAGCACATAGTGCGGATGCGGCGTCGGTTCGTTCGTAGCGCAGCCGAGCAGAGTACAGAGCAGGGAAACGGACGCCAGTACGCGAAACGCTGTCACGCCGTCATCCGATCACCCAGCAGGCCCACCGCCAGAGCGTAAAAATCCGACGGGTTGTAGCGGCGAATGGCCAGGAAATGCGGATAGACGACGAATGCGTCACCGCTCGGCCCGTCGGGGATCAGCACGGACGCCGGAGTCGCGGCGGTTTCGCGCCATGGACCATCCGCGGGCCGCATGCCCTGGCGCGCCCATTCGCCCAGCGGACGGCTGGTTTCCCGCCCGGCGCTGCTGGGATCGAAGCGCGTGGGCAGGACGACCGGCTGGCCCCAGGGCGCATCGCCATGCCAGCCGGATTGCTCCAGGTAGTTGGCGATCGAGCCGAGCACGTCGGGCCGGCTGGTCCAGATATCGCGGCGCCCATCGCCGTCGAAATCCACTGCGTAGCGCAGGAAGCTGGACGGCATGAACTGCGGCTGACCCATCGCGCCCGCATAGCTGCCGGTCATACGCGACGGGGTGATGTCGTGGTGGTCCAGGATGCGCAGCGCGGCGATCAGTTCCGAGCGGAAGAAATCGGCGCGGCGGCCGTCCCACGCCAGCGTGGCCAGCGCATCGACGACGTGGAAATCGCCGGTCTGCGTGCCGAAGCTGGATTCCAGGCCCCAGATGCCGGTGACGACGCCGGGTGGCACGGTGAATCGGTCGCGCACCGCCGCCAGCAGCGCGCGGTTTTGCGCCACGGCGGCGCGGCCGGCCTCGATGCGCTTGTCGGTGATCAGCAGGGCGCGGTACTGCGCCCAGGTCATGGTGAATTCCGGCTGGTGGCGGTCGCGTTCCAGCACCTTCGGGTCGGCCAGCAGGCCGCGCAAAGCGGCGTCGATCGTCGTGATGGTGATGCCGGCGCGAGCGGCCTCGGCCCGCAGGCCGGCCAGGAACTGGTCGAAACTGGTGGGCGCCGCGATGGTGGCCCGCGCGGCGAGTGTGGCGGGCAGTGCGGCGGCAAGTACAAGGCGGCGAGTCGGCATGGCGAATTGTCTGCCATGCGGACGCGCGACGGGGCAACTTACGATCTGCAAATCCCGGCAAGGTCGCACGCGACGCCCAGTGGCGGTCAGCGTGGCCGGATTTTTATCCCGGCGTTGCGGCCATCGCGACGCTGGAAGAAACGCCGGTGTCCGCACGAACGCGCTCGGCCGACGCGCCGTCCCGCGAGAGCGTCTGCCGGCTCGGCACCGACCAGGTGACCGGCGGCAGCGGTTTTATGGCTACCGGCACTGCGGGGACGATTCGCGGCATCGACCCGGACGCGGTCGCCGGGGGCGCAAGCGGGACTCTGTCGCCCGGCGTCACCAGCGCCGCCTGCGTCACGGCATGCGCGTGCAGGGCCTCCACCCGATCATCGATCTGGTGCTGCGTGTTGTTCAGCTTCGTCAGCGCGGCGCTGACTTTGGTCGCCTCCGCATTGGCCTGCGCGTTGATGTGGCTGGCGGCGGCCACAGCGACGCAGAGCAGGGCGGCGAGCGTTCCGAAACCCGCAGCCGCCAGCGTGCCGCGTCGCGCGGTGCGGCCCGCCTGGCCCGCCAGTCTTGCGGCTTCTTCGGCTTGTCCCGCCGCTTCCCTCACCACGCGCACCGCACCGTCCGCAGCGCGGCGCAGGTCCCGGGCGTAAGAGACGGCCAAGGCCGATGGGCCAACCGCCGAAGTCTGCAACGAGATTGGCAGGACTGGCCGATCCGGCCACGCGACCGGCGTATGGTCGTTGCTATTTGCCGCGGACCGGCAGCGCAGCGCTGGATTCCGCACGGCATGCCGCACCAATACATGCGCGAGTTGCTCGACTGAAAGCCGCGCGGGGTCATGACCTGTCACGTGCTTCGCTCCCGACCCGAATCCCTGCCACGCGCATTGTTGCGTAATTCCTATATTCCGCTCCAAGCACATGCGAGTGATTCACGAAGGCTCTACCGAACCGGGCGTGTGTCGCGCTTCTGCCGGCGGATCGCACGCTATGGGCGGTTGTGCGGATGATGCCGTGATTCAATCTGCTGGTGCACTGCTGTCCGGTTAACCTGAAACGATCTGTCTGAAAATCGTTATCCCGCACAGGTTTTCGGCGAAAATCGGGTGGTGTCGATTTGATCGCCATGCGGCAGTTTTGGGGCGAATTCCCGTGGAGCGCCCCCATGAACTC
>DASXFW010000056.1:0-48750 GCA_036489395.1 Acetobacteraceae bacterium | reverse complement strand
CCACGGTGGGCGATGCGTGGACCCCGGGCCCGGGGCCCCCTCCCCGCCATCCAGCGAAGTAAAGGGTCCCAAGGGCAATGCCCTTGGCGGGGATCCAAGGGGCAGCGCCCCTTGGTGGGGTCCGGGGCAAAGCCCCGGCCTTGCCGCGCCGCGACTGCGCTGGCAGGAACCCGTTCTTCCCGATGTCCAGCACCAACACCCTTGCCGGTGCCGACCGCCCCGGCGCCGATCGATCCAGCCGGCTCCTGCCGGCGCTGGATCGCGTCGCGCTGGGCGCCGTGCTGTTGCTGCCGCTGCTGCTGATGCAAGCGCACGGCATCGCCGACGGCGCGATCGGAGTCGCCGACCTGTGTTTCCTCGCCCGCTCCGCCATCGCCCGCGATTGGGCCTGGCTGCGCACGCCCTGGCTGCGCATCGGCCTCGCCTGGTGGGGCTGGGTCGTCGTGTGCTCGCTGCCGGTGCCCGCGCTGGGGCTGGGTTCCGGCGGACTGCCCTCGCTGGTGCAGGCGGTGGTGACGCTGCGCTTCCTGCTGCTGGTCGCGGCGTTAGAGCATGCGGTGCTGCGCCCGGCGGCACCGCGGCGCTGGCTGTACTGGATCGCCGTCGCATCGACGCTCTACATCGGCATCCAGTCCGCGGTGCAGTTCGTGTTCGGCCGCAACCTGTACGGCTTTCCGTCATCCGGCGGCGAGGTCCTCACCGGGCCGTTCCACAAGCCGCGTGCCGGACCGCCCTTGTCGCGCATCGTGCTCCCCGCGGTGCTGCCGCCGGCCGCCGCGCTGCTGTCCCGGGGCGGGATCGGCCGCACGCTGGGTGCCTTCGCTCTGGTGCTCGTCAGCGTCTGCATCATGGTGGTGATCGGCCAGCGCATGCCGCTGCTGCTGACCGGGCTAGGCTTCGTCATCGCCGCGCTGCTGCTGCGCCGCCTGCGCGCCGCGGTGCTGGTGGCCGGCGTCGCCGGACTGCTGCTGATTGCGGCCTCGCCCATCGTGGCACCGGCCGTGTATCATCGGCAGGTGCAGAAATTCTCGCATCAGATGGACGATTTTGCCTCCAGCCCGTATGGCGAGCTGTACACGCGCGCGCTGGAGATCGCCGTGCAGCACCCGATTGCCGGGGTCGGCGGCGACGGCTTCCGCTTCGCCTGTCCGCAGCCGCGCTATTTCCGTCCCACCCTCGATGGCCGGGTGCCGGACGACGGCGGCGCCGCAATCTGCGCCAGCCATCCGCACAATTTCTACGCCGAGGCGCTGGTGAACGGCGGCATCGTCGGCCTGGCATTGTTCTCCGCGCTGTCGGTCGCATGGGTGCTGCCGGTCGGACGAGGGCTGTGGCGCGATCCCGATCCGCTGCGCGTCGGCCTGTTTGCCTCGATCGTGATCCAGCTCTGGCCGATCGCCTCCACCAGCGCCTTCGTTTCCATGCCAATGGGCGGCTGGTTCTTCCTGATCCTGGGCTGGGGCATGGCCGAGGCGCGCTGGCCGCGCGGCGTGCCATCATGACCGCGGCCCGGCAGCAGCGCCTTGTCGTGGTGCAGCCGCTGCCTGGCATCGGCGATATGGTCTGGCACCTGCCGCATATCCGCGCCCTGGCCGAGCACGCCGGCGGCCCAGTGACCCTGGTGGCCAAGCCGCGGTCCCACGCCGACCAGATCTTCGCCGCGGAGGATACCGTCGCGGACATCATCTGGATGGACCGGAACCCGACGGACGGGCGCGGACGGCACGACGGCCCATCTGGCCTGTGGCGGTTGATGCGGGCGCTGCGAACGGGCCGGTTCGACTCGGCGATGCTGCTGCATCACAGCGCGACGCTGGCACTGACCATGCTGGCGGCCGGCGTACCGGTGCGGCAGGGCTATGGGATCGGCGCACAACGCTGGTTCCTGAATCGCGGCCCCTTCCTCTCCCGGCCGGACTGGCGCCGCCACCGGCCGCTGCAGCGCGCGACCATGTTCCTGCAGGCGTCCGGCATTCCGATCGACGACCCGGAACCGCGGCTGCCGGTGGCTCCGTCGGCACGAATCGCGGTGCTGGCAAGGCTGCGTCACCTGCCGCAGCCGTTTGTCGTGTTGGGCATCGGCAGTTCCGAACCAAGCCGGCAATGGGGCGCCACGCGGTTTGCTGCCCTGGCGCAGGCTTTGCTCGATGCCGGCTGGCCAAGCCTCGTGCTGGTCGGCGGTCCGCGCGAGGCGCCGTTGGTGCGCGACATCGAGACCGGGTTGGGTGAGGGTGCGAAACGCGTGATATCGGCACTCGGCTGGCATCTGGGGGAGACCGCGGCGCTGCTGGCCGAAGCGGCGTTCTACGCCGGCAACGACACCGGGGTGATGAACATGGCGGCCGCGGTGGGCACCAGCGCCTACGCCTTGTTCGGCACGACGCCTGCGTTGCACCACAGCGCGCACATCGTGCCGATTCTGTCGCCGCCGGGCGGCCCCACCGACGGCACGGCGCGCATCACGGTGGACGAAGTGCTGCGCGTGATCGCGCGCGACCGCGGTTCGCTCGGCTGCGACCGCAGCCTGGACGACGCCACGCCGGCCCGGCTGGCGGCTATCCGCCGATAACGCTCAGGTTGTGGGTTCACCCGCCGCCAGAGAATGTGTATTGAGCCGTTCCGGAGTACAAGGTGCGCAACGGAGCGGTACGGCGGTCATGCATGGCAAATGACAATCAGCGGCCCGACGGCAGGGCACAGGCCGACGGCAGGGCACAGCCCGAAGGCAGGGCACAGGCCGACGGCAGGGCACAGGCCGACGGCAGGGCACAGGGCGCCGCGATGGGCCCCAGTGCGATCGACCACCGCTACCACGGCAATCCCCGTCGGCATTGACCGCGACTGCATACGCATCCATCCACTCACACCCCCCACCTGGCAGGCCATGTCCCGCCCTTCCGCAGCATCCTGAGAACTGGAGTCCCACATGGCCGAGCAGGCGTCCGCAGCGTTGCCCCATATGCCCCACGGAACCGCCGAACCGGGCCGCCGTGACTTTCTGACGCTGGTGACGGGGGCTTTCGCCGGGATCGGCGCCGTGGCGCTGGGCTGGACGTTCATCGACTCAATGAACCCGTCCGCCGACGTGCTGGCCGCCGGCGCGCCGATCGATATGGACATAAGCAAGATGGACGAGGGCCAGCAGGTCGTCATCCTCTGGCGCGGCAAGCCCATCCTGGTGGTGCGCCGGACAGCGGACGCGCTGAAGACGCTGCAGACGCCAAGCCTGGTGGCGCTGCTGAGCGATCCGGACTCCTCCGTCGATCAGCAGCCGGACTATGCCAGGAACTGGCACCGCTCCGTGCAGCCGGACTATGCCGTGCTGGTCGGCATCTGCACGCACCTCGGGTGCCTGCCCGAATATCGGCCGAAGCCAGATCCGTCGGAGCCGGTGCCGAACTGGCCGGGCGGATATTTCTGCCCCTGCCACGGGTCGAAATACGATCTCGCGGGCCGCGTCTGGAAGGACGTGCCGGCGCCGTACAACCTGCCGGTGCCGCCGTATAATTTCCCAAAGGCCGGCACGTTGCGCATCGGCGAGAACCCGACGGGCCAGACCTTCGATCTCGACTCCGTGGTACAGATGTAAGCCGCGGCCCTGAGTTCACGACGCGACCGGAGAAAGGGCCGTCCAGCACGGCCCTTTGTCCTGTGCCTGCAATTGACAATAATCAGACAAAATTAGCGGGGCCGCATCACAACAATTGCGCCTTGCAGCCAAGCCGACCGCATGTTTGTTTGCCCCCCATGATGGACCAGTCAACCACCGCGCAGGCCGCGCACCTCGATCACCTCGACCGAGTGGATGCGCGGCCCAGCCGCATCGCCCGCGACGCCAGACCGATGCGGCTGGTGTGGCTTTGCCTCCTCTCGCTCGTCGTCGGCATTGTCACCGGACTTGGCGCGGTCGCATTCCGCGACCTGATCGGCTTCGTGCACAACGCGCTCTTCCTTGGGCATTTGTCATTTTACTACGATTCCAGCGTGTTCACCGGTCCGCCGCCGTGGGGCGCGCTGGTCATCCTGGTGCCGGTGATCGGCGCGATCGGCGTGACGTTCATCGTCAACAACTTCGCACCCGAGGCGCGCGGCCACGGCGTGCCGGAGGTGATGGACGCCATCTATTACAATCGCGGCATCATCCGCCCCGTCGTCGCGGTGGCGAAGTCGCTGGCATCGGCACTGGCGATCGGCAGCGGCGCCGCGGTCGGCCGCGAAGGACCGATCATTCAGATCGGCTCCGCACTCGGCTCCACCTTCGGCCAGGTGATCCGCATGTCGATGGGACAGCGCATCATCCTGGTGGCGGCGGGCGCCGGCGCCGGCATCGCCGCGACGTTCAACACGCCGATCGGCGGCGTGTTGTTCGCGATCGAGCTGATGATGCCGGAGATCAGCGTCAACACGTTCCTGCCGGTGGCGATCTCCACGGCGACCGCGACCTATATCGGCCGCATCTTCTTCGGCGTGCAGCCGGCATTCCATGTCCCTGTCCTGCTTGCACCCCTGCCGGCGCAACCGAGCACCGTCCTGGTGCTGCTGCTGTACGTGGCGCTGGGCGGCCTGGTGGGCGTGGCGGCCGCCGCGTTCGTGCGGACGCTGCATTGGCTTGAAGACTTGTTCGAGGAAATACCCGGCAAATACACGCGCCACATCCTGGGCATGCTGATGGTCGGCGTGCTGATCTACCTGTTGATGCGCTGGGGCGGCCGCTACTACGTCGAGGGTGTCGGTTACGCAACGATCCAGGCGGTCCTGCAGGGCCAGCTCAACGTCGGCTGGTTCCTGATGCTGCTGTTCGTGTGCAAGCTGCTGGCGACCACGCTGAGCCTCGGTTCGGGATCGTCGGGCGGCATCTTCTCGCCGTCGCTGTTCATGGGCGCCACGCTTGGCGGAGCCTTCGCCGGCTTTGCCGCGATGGTGTTCCCGGGCCTGCCGATCAGCGTGCCGGCGTTCGCCATGGTCGGCATGGGCGCAATGGTCGGCAGCGGCACCGGTGCCGCGATGACCGCCGTCGCCATGATCTTCGAAATGACGCGCGATTACGAAATCGTGCTGCCGATGATCCTGGCGGTCGCGGTCGCGCTGGGCGTGCGCCGGCTGCTGTCGCGCGAGAACATCTACACGATGAAGCTGTACCGCCGCGGCCACCCGATCCCGAAGGCGCTGCACGCCAACATGTTCCTGGTGCGCAACGCGAAGGATGTAATGGACCGCGACTACACGCTGATCGACGAGTCCGCCAACTTCGAGGATTTCCTCCGGCAGTTCGCAGGCGACACCGGGATGCGGCACCTGGTGATCACGCGCGGCAAGCTCATTGTCGGCGTGCTGCGGGTGAATACGGCGTTGCGCCGGACGGTCGGCGCCGGCGCAGGCGACGTACTGATCGGCACGCTGGCACAGCGGAATTACACCGTCGTGCGTCCGACAGACGCCATGTTCGATGTGATCGGCCGGATGTCGCGACACAATGCGATCATGGGCGTGGTGATCGACGGCGGCGGCCGGCCGCGCGCCGACAAGGTGGTCGGCGTGATCAGCAAGGAGCACATCGCCGACGAAGTGGCGCACACGGTCAGTATGTATCCGCGCTGACCCCATCTGTCCGACCCGCCAACAACGTCCCCCCTCCCCTTGAGGGAGGGGGTTAGGGGGAGGGGGGGAACCTTGGTTTCTTGGTTTCTTGGTTTCTTGTTAGACCCGCAGGGCCGAAGCATTCTCGGTCAGGACCGCGGCCGGGCAATGACATAAGGGACGAAAGCATATGGCCGGATCCCTGCTGGACCGTATCGGCATCGACGTCGGCCGCAAGTTGCGGCTGGAGGACGCGATCGAATGGGCGGCGCGCCACGGCGTGCGCATCATCGACGTGCAGCTCGATACCGGCGACAACGCGTTCACCCGCTTCGATGGCGCACGTGCGGCTGGCGTGCGAGACGCGTGTGCGCGGCACAACGTGCAGCTTGGCCTCCACACGCTATCCGCGGTGAACGTCGCGGAATACGCGCCGTTGCTCTCGGACGCGGCAGACGCGTACCTGCGCGCCTACGTCGATGCCGCAGTGCTGCTGGGTGCCGGCTGGATCGTGGTGCATGCCGGCTTCCATTTCACGGCCGACGTGCAGGAGCGAATGCAGGCCGCGCTGGACCGGCTGTGCCGCGTCGCCGACTACGCGGAGTCCAAAGGCACGTTGCTGCTGCTGGAGAACCTGAACAAGGAACCCCCCGATGCGGAGGTGCACTATCTGGCACACACGCTGGACGAGTGGCGCTGGTTCTACGAACGCATCTCCTCCCCCGCGCTGGCCCTGTCGTTCACCGCCAATCACGCGCACCTGGTGCCGGAGGGGGTGGCTGGGTTCGTCGATGCGATGCCGATCGCACGTGTCAGGGAGGTCCGGCTGGCGGATTGTTTCCGTAACGGAATCGAGGAGCACTTGCCGCCGGGCGAGGGCGATTTCGATTTTGCGGACCTGTTTCGGCGGATGGATGCGAAGGGGTTCGGCGGTCATTACATGGCCGCGTTCGGGACGTTGCAGGACATGCTGGAAGGACGCCGGCGGCTGACTGGCGAGAGGTTCCCCTGAACCGGATTGCATGGCACGGTCCGCGCCCCAGCCACCCGCACGGGACTCCATCGTGACCCTGATCCTTGCCAGCCGCCCGAACGTCTATTCCTCCAGCCCGCTCGACCGCGCCGGCATGCGGCGCGACGACGCCGCCTGGATCGAACAGCACCTCGTCGATCCCGACACGCTGTTCGTGCCGGTCTGGCGCAATCGCAATCTGGTGCGCGGCATGGACGAAGCCGCGCCGGAAGCGGTGTTCATCTCGGGCGAAACCGCCGCGCAACTGCGCATGCACGGCGGACCCTGGGCGTTCCTGGGCATGCAAGGCGAGCAAGCGGCGTTCGCGGTCGATATCAGCACGGCCGACGATCCGGTGCCGCTGCTGCCCGAATCGCTGGGCAAGTTCGTTGACCTGCGCAGCGTCGGCTGGGGTGTGCCGCGGCCGGAGGCAGCGATCCTGGCGCACGCCCGCGGCCTGATGCACTGGCGCGCGCGGCATCGCTTCTGCGGCGTGTGCGGTGGCGTTTGCGACGTGCGCACCGCCGGTCACATGATGATCTGCACCGCCTGCGAAGCGCAGCACTTCCCGCGCACCGATCCCGCCGTGATCATGCTGGTTACACGCAACGACCGCGCCTTGCTCGGCCATTCGCAACGCTTCCCGCGCGCCAGCATGTATTCGACGCTGGCCGGCTTCGTGGAACCGGGCGAGACGCTGGAAGAAGCCGTGCGGCGCGAGGTGATGGAAGAAGCCGGCATTCAGGTCGGCGCGGTGCATTATCACTCCAGCCAACCCTGGCCATTTCCCGGCAACATCATGCTCGGTTTCTACGGCGAGGGACTGAGCGACGACATCACCATCGACCCGGAGGAGATGCTCGACGTGCGCTGGTTCTCACGCGACGAAATCCGCAATCCGGAAGCGCACGGCTTTGCCCTGCCGCGCGCGGACAGCATCGCGCGGCGGTTGATCGAGGATTGGATGGCCGCGGCATGAACCGGACTTGCGTTTGGGTCCTGCTGTCGTTGCTGACCGCGTGTTCGTCCGCCCCGCAGGGCAACAGCCCGCAGGCGATCTGCCGGCGCGAGGCTTATGATGATCCGCAGGTGAAACTGCTGACGAGCGAGAGCATGCAGGCCAGCGTCATGGCGCCCGACCAGCAGTTCGATTACAATCAGGCGCTGCACAATGCGTATCAGACCTGCCTGACGAAGCACGGCGTCGCCGTCCGAGGCGGCGTCGAAGCAGTGCGCCCCTCCTTTTAAGGCACGGTTATGGCGCGGCATCCGGAACTGCTGACCATCGGGTATGAGGGGTGCGCGATTGCCGACGTCATCGCCCGGCTGCAGACGGCGAACGTGCGGCTGTTGATCGACGTACGGGCGGTACCGCGATCTCGCAAGCCCGGATTTTCCAAGCGTCAGCTTGCCGCCGGGCTCGACGAAGCCGGGATCGCCTATGTGCATCTGCAGGGACTTGGCACACCGAAAGCAGGGCGCGATGCAGTACGCGCCGGCCACCCGGAGCGCATGCACACGATCTTTCAGGAACACATGACATCCGATCGCGCGCAGGCGGAGCTGGCGCAGGCCACCGCGCTGGCCGGGGAACACCGAGCGTGCCTGCTATGCTTCGAGCGCGATGCCGCGTGCTGCCATCGCAGCATCGTGGCGGAGCTGATCGCCCGGAAGACAGGACAGACGATCGACGATCTCTATGTCGGCTCGATCTGACGCGGCTGAATCCGTTCGATCGACAGCGCGATCAGTCCGAGCATCACCAGGCAGGCCGCCGTCTGCACGACTGAGCAAATCCACAAGGCGGTGAGCGCGGAATACCCGAAACGCCAGGCGACGACCACGCTCCCGACCACAAGGATCAGGCGGGCAACCTGCCACGAAGCCGACAGCACCTGCCGCTCCAGGATTTGCAGCGAGTTCGATACCGGGTGCAGCACGGACAAGGCGAGATAGGCCGCGCTGGCGGCACGCAGATAGGGGATCGTGGCGCTCCATTGCTGACCAAACAGCAGCGGAAACGCCCAGGCCGCGACCAGATTGGCAACCAGTATCCAGGCGGCGGACAGCAGCAATTGCTGCGGTACCACCTGCCAGAAGCGCCGGCGGAACTTCGCCGGTTCCTGCCGCACCGCGCGTCCCGCTTCACCGGTGAACACCTGCAGCAATGACGTGCTGACGACGAGAAGCGGTCGCGCGATCACGCGCTCGATCAGGAACAGATAGCCGGCGACTTCGCTGGAATAGCAGGCTGAGAACAACAAAAAGAGCACCGTGCCGCCACCGGCCATGTCGAGCAGCCGGGACCAACTGGCGAACAGGGGAAAGCCGGCATAGCGGCGAGCC
This sequence comes from Acetobacteraceae bacterium, assembly GCA_036489395.1. Taxonomy (GTDB): domain Bacteria; phylum Pseudomonadota; class Alphaproteobacteria; order Acetobacterales; family Acetobacteraceae; genus JASHVB01. The sequence continues at coordinate 39,815 of DASXFW010000056.1, read as the reverse complement.
ACGGCGACCATGCCGCGCAAGGACATGTGCGACCGCAAATCGGGGGCGTCGCGACGCACGCGCGACGCGATCATCAAGGTGCCGCTGGATTGGCCGATGACAAAGCCGACCGTGAGTCCCGGCGCTCCGAATCCCAGCAGGCCGAATACGATTTGTGAAAGCGGGCCGCCGAGCCCTTGCGAAATTCGCGACTGCGCGATCTGCCGAAACGCGCCGAGCCGCGTCGCGACGGCAACCATCACGTAGTAGCCGCCGAGACAGAAGAATCCAACCGGCAACAGGAACGAATACTGCGCCAACGGACCGAACCAGGGAACCATCGAGTGAAATTGGGGCACCAGCCACGTCGCGAGCGACAACAGGCTGACCGCGCCAAGCAATGAAACCGCGCTGACCGCGAGCAGATTCGCGAGCTCGGGGATCGATTCGGCGATCGGTATCGCCTGGTCGAAGCCGAGCGCCGCCATCACGCCCAGGATTGACAGCACGGCGGTGTAAACGCTCAGCCAACCGAATTGCTCTGGCGTGTAGAGCCGCGTGAGCACCGGCGACAGCACAACGCTCGCCGCCTGGCCGAGCAGCGTGCCCGCGAGCATCAGCGCGACGTTGCTCGCAAAAGTGCTTCCGGCGAGCGTTCGGCGCCACGCCGCAGGCCCCCCCGTCACGGCAAGCCGCCAACGTGCGAGGGATCCCGACGGATACCGACCGATGATCCGGCCTATCAGCGCTTCCATTTTTGCACCATCCGCGGCGCCACGTCCGCGGTTATATCCAATTGAACGATTTTGCCAATTCGATGGCGTTCTGGCCGGCGCATCCAGTTCGTTCAATTTTTCTTATGATTGCGCAACCGCCATGACCTCCTCCCGTATATTCAACAATGCGGGCTATCCGCCCATATCTGTGCAAAGGTGCAAGGTCCGCGTTGCCGAAACCCCACGCCCCAGCAAGCGTTCTGCCAACGCTCGGTTCGGCACGGCGAGTTGACCGCACCCGCCGCGAAGCCGCCCTATTATGCTCGCACACGCAGCGACGGGATTGCCTTGTCGGGACACATGAACGGAATTTACGAATCGGAACAGGCTTCGTCGATGATTCGGGTGACGCTGAATGAGCTGTCACGCGTACCGGTGGAACGCCTGGCGCAGCTCCTGATGGAATGGGCTGCCGAAGACCGCACGTTGTTGAACCGCCTGGAAGCGACGATTTCGCAGGCGACCGTCGCACCGCCGCCGGATCCCGCGGTAAAAACTGCGGCCGAATCATCAAAGGAGCCAAGGTCCGAACTCGTTGGCCAAAGTGCCGCCATTCGCCATGTTGCCGACCTGCTGATTCGCTTCGCGCAGACCGAGGAACCCGTGCTGATCACCGGCGAGAGCGGCACCGGAAAGGAACTGGCGGCGCAGGCAATTCACGAAAATTCCAGCCGCAGCCACGGCCGCTTCGTTGCCGTCAACTGTGCCGCCATCCCGTCCAACCTGGTCGCCTCGGAGCTGTTCGGTTACGAAAAAGGCGCGTTCACCGGCGCCGCCATGCGCACCAAGGGACAGATAGAACATGCCAACGGCGGCACGCTGTTCCTCGATGAAATCGGCGACATGCCCGTGGACATGCAAGGCCATCTGCTGCGCTTCCTGCAGGAAGGCCAGATCGTCCGGGTCGGTGGACGTGAGACGATCCACGTCAACGCCCGGGTCGTATCGGCCACCAATGTCCGCCTCGATCAGGCAATCGCCGACGGACGCTTCCGCGAGGATCTGTATTATCGGCTCAACGTGCTGACGGTGCCGCTGCCGACGCTGCGAGAGCGTCGCGACGATATCGAGCTGCTGGCGCATTACTTCCTTCGTCAGATCACGGCCGCGCATGGAACCTTCACCGGCTTCACGGCGGAGGCGATGCAGATGCTGTGCCGCCACGACTGGCCGGGCAATGTGCGCGAGCTCATGTCGGTGATCCGGCGTGCTGTTGTGATCGGCAACGGGCCGCTGGTCGCACACTCGGATCTGCTCGGACTCGGAGACGCACCGCGTGGGCGCGGCGCCGCCTCGCCCACACCGGCGCCACGTCCACCACCGTGTTCTGAAGCAGAAAAATTAGCGCTGCTGAGGGTGTTGGCCGAGACGGACGAAAACATCACGCTTACGGCACAGGCGCTGGGCGTATCGCGTGTTACCCTGTATCGCATGCTGCATCGTCACGCGATTACGCTGAACCGCGGTCTTAAGACACCGCCCAAGGTTGGCTAGGTCTCCAACTCCGGCTCCACATCGATGCAGCAGACCAAGGACAAGGCGTCAGCCAGCGAATCCAGCGGCTGCGAAACATCGCCACCCTCACAGCTCGCAACGGCCCATTGCCCATCCTGGCCAACCACAAGCCACGCCGCCTGAGACTGGCCGTTCCGAAACACCCCAATGATCGTGTCGGCTACCGCGCACGGCCAGGATCTCTGGGTGAGATCCTCCAGGGCGTCGATACCGTGCAGCCATACCGTGCGCTGCCATTCCTCCAGGTACACGCGTTCGCCCGCGTTCAACGCGGGAAACGCCGATTTCGGCAACGATTTTACCAGCTCGATACGCGACCGCGGCACGCCGTGATCGCGACCCGGCAATCGGCTTTCCTGACCGGAACCCAGTTCAGAACTGTATCGGACGGATCGGCGCATGGAACCTCACATTCCCCCAGCTCGTGCACCCGTTGTCACCCCGTGTGTCAGCTTGTTACAAGCAAATTGCGGGCCAGATCATGGGCGATGCGTTGCGGGGCGCGGAATGCGGCCACTCGGCCCGCGATCGGCGCATGGCCTCGCGATTGCCGCGCTGTTCATGTGACTCCAAATGCATCGCTTCACGTCACGCGAGACAGCGATGTGCGGAATGCGCGCCGTCAGCGGAACGACAGCAGAATTCCCGCGATCAGCGCAATCATTGCGGCACTCGATGCGATCAGCAGCAGCAATCCTTGCCGCCGGGCCGTTCGGCGCAGCGCCGCCTCGGCACCGTCCCGGATCGGCGTGGGCCGCGGCAGATCAGGCGCCAAACGGCCGGGCGCGATCCTGCCGCCGGTCTCCGTTACCTGCGTCGCCGTGGTACTGCTCATTGCATCAGGCCTTGCCATTTCTCACCGTGGACGGTGCGTGACAGTCTGCGTGCCTATGCCTAACACCGAAGTTGCGGGAGCTGTCAATCCATTGTGATCCGACAGGCACCTCCACGGCACCGGTTTTGCTTGTCTCCATCGGCCGTAACGACCAGGAAAATTCAGTGAGCATGACTGCAACTGGCGCGTCCGTGCGCGCGATCGATTCCGGCGCGTCCTGGCTCGGACCGCCCTTGCGAACGTTGCGGCGACCTGCTTTCGACGCCGCGTGCGCCTCACTCATGCAATTGGTCGAGGCCGACTACGCTCCGCACCTGATCGTCGGAATTCGTACCGGCGGCCTTGTTGTCGCCGATGCGATGTCGCAATCAAGACCGAAACCGCTGCCGGTCCTGCCGCTCACATGCCAACGAGCCAGCACCGGGGCGAAGACCCGACTGAAGCTGGTGCGCAACGCTCTCGCGCACTTGCCGCAACCCGTTGCCGATGCGCTGCGCCGCCTCGAGCACCGCTGGATCACGTCGCGGCGCACGCGACAGGACCGGCCGCAGACGATCGATCAGGCCGAGGCGACGACGCTCGCCGCATGGCTGCACGCCGCGCCGAAGCCATGCCGCGTGCTGGTGGCCGACGATGCGGTCGATAGCGGCGTCACGCTGGCGACCGTGCTGCAAGCGTTGCGCCATATCGGCCCGACGGAGATGGAGCTGCGCACGGCGGCAATCACCCAGACTCTGGAGCATCCCAAGGTCGTGCCGGATTATCTGCTTTATCGAGGCACGCTCTGCCGATTTCCGTGGTCGCTCGATGCGGCACGCTGACGCCGATCCGGTCCTGATCTTCGATCTCGACGAGACGATCCTTCGGGTCAACAGCTTTCCATTGTGGGTGCGCTTCCTTGCTTTCGCCAGGCTGCCGGGACTCGCCGCGCACCGCCGTGCGCTGCTGACGCTGCGCGTCCTTTCGCTAACAGCACGGCGCAAACTGCATCGAATCGATCACGATACGCTGCTGCGGCAATTGCAGCAGGCGTGGCGTACGGCGACGCAGGGCCGCGGCGACACGCAGGCCGCCGCATTCCAGGCCAGGCTGCTGCGCGAAGTGCGCGCGAACCTGGGCGGAGTCCTGCAACGAGTCGCCGACGGGCGCCTGAACGCCGTCCTGGCAACTGCCGCCGCCGCCGACTACGCCATTGGCCTCGGGCGACAGATTGGTTTCCGCCATGTGCTGGCAACGCCGGCGGACGATGAACGGCCGGAAAGGAACGCCGGCGTCCGTAAACGAGACCGGGTCCTTGCGTTGCTGCGCGACCTGGGATGGGACCAACGGCCGCGCATCCTGTTCACCGATCACATCGACGATCTGCCGCTGATGCAAGCGTGCGATGTGACCTGCTGGTTCGGTGACAGTCGTGCAAGCACCGATGGAATCCGCGTTACGTCATGTTTGGATCTGGACATCGACGCACTGGAAGTCGCGCTGGACCGCGTCGCGGCGGCATTGCAATGCGATCATGCCGCCGCGCATTCGAAGGCAACCGTCTCGTAGATCGATACCAGCGCCGCCGCATGCTCCTGACGCGTCGGTGGCTGCGACCAGTGGCGGCGAAACGCCTCGGCACCCGCCGCCGCGATCACGGCATCGTCGCGGGTCAACGTCATGCAGCGAATCAGATCATCCAGGTCTCCACTGTGGAATATCCAGCCGTCTTCGCCATGAGCGATGCGTTCCGCGGGTGCCGCGATGTCGCTCACAATCGCCGGCACCCCGCACGCCGCGGACTCGGCAACGACGAGACCGTAGGTTTCATACCAGAGGCTTGGGAAAACCAGGCATCGCGCCGATGACAGTTCGCGCCGGACGCCGGCGGCATCCAGCCATCCTGTGACGCGCGCGCCCCGGGCCTCCACCGCAGTGCGGCATGGCCCATCGCCCACGAACGTGATCGGCAAGCCGGCGCGATGCGCTGCCTCGGCCGCCAGTTCCACGCCCTTTTCCGCATCCAGCCGGCCGACCACAAGAAGGGCCCGGTTGGTCGCGACGTCAACGGGCCGGGCGGGATCGACATCGATGATGTTAGCAAGCGGGTAGTACCGCGCGTCAGCCGGCAGATACGGCCGCAGCAAAGCGCCAGAGCGCTGCGACAACGTGATGTAATCGCGCACGGATGCGGGAAACTGCGCCACATGGCGCTGCGCCAGGCCGCGCACCACGCGATATGCCTTGTGCAACTGATGCCGCTTGTCGCATGCCGTCAGCGCGCAGGATACCGACATCGCCTGCAGCATGCATGGCTGCTGCCGCCGGTAGTCGTAGAACGCGCCATTAGGGCATGCGGCGAAAAAATCGTGCAACGTGCAGACGATGGGAAAACCGGCACGCCGCGCTGCCAGCGCAGGCGCCGTCGTCAGCGCCTTGGTATAGCCGTGCAGGTGGACAACGCTGCACCGTGGATCGAGCGCGCCGAGCGTCTGCTGCATAGCCCGATAAGCGCGATGGTTCCACAGTGTCTGCGGCAATACCCGAGGGTGACGGGCCATGTCGGCCAACTCGGGTTGATCGAGGCAGATGACCCGCAAGCCGGCGTCACGCAGTTCCGTGCACACCGGTCCGACGGCGCCCATGAAGGTGACGTCCAGGCCGCGCTGATGCAGCGCCACGGCTTCGTCCACCGCAACACGGCTGGCGCCGCCCTGCACATGGCAAAAGTCGTTCAGAACAACGACGGAATCGACGCTCATGGTGCCAATCAGGCGACGCCTACGGCGGCCGGGGCACGCTGTCGCCGCACCAGGCGCGACAGGCGGCGGCCGAATTCGGTGCCGGGGCGCTCGACGAGCCGTTCAGTCGCCAATGCCAGCACGATGACCGTGGCTACGACGCCGATCAGAAATACCGGCGTGTCGCGGAACAAACCAAGCAGGATCAGGGTCTGGATCAGCGGCCCGTGGACCAGATAGACGCTGTAGGAAATGTCGCGCTGCATGCGTATCACCGGCGTGCACAGCGCGAAGCTGAACACGAAGGCGGCGACAAGAACCGGGCAGATGCCGGGCGGGATTGGATGCAAAAAGGTCCAGGCCGTCAGCATGATCGCAGCAAGCAGCGCGCTGACGGACCAATGCACGCGAAGCCGTTGGCCGTACAGGCATAGAGCCATGCCCAGGACAAAGAATTGCATCTGGCCGGGCAACTGCCGCGCCAGGCGAATCTCGTGGTAGTGCAACATCGCCACGTCGTACGCGACGGAGGCGACGAAGATCAGCGCCAGCACGCCCCAGCCCCATCGCCGTGTCGCAACGATGATCAACGGCACGATCAGGTAGAAGCCAATCTCGATTTTCAACGTCCAAAGGCTGGGATTGATGCCCGGGTTGTGCAGGCCCTTCAGCACCCCGCCGATGTCGTATTGCAGGAAATTCGCCATCACCGCGTTGGTTGCAAGGTAGCGCAGCGTGGAATGCGGCGCGCTGAAGGGACCATGCGGCAACAGGCACATCATCAGCACAGCCTGGATCAGCACGATGCAAAGATACATCGGGTACAGCCGGAACACGCGCCGGATGTAGAATGCCCAAAGCCCGTGGGTCCGTTCATAGCTGAGCGTGATCAGGAAGCCGCTGACCACGAAGAAGGAATCTACGGCGGCGTCGGCCAGGTTGAAGGGAAACGGCGGATACGGCGTGCCGGACAGCAACTTGAAATGACCCAGCACCACCGCCAGCGCCAGCAGCAGGCGCAGAAGCGTGAAGTTGTTGCCGGATTCCTCGGTACGGACGATCATCGGACGCGCACCAGGTCGCGGCCGGCTGCGGGCGCGGGAATCAGCAAGGCTGGCTCTCGCGTTTCGATGGTGCTGCCGACGTACGGATCACGCCATCGGCCACCCACCGCCATCTGCCGCAACTGCCACAGCATCCCCACGGATGCGCCCAGGAACAACGCGGAGATCGGATCTTCCAGCATCGACAACGCTGCTCCGTATCCAAGGTTGAAGGCGAGAATCGCCAGCGCGGTAATGGACGCGGGGCGCATTCGGTACGGCAGGCGCAGGCCCGCGCACGCCGCCCATGCCAAATAGAACAATCCGAAGACGCCAAAATTGGCGTAGAGAAAAATGAACAGATTGTCGGAGGGATTGAAGAAGTCCTGCGCGTAGAAGCGCTGCGGACCGCCGATACCGCCCAGGCCAACGCCAAAGGGAAAGATCTCGTTATTGGCGATCCATTTCCACGCATCCGGCCAGGTGGACATAATGCGCATGCCGAAAGAGCCGAGGCTGAACACGCCGCCGCTGTCGGGCACGATCATGCCGGCAGTCACCAACGGCAGTGCGACAACAAGCGCGGCGAACGTGAGGCATGCGGCGCACAGCAGCGTGTAGCGCATGCGGGACGGAGCGAGCAGGATCGCGCTGATCGCAGCGATTGCGACGATCGAGCCTTTCTGCGTCGTCAGCACCACGGCGCCCACAGTTGCCAGCAGCACGAAAGCACGGAGCAGCCAGTTCCGAATCCGCGGCGCCATCAGCAAGGCCAGTATCGGCAGCAGCATGGCGGCGGCAATCGAGCTGCGAAAAAACCCTGCGGCGCGCTTATCGAAGCCGGTGATGTCCCAGCCGCGCGACACGTCCACGTCGATCCCGCCAATGTGAGTTTCCAGGCCGGTCCAGGGCATCGTGTAAACGAACTTGTCCAGCAGGATGCCGACGACCGAGACCAGCCAGATCAGCGCCAATACCCGAAGCGTGAACGCTCCCGGTCGCAGCAGCTCACGAGCGGCGATGAAGCCAAACAGGATGTTGAGCAGCAGCATGGCACCGTACGCGGCAGGCACGACGGTGTGCAGGTTGAACGTCGCAATCATACCGTGCAGCCCGACGATGGCTGCGAAGACGAAGAAGGCAGGGTGAACGCGAAAGTGGAATGCCTGCCTGACCAGCAGTACCGCTATCGGAAGAATGATCAAGCCATCGCGAAGCAGTATCGCGTTATCCAATCCGACGTTGTACAGGCCATAGCGGATCACGCCTTCGAAGGCGTAGATCGCGAGATAGGCGAACGCGCACAAACTGAACAGAGACGGCATCGGGATCGCAGTTTGGTTGGGGTTCAGAAAATGCAAGCACCATTCCAGAGCTGCCACTATCGCCGAAAGATGGCGCAACGATGATGCAGATTCTGGCACGGGATTTGCTGCCCCCCTGCCCGCACGACCAGCCATAACAACAGGTGTTGCCACAATGTCGCACGACCACGGAGCGCAATCGATCGGGGCCCTGGCGACGGTGCTCGGTCTGCTGGTCTTCACCACGCCAATGGCAGCGCTCGCCGCGCCCTTCTGTATGCAAACGCAGGCGCTGCCGCCTCAGTGCCTCTATTACGACGCGAGCGAGTGCGCAAAAGATGCGGCACGACAGGGCGGGCTCTGTGCGCCCAATCCCGCCGAGTTGAAAATCTCCGCCGGCATCGGTCACTATTGCCTGCTCACGTCCGATGGCGCCGCGTCGTGCATTTATGCGGATCTCGGAACCTGTACCCGGGACGCGCAGCAACAGCAGGCAGCGTGCGTCATGGCCCCGAACAGTCCGGAAGCGCCTGGCGCCGATCCGTTCCGCGAGGTCCGCCCGCTAATGGCCGGCTACTAGCCACGGGACAATCCGCCCGTAACCGCGGTCGGGAAAGTCCGAGGCCGGCACGTCATCGCCTTCCCGCCCGTGCAGGTAGAAGGTGTAGCGACTGTCAGGGCGGAACGATTCCTCCAGGAATGCCGCATGCAGGCTGGCATCCACATTGCGGAATGCGGGAACGGCCGGGTCGGCGTGATGCACGACGTAGAGCAAGCCGCCGAGGACGTCGGTGCGCGCGCCGTCGCGATTATCGAGTACGGTGCAGTCGCCTTCGGTCTTCAGTCCCAGGATCGTAAGCGGACTGCCATCGTTCACGATGCGCGTTCCGCCGCCTTCCGTATCAAGCTGCATCGCATAGACCGGTTCAGGTCCGGCAAGATGCATGGTGCCGCAACACGTGTCCTGGATGAACACGCGTCCACCGTTGGGTTTGCGATCCAGCAGTGACGTACCGGCGGTGACGATGTCACGCAACGTGATATCCCGATGGGCAGCCAATTCCACGGCAAGCTGATCGCCGAGATTTGTCATGTCGAAGACCACGCGATCGATCAGCAGCGGCGGGCCAGGTTGATCGATGACGAACATTCCAGTGGTTCGGCCAAACCGGGGGTCCCGATCGGGCGAAACGGCGATCGAAGCGTTCATGCTGACGATCTGCCGTAGGGTCGGCGGAATATGGATCGCATCCTTGATGGTATATCGACCGTACGGCAGATAGATCGTCGCGGCGCCGGACGCCATCGCGCGACGCATCGCGTTGGTGATGTCGTGCGGTGGATCGGCAGGCTCCATCTCGTGCTGCACGTTCATCCATTGTGCGATGGGTTGGTCCGGAATGTCCGGGGCATCGGGGAGGCTCGGCGCCGGCTGCAACCTATGGCCGTGCCACTGGTCGCGGAGGAGCACGCCGGTCAGCGGTGACGCGGTCGCGTCCAGACCGTCGAGTTGCAAGTCAAAAGCGGCGATCGCGCCTCGATTCAGAAAGGCCCGCTGGCCGTTCGCACCGCGCCTGAGGACAGAATCGGTCAACGTCACCAGGCCATTCGGCGCGGCATTGGCAATTGCGATCGGCGCAGATTCGATGGTCAGGTGTGCCGCGGACACGGCGTTGCTGTCGTCGGCGAGGCCAATGCGATGCTGGCCGATCAACCGGACGTCATTCAGCGTCATGCCGTATTCGGTGTTGGCGACGGCGATGCCGGTATCGAAGCCACGCACCTCGACATTGTTAAGCAAGGCGGGGCCTGGCCATTTGCGTTGCATGGAAATGCCGATCGCGCCGCTGCCGGCCGGTGCGACCACCCCCACATCTCGAATTTCACCGATGTTGTTGGCCAGGTAGTCGATACCGATGGCACCGGGATTGCCGTGGCCGACATCGATCGTGAGGTGCTCTACGAAGTTCTCGTAGGCGTCGTTGCCCTCACCCTTGTGGATGTAATCCTTGCCGCCGCTGGTCGGGGTGCCGTCGAGCAGCTTGGAGGTTGTCATAATGACGCCGCGTGGTGCTGCGGAATTGCCGAAGCCAGGCGCGCGATCGACCAGCCGGATCGTGGTGTCGTTGCGTGATTGACCGATCAGGGTCATGCCGGAGCCGAAGCGCCCGTCGGCATAGCGTTTCAGCAGCGGACGCGAGATTAGATAGGTGCCGGCGGGCAGATAGACGATTTTCGTCTGCCAGAAGGACGGCCCGGTGTTGCCGCCTTCCGCAGCGATGGCGGCGAGAATTGCCGCGGTGTCGTCATGCTTGCCATCGCCCTTCGCGCCGAAGTCGCGCACGTTCAGTACCCCGCTGTCGGGCGGGAAGCGCTGAGCGAACGCGGAGGGGCATAGAGGGGCGAGAAGAAGCGCTACAAAAGACGCGATCAACGCGAAGGTTAGCCCGCCACGGGCAGGCTTGACCGGGCCATCCGCGCACGTGCGAGCGGGGGAAGATCGCCGGGTCAGGCCCGGCCATGACGGATAGGCCCAGCGCGCGCCGCTACTCCGGTTGCGGAACGAATGGCTTCCGTCACGCAGCATGCGCGAGTTCGACGCCGCCGGCTGCACGAGACCCCAACAGCTCGCCGTAATGGCCGAGATACGATTCGACCATGCGATCGACTGTGTGCGCCTCCGCCAGGGTCCGCGATTCGCGCGCCAGATTCGGAAGCTGGATATCGCCGCCGATCAGTCCCCGAATAGCGGCGGCCAGCGCGCGCGAATCGCCGGGCGGAAACAACAGGCCGGTGCGGCCTTCGCGCACCACTTCGGGCAGGCCGCCGATCCGGCTGGCAATCACGCCAAGTCCGTAGGCCGAGGCTTCAATAACGGACACCGGTGCGTTTTCGTACCACAGCGACGGGATGATCAGATGATGCGCGGAGGCCAACAGCGCCTCCTTCGCGTCGCCCGTCACGTAGCCGGCAAACCTGATGCGCGGATCCCGATCGGCGGCCTGGCGCACTTCGTCTTCGAGCAATCCGCGCCCGGCGACCACCAGTTCAAACTTCAACTCCGGCGGCAGCGCGGCGACGGCATGCAACACCGTGCGGACACCCTTTTCGGGGGTCAGCCTTGCCAACAGCAGAAAGCGCATGCGGTCCGCCGAACGTTCCCCACGCATGAGCACGGCATTGGATGGCAACGGAATCCCATTCCGCACCACTGCCGTACGCCGCGCTTGCAATCCCCCGGCGCGATGCCGTTGCAGCAGGAACTCCGACGGGCTGATGAACAAATCCACGTCCGTCGCGGTATGCAGATGCCAGGCGCGATAGGCCCGGCAGCCCAGCGCGGGCCGCTCGCAGATCCGCCAGTCGCGAGTCAGCAGAAACGCACGCGGGCACAGCAGATGATAATCGTGCGCGGTGTGAACGATGGGAATGCCAGCTTGACGCGCGCGACGCCATACCGTTGCGGACAGGCCATCCAGCAGATGCGTGTGCACGATATCCGGCGGCGAGTCAGCCAGGATGGCAGCGAAACGCCGGCCCGCATCGCGGTTCCACGCATCGCGCAGATGCCACAGCGCGCGGCGGTACGGCTTCTGGTTCTGCCGCGCGAAATTCCAGTACAAGTTGTGTGGAAAGAAGCGGATCACCGTGACGCCGTTGCGATCTTCCACAGGGTACGGCTGCATCTCCGGCCCGCACGTGGACACCACCGTGACGCGATGCCCGCGCGCGACCAGGGCCTCGCTGAGCCACGCAACCATAAGTTCCGCACCGCCGGCCATGATCGGCGGATAGATGTTGTTGACGACCGCAACGTGCATGCGTGTCAGAGCCAGCGGCGCAGGAAGCGCGGCACGGCGGTGCGATAACGCGTCAGCACGGCACCGATCACCGCGCCGCCGGACGCCGTCAGCGAATCGCGCAATTCGGCGGCAACCGGCGCGCGGGTGCGGCCGGCCTCCAGCACCAGGACGTTGCCATCGACAAAGCGCGACAGCAGCAGCCCCATCGGCGCCTGCGATGCGGGCGGCGAGGCAATCAGCACCAGATCGAAACTCTGCCGCAGGCGCGTGAGGAATTCCGGCATCCGTCGCAACGTAGGTGCCATGTCCAGCGCGCCGCGCAGGGTGGGAAACACCATCTGGTAGAGCTCGAGTCCGACCACGCGGGTGATCCGGTGTTCGATGTCGCCAAAGTCATGCTGCCCAGCCAACACCGGCTCGCGACGGGCGGACGGCGTCCTGTCCTTGCCCTCGAAATGCATGGACGTTCCATTGACGTACAGCACGCGTTTACCCAGCCACGCGGCGCTGATGTAGGCGAGGTCGTACACCACCGCCTCGATCGCGGCATCCGGCTCGGGTGCCAGGAACTGCGCAATGGTGCCGTTGGAGGAATCGAGTGATTCCGCCAGCGTGTGATGCAGTTTCACCAGTTCGTTCGGCGCGAGCCCGTGCGGCCTTGCACCGGTGGCGAGACGCCGAGGAAGTTTCGTACGCGTAGCGGGCGGCGTCAGCCGGCGTTCCGGCGCGCGGGCAGTCGATTCACTCATTTCGGCAGTGCTCCGGCTGGGGTTGCGTGGCGGACGGCGGGCAGTTGGGCCAAGGTGCAGCGGACGGGATGATGCCGTTCAGTCGGCATCGCCCGCGAACGTCGCAAGCACAGGCAGGCGCAGGACCCGTGTAACGTCAGCCGGCGTCCGGAAGCGATCATCGAACGCTTCAAGCGCAAGGACCGTGCCAGTCGCCAGAATCAGCGCGGTTAGAAGTGTCCCAAATGCCACCAGCTTCTTTCTGGGCCGCGCCGGCTGCGTCGGCACGATCGGCGCCGAGATCAGCACGGCGGCGGAAATGCGCTGCGCGTTGCGGTTGGCCTCGACACGGGCAGTCTGGTAGCGGATCGCCAGCGAGCGATACGTGTCGCTGTGGATCTGCACTGCCTGAACCAGGTCGTCATAGTGGTTCTGCTGCGCTTCCAGATCGTTCAGGCGATCGTTGATCTGCTTGAGCTGATCCTCCAGCACCTGCACTGGCTGCCTGGCGGCGGTGGCCAGCGCGGTGGCGCGCAGCAGGTCGGTGCGAATGCTTTGATAGACCTCGTTCGGCTTATAGCCGGTGCGGCTGCGCGATTGCCCGGTCCGTACGTTGACCGCGTGAGACAGCGAGTCGATCTGCGCATCCAGCTCCCGGAAGACCGGGCTGTCGGAACGGTAGCTGCTGGCCAACTGGCTGCGCTTCGCCTTCAATTGGTCGAGGCGCGACTCTGCGCTGTCCGCAGCCTGGTACTCCTCGCCGGACGCAGAACTGTTGACCGTGGCTGGAATGGTCTTGATCAGATTGGTCAGGGCGTCCTGCTGCTGTTGCGCTTCCAGCACCTGACCCTGCGCGACGCGCCAGCGGCTTTCGACGTCCGTGCGCTGCTGCAGAAGCTGCCCCACTTGCTCGGGCAGGTTGGAGATCTGATGACCGGACTTGAACGCCTCCAGCTCGTTCTGCGCCTCCGTCAGCGAGACTCTGGCAGTCTTCGCCTCGCCCTCGGCAAACTTCAGTTGCGGATTGGCATAGACGTCGGCTTCCTGCTGATAGAACTCGTTCAGCAATTGCACGACGGCATTGTGCACCACCACCGCACTCGGATTGAGATAGCTCACATTGATCACGTCGCTGTTCAATCCGACATCGACCGTCAGGTTGCTTTGGAACGCCCGCACCGCCAGATCCTCCTTGCGCGCGGCGTCGTCGCTACCGGCGGCGATCTGGGGGAACAGTGTGGCGAGGCCCACCTTGCCGATGACCTGGTGGATCACATCCGGACTGTTGAGGATGGCGGCGTCGGAATAGAGAATCTCGCGATGTTCGTTGGAGCCTTCCAACTGGGTAGGCCTCTCCGATTGATCGATGTCCGGCACGGTCTGGTTGCCGAAGTGCAGCACCAGCGACGCGTCGGACATGTAGAGCGGCGTTTTCAGCAGGAGGTAGGCGCCGCCGACCAGGCCGACGGCGCCGAACACCACCGCAAACAACGTCTTCCGACGCAGGAAGACATGCAGGATCTCACGAAACGAACGTTGATAGACCATCGAGAACTCCGCGAGGGAAGTACGTCCCGGGCAAGCGCCGCCGCGACGTCAGTGACCCACCGGCACCACGTTCGCTGTCGGGTTAACGACGTAAGAGAAGCCCCAGTTCACCGGGACGTATTGCAGGAAGTAGGTGTCGAACCACAGATACACTTCGGCCGCACCGGTGCGCGGTACATACACCACATCGTACGGCGCCAGCCGCACGTCGGCCGAGGGATCCTTCCCCCACATGATGTCGTTGTAGCGGACCGACAGGAATTCCGGAACGTCATTGAGCCCTCGCCGGATGATGAACACCTTATGGTCATCTCCGGTCAGCGGCTTCAGTCCGCCGGCGCGGGCAATCACCTGCGACAGCGTAAGGTCCGGTCCGACCGTTATGAACTCGCCCGGATTGGCAACCTCGCCGCCGACATAGACCCGGGTTGGCGCGAACGACTTCACAACCACGTTCACGTGCGGATTGCGAAGCTGGGTTCCGTAGTCACGTGACATGTCGGCGTCGAGCTGCGGCACCGTAAGCCCATACGCGCGCTGATCCGGCACCACGGTGGTGGAGATGTCGCCATCCGGCCGCACCGTGACCTCTTCGTTCAGCTCCGGATTGAGCAGCAGCCGAATGTCGAGGACATCGCCGACCTGGATGCGGTACGGCGGCAGGTTTGTCATGTAACCTGCGTCGGCCGGCGGCTCGAGCGGTGCCGGCGGCATGCTCGGAACCGGACTGCAGGCCGGCAGCGCCGCGACCGCGGACAGCGCGAGAACGCAGCACAAAGCGGTGGACGCTGACAATCTGCGACGAACCGGGACGATTGCGGTCAGTGCTCCGTCAAGCGCGACCTGTCTTGTTAGGATATCGCAACGGGCAGGACGTGTGTCCATGATGTGCCGCACCTCCAACATGCAGGGAACTTCCGAAACGGCGACGACCAACGCGGAGCGGGAGTCAGTGTGCTCCGCGTTGCAAGAAGACGGCGGGGATTGTCTTGAACAGAATTGCGATGTCGTGCCAGAGCGTCCAATTGCGCACGTACCAGACGTCGAGCCTGACACGGCGGGCATAGGACATGTCGCTGCGGCCACTGACCTGCCAGAGCCCGGTGATCCCGGGCTTGGCGGCGTAGTAGTATTCGATGTCGTCCTCGTAGCGGTCGATCTCCGCCGTCACGATGGGGCGCGGCCCGACCAGGCTCATTTCGCCGCGCAGGACGTTGAACAACTGGGGCAGCTCATCGAGGCTGGAGCGGCGCAGGAAGCGGCCGATGCGAGTGATGCGCGGATCGCTGCGCAGCTTCTGTGTAGCGGCCCATTCGGACGCGGCGTCCGGGTCGTTTTCCAGCACCTCACGCAGCACGCGATCGGCATCGAGCAACATGGAGCGGAACTTGATGCAATCGAACATGCGGCCGCCGGCGCCAAGCCGGCGGTGGCGATAGAACGCCGGGCCGCCATCGGCGCGCACCAGCAAGGTAAGCGCGCCCAGCAGCGGGGCGAACAACACCACCAGCACGCCTGCTGCGAAAAGATCAAACATTGTCTTCAGCACACGGCTGAACGGCCGCGACAGATTGCTGCTGCTGAGCAGCATGACGATGTCGTGACCGAGGAAATAGTGGTGACGGAAGCCAATGACGGGCAAGCCGCGAAAGGCTGGCACCAATGCCAATGGCAATCCGGTCCGGCGCAGCGCGTCCAGCACGGTATGCTCTGCCTGCGGATCGCCGCCACCGACCGCCACGACAACGAAGTTCGCGCCGCGCGCTGCAACCATATGCAGCAGCTCCGCGTCGGGCAGCGCTGCGGCCGCCTGCGGCGATACGGTGCCGATCACGTGATAGCCGAGTGCCGGGTCCGAGGTCAGCGCATCGCGCGCGCATTCCCGCTCGTGCGGATCGGCGACAATCAGCGTCTGCAGCGACCACTGGCCCGTCATGCGCAACGTGGCGCGCGCGGACATGCGCAACAGCAGCAGGCAGGGTGACAGAAGAATCCAACGCAGCAGGCCCTCGACAAGAACCGGCTGGTTGTAGATTGCGATGCTAAGAAAAGTATCACACGAAAGCGCGACCAAAGTCGCAATTACGACATCACCGAGCTGAGTCCATGACGGGACCCGCGTGGTGTAATGGCCGCGGCCGCCGAAATAGCCGAGCAAGCATACCAGCACGAGCAGCGTGCCCCAGCCGTGCCATGCAGCTCCCAGTGTCGTGAGATTGTCCATCGCGCGCGTGGCGGGCGAAAGATGCGATGCGAAGGTGACCGCGAATGCAAGAAACGCGGCGACGATGAACGCCCCCAGATCGGCACCAACCATGATGGCGGAGATTGCGCGTGCGCGCACCCGGGTACGGGCAAACATGCCGGTCGCCCATAGATCGGTTGCGGCACGCGAGACCAGAGGCAACGATTGCTCGATTCGCTTGACGGAATGCACGACAACTCCTTCGTCTTCCCGGTCACGCCGCTGTGCGGCCCCTCTGTTCTTGATCACCGGTTCGCGAGATTGATTTTACGAATTGCGCCAGTGACTTGCAGCACGTCGATGAAAAGCAAACGGCGTGCCAAAAACCGCAAGCTGCATCGCCGTGTTCTGCGCGAAGCTGACGGGGGTATGCGGCACAATTACGGCGTGGCGCGACGTGCCGCGTTACGTTGCGGCGTTGTCAACGCGATGTGGGGAGCGAGATTCGCAAGTCCGCATCTGGTTCCGAGTAACGCCGGCGTGCAACGGGAAACATGCGGCGCGCGATGTGCGGCCATATCCACGGGCGCAGCGCCACCATGCGCATCAATCGCGAAAGCGGCACGCCCGCTGCTCGCATCTGGTTGAGCTCTTTCAAGCACTGCAGCCGCTTGTACGCGCGTGCGCGAAACGTCAGCAGCGCGGCGAGATCATGTTGGTTCCGCTGCCGAAGATCGTGCAGCACCTCGGCATTCGCGCCGAGAGCAGCTCGGAAGTCGTAGCGCCAGCTTCCCTGGCCGGTGGTGGTCCATTGGCGCGATCGGCTGCCGAACGGCTGCGTCCAGTTATACAGCGGCTCCGCAACCAGGAAGCCGCTGCCGCCGGCGGCAAACAGCTCGACAAGGTAAAGGAAATCCTCGGCCAGCGTGGCACTCTCGCGATATCGAAGGCCGGTGCGGCGGATGAAGTCGGCGTGAACGATCGGCTTCAGCATGCCAAAGTTGAAATCTTCGTAAGGATTGCTGCCGGCAATGAATGACGCCCTTGAGAGCTCGCGATCGCCGGTCCGCGGCGGAAAGGCCGTACGGACAAAACTGTCGGCCGCGGCATCGTAGAATCGTTGGTTGTCGGCAACCAACGGCACGCCATGCGATTCGCCCGCCGCCGCCATCGTGGCAAGCCGGTCCGGAGCGTACCAGTCGTCGGCGTCGAGGACGGCAATCCAGGCGCCGCGCGCTTCGGCGATCGCGACGTTCATGGCGTGCGGCTTGCCGCGATTGTGCGGCAGCGCAATGACCCGGATGCGGTCGTCGGCATCGGCGAATCGGCGCGCCAGCGACAGCGAGGCGTCGCGCGAGCCGTCGTCAACGATCAGCAGCTCAAGGTCCCGCAACGTCTGGCCAAGGACGGAGACGACGGCGCGTCGCAGCGTCCCGGCGCTGTTGAACACGGGGATAACGACAGAGACTGGGCACGGGCCACCCGGCATCGGGAATCCTCTTCGTCGTGGCGCGGCTTGAATGCGGGAAGTGGCGGGTGCGTGCCAATGCCGCGCGTGCGATTGCGATGCGCAAATGGCATGCCAGGGTGGCTGCCGTTGGGCGAAAGTTTACCGGCCGGGCGCTGAAAGCATCTTGACACCAAGATTAACGGTCAGCGGTTCGGCCCCGTCATCTATTGCGGTTCGGGCATGAAATCGCGATGCGGCAGCATTGTGCATGTCAGAGGGATCGATCTCGTATCGGACAGGCAACGTGAAATGGCTGAATCACTGGTTTTCGTGCAGTCCAAGTGTTGTCGATCCGGCGCTACAATATAATGCCGGCATTGCATCTATTAACACTTCAGCGACCGCAACGGCTCAATTTTCCTTGACTTGGCTCACGGCTCTGTGAGAAAAGGCTGGCGTCGCGCTGGTCACGATTGCGCGAGACTGGACCACCGGTTCCACCACCAGAGGCGTCCCCACGCATGGCCAGCATTGCTGCCCCGGCGGCCGACCCGGCCGCCGCAACCGCTGACTTTGTGCTTTCTGCCGGCGCGAATTCGTCGTGCCGACAGCGCCGCCGCGCCGCGCAGCCGCGGGATTGCCCCGCCACAACAACGTAACGGTCGTTCCTGAGCCGCACCGGCTCGCCGTCCCGGGCCGACCGATCCGGCCTCCCACGTCCCAATCCGAAAGATAACGCTGTGGCAAACGCAATCTCGGCGGCGGCCTTCATTGGCACGCTCGGAATCAACACGCATATCGACTTCGATGCGGATGGGTACCAAAACCTTACCAATGTCGAGAACGACATCAACTATCTCGGCGTGAAGATCATCCGGGACAGCGACGAAAACCCCACGGATGCGCAAACCTGGCTTGCCGTCGCGCAGGCCACCGGCGCTAAATTCGACGATTACATTCCCGAGACGTCGGTTGCCGGCATGCAAACCGACCTCGCCTACATCCAGACCCTCGCGCAGGAAGGCATCCTCGCCGAAATCGAAGGCGGCGACGAGGAAGACGACTCCTATCCCGCCTCGCTCGGCAACACCGTGCAGGCAACGGCGCAGTTCCAGCAACAGCTTTACGCGCTGGGCCAGCAGCTTCACCTGCCCGTCATCAACATGAGCTTCGGCGCCGGCTGGACCGCGGCGAACGACTGGGAAGGCGACTACGGCACGGTTGGCAATCTCGCCGCCTCTGCGAACTACGCCAATGCGCACACCTACCCCAACGCCGGCCAGCTTCCGGGTGCGTCCATTGCGCAATTGAACACCCTGGCGCAGATGGCCGCGACCCAGCCGGTGATGACGACCGAAATCGGCTGGAGCACGTCCGTCTTCAGCGAAGCGGCGATCGCCAAATATGTCCTCGACGCCACGATGGATGGCATCATGGACGGCGACACCGGCATGTATTTCTACGGTCTGTTCGATGACGGCTCCGGCGATTGGGGATTGTTCAATGCCGACGGCACGCCACGCCCCGCCGCGACCGCGCTGCACGACCTCACCACCTTGCTCACCGACACTGGCACCAACGCAGCGACCTTCGCGCCCGGCTCGCTGAACTACACGCTGTCCGGAACGATCGGCGGCGATAATTCCGTGCTGATCGAAAAATCCGACGGCAGCTTCTGGCTGTCACTGTGGAACGAAACCGAGTCGGCTAACGCGCCGCACACGATCACCGTCAACCTTGGCGAGCAAGCCGCCACGGTGATCGAATACGACCCACTCACTGGAACGAGCTCCATCGAAACATGGAGCAACGTCTCATCCGTCCAGGTATCGGTGCCCGATCACCCGGTACTGCTGGAGATCATCGGCGGCAGCACTACCACCACCACCACCACTACGTCCTCCGCGTCTTCCAGCACGAGCAGCAGCAGCAGCAGCACGACCACGACTTCCACGACAACCACCACGGCCGCGAGCTCGAACGACCTGGCACTGACGCTGCCCGGTATGCAGACCGTCACCGCCGGCCACACGACATCGATCGGCGGTGTCGCGGTTGACGATGCGTGGGGCGCGACCAATCCCGGCACCATGGCGGTCAACCTGTGGGATGACGACGGCGACGGAACGATTTCCGTTTCCGGCCACGCCGCGGCGGCGTCCATGCAGATCTCCGGCACGCTGGCGCAGATCAACGCGGAGCTCGCGACCCTGACGTTCATCGCGGGCAGCAACGCCGGCACCGACGGCATCACCGTCGATGCATGGAACCAGGCGGGCGTCGAAAAGACCCAGTCGATCGCTGTCACCATCAACCCCGCACCGACCGGGCCGCAGATTGCCATGCCGGCCAGCGAGACCGTGACCGACGGCTCCACCACTGCAATTTCGGGCGTCTCGATCATCGACGCATTCGCCGCCAGCAACCCCGGCACGATGGCCGTGTACCTGTCGGACGAAAACGGCGACGGCACGATCTCGGTACCCGGCCAGGCCGCCGCGTCGTTGCTGACGGTCACCGGCACGCTGGCGCAGATCAACACGGAACTCGCCGGCCTGAAATTCATCGCCGGCAGCAAGGCTGGCAGCGACGGCATCACCCTCAATGCCTGGGACCAGGCGGGCATCGAAAAGATCCAGACGATCGCGGTGACGGTCAATCTTGCCCCGCCGCAGATCGCGATGCCTGCCAGCGAATCAGTGACGGTCGGAACCACGACGGCATTTTCCGGACTGTCCGTCACGGATCCGTTCGCCGCCGGCAACCCGGGCACGCTGGGGCTGGACCTGAACACGATCAACGGCACGATCGGCATCAAGAGTGCTGTCGGCACCAGCGTCACAGGCCTGGGCACCCACGCCGTCGCGATCGTGGGTACGCTGGCGCAGCTCGACGCCGATCTCGCGAACCTGACCTATACGGCCGCCGCCAGCAGCGGCAGCGACACGCTGACCGTCAATGTGTGGGACCAGGCGGGGCTGCATTCCGACGCGTCGGTCGGCGTCACGGTGGCCGCACGCCAGACCGTCAACATTCCCGCGAGCACCGCCGATTCAACGATCGCTGTCAGCAACGCTAACATCCATGCCACGTCCGGCAGTCACATGATCTTCATCGGCGGCACCGGCGACGTGGTCTCGGCGGTTGGCGGCGTGGAAACCGTGCAGGCCTTCCAGGGCGGCAACACGATCACGACAGGTACCAGCAACGATGAGATCAGCATCGCCGGGTCGGGCAATGTCGTGAACGCCGGCGGGGGCTGGAACACCATCAACGACAGCGGCAGCGGCAACACGATCGTGATTCCGCAGGCTGGACAAGGCACCGATGCGATCTACGGCTACGTGTTGCAGGACAACGACACGCTGGACATGCGCTCGCTGCTGGCGGCGACCCAGTGGAACGGCAACGCAGCGACACTATCGGACTTCGTTCAGGTCAGCGCACCGGACGGCGCCGATGCGGTGATCTCGGTCGATCCCAGCGGGAAAGCGGGCGGCGCGAGCTACCACGTCGCAACGCTATACGGTGCCGGTCCCGTCAGTGTCGCGACGGTGCTGTCCCACTCGCTCACATAACCGCGCGCCTCAATGCTGCTGGTAATAGCGCTGATCGTATCCAGGCGGATATGCCTCGTGCGAGGGATCGAAGCTTGATTGCTGTTGCGCGGCGGAGGCCACCTGGATCGCGCGATCGATCGCCTGATACGCCTGCCCGGTATCGCCGAGGTCGATCCAATGGATCGCCTCGCCGACCCAGGTGGCCGCGAGATTACCGCCACCGGCCACAGGCTGGTCAGGGGTGACCGGCCGAAACGCCAACTGCGTCTGCGCCAACGACAGCAGCCGCCGCGCCAACCATGGCCGGCCTGCCGCAAGCTGCTGACGCGCCGATTCCAACTGCCGCTGCGGCGGTGCTGCGGGCACCGGTGCGACGGGTGACGGCACAGGTTGCAGTTCCGTCGGGGCGGGCGGCGCCGGGCCCGCCGTCCGCACCTCCGCCGCCTCGCGTTGGTGCTGCGCCTTCAGATCCGCGACCGACGCAGCCACGGATTTTCGCTGTTGCTGCAAGGCGGCAAGGTCGCGCTGCGCCTGCGCGATCTGGGTCTGCAGCGCATCCAATTGCTCCTTGGCCGGCTGTGCCGCCGCCGCATCCTGCTGCTGCTGCCGCTGATGCAGCGCATCGAGCTGCTGCTGCGCCTGACGTGTCTGCTGCCGCAACGAGTCGATCTGCTTGCTGCGTTGCGCCGCGGAAATTGCCGCCGCCTGTTGCTGTTGCAGAACACCGGCGAGCTGCTGCCTGGCTGCGTCCGTCCGTGCATCGACCGACGCGAGTTGCTGCGTGCTTTGCGCGATCTGTGTCTTCAACCGGGCAGCCTGCGCCTGGAGCGCGGCGATCGTGCCATCGGGTGGCGCCGGCTGTGCCGGAGTGGTCGGCGAAACCGCCGGCCGAACGCTGGCCGCAGGCGCCTTCGGGGCTTCTGCCAACTCACTCGAAGGCGGCGGCGCGGGCTTGGGCGGCGGCAGTGCGGCAATGACCGGGGCCGCCGATTCGATGGCGCCCGGCAGCGCGGTGTGCCAAAGCCCCAGCCCACCGGAAAGCAGCATAAGCAGCGTGCCGACAATGATGAAACCGGGCACCACAAAACGCAGCATCGAGGCTCTCCCTCGCGGATGAGCGTGAACGAATTCTCCCCTGTGGGAGAGAATTGTCATCGGCAAGCGGCACGCCTTATGTATGGCGTCACGTCCCCTTGTGCGATCACCGAATCGCGAGCAGCGGACTGGAATTTTTGATGGGTCGCGTGATCAATTCCTCGCGGACTGCCGAGTTCAAGGCCCTCAGTCACGACATCCGGAACGCCACTCACCCGCGCGGCATGGTATCCCGCCGTGCATCAGACGGAGAAACGTGCCCGTGACCGAAGCAGATATCTACGCGCGGCTGACGCCAGTGTTCCACGACGTCTTCGATGACGATGAACTGGTGGTTACGCCGAAATTGACTGCGGATGACGTTCCCGAGTGGGACAGCATGAGTCACGTGCGCCTGATGCTGACGGTGGAACGTGCCTTCGGTACTCGATTCGCTGCGGCCGAGATCGCCGGACTGAAAAACGTCGGCGAACTCGTCGCGCTGATCCAGCGGCACGCGGATCGCTGAGGGCCCGTCTGCCACGCCTGAACCAACCGCCGCACCGCGCATCCCGGCTGCTTGGGGGACATACATGACACCACAACTATTCACTGATCTTGCCTGGCTGCTGCGCCCGCCAGCCGATTTTGGCCGGCGCTGTCGTTCCGTCACGGAGGCCGGCGACTCGGTCGGCACACAGATTCGTGCACTGGCGTCGTATGCATTGGACGGCAACCAGCTTCTTCGGCTCGCGCGCACGATCGAGGCCGCGCGCAACGCCGGGCGTTCGCTGCAACCGCTGGCGCCGCTGCGTCTCGGCGTGATCGGCAACGGAACGCTGGACGTTGTCGCGGCTGCGCTGGTTGCCAGCGCGGCGCGGCACGGGATCGATCTGACCTGCATCACCGTGGAATACGGCCAGGCGATGCAGGCGGCGTTGGCTGCGGATTCGGCGCTGTCCCGCGCGCGGCCGGACGCTGTGCTGGTGGCGACGGATTATCGTGCCTTTCCGCTGCGTGCCACGCCCGGCGATCGCGACGCGGCGAACCATACGGTCGAGGCATGGCTCGGCAACCTGGCGCGAATCCGCGACGGCATCCGCAAGAACACCGGTGCCGTCTGCATCTTCCAGACGCTGGCGCCGCCGCCCGAGGGCTTGTTCGGGCACAGCGACCGCACCCTGCCCGGCACGACGCGCTGGCTGATCGATGCGATCAATCGCGGCGTTGTAGAGCATGTGATGCAGCCGGGCGACGTGCTGCTGGATGTCGCCGCACTGGCCGAGACGGTCGGCCTCGCGGAATGGCATTCGCCGGCGCAATGGAACATGGCGAAACTGCCGTTCGCCGATATCTTCGTGCCGCTCTACGCAGAGCATGTGGCGCGGGTGCTCGGCGCGCTGCGCGGCAAGAGCCGCAAATGCCTGGTGCTGGACCTGGATAACACGCTGTGGGGCGGCGTTATCGGCGATGACGGGATCGAGGGCATCCGTCTCGCCCAGGGCGATGCGGTCGGCGAGGCCTATCTTGCCGTGCAGAACATGGCGCTGGCACTGCGCCAGCGCGGCATCGTTCTGGCGGTCGCATCGAAGAACACCGACGAAACGGCGCGCGGTCCGTTCCGCCGCCACCCGGAAATGCTGCTGCGCGAGGACCATATCGCCGTGTTCCAGGCCAACTGGACCGACAAGGCCAGCAACATCAAGGCGATCGCCGAGGCGCTGTCGTTCGGCCTGGATGCGCTGGTGTTCCTGGATGACAATCCGATGGAACGCGATCTGGTGCGCAAGGCATTGCCGCAGGTCGCGGTGCCGGAGCTGCCGGACGATCCGGCATTATACGCCCGGGTGCTCGCCGCGGCCGGCTATTTCGAGGCGCTGGGTTTCTCGGATGAAGACCGCCAGCGCGCCGATTTCTATCGCGACAACGCGCGCCGTTTGCAACTGCAGGAACAAGCGACCGACATCGACGCCTACCTGGCATCGCTGGAGATGGTGATCACGTTCCGTCCATTCGATCCCACCGGGCGGGCACGCATCGCCCAGCTCATCAACAAGTCCAATCAGTTCAACCTGACGACTCGCCGCTACACCGAGGCAGAGATTGCCGAACTTGAGGACGATCCGGCGTCCTTCACGCTGCAGGTGCGCCTCACCGACACATTCGGCGACAACGGCATGATCAGCGCGGTGGTCTGCAAAGAACGTGACGACACCTGGGAAATCGACACCTGGCTGATGAGCTGCCGCGTGCTTGGCCGCGGCGTGGAAGACATGGTGCTGCGCGAGCTGCTGCATCACGCAAGGCTGCGCGGGATGCGCCGGCTGCTGGGTGTGTACCGGCCGACCGATCGTAACGGCATGGTGCGCGACCACTACGCGAAGCTTGGCTTCACGCAGACCGGACAGGATCCGAACGGCATCACCCGATGGACGCTACGCACCGATGCCGCGACGCGCGAGGCACCGATGGAAGTGCGGCGCGAAAACCTGGAACTGGTCGCCGGCTAGACGGTGGAAAATCCGGAAGCAAAAACCGAGCACGACACCGCGCCCTGGCGGCTGCCGCGGCGCGACTATCTGCTCCTGCCGCTGCTGTGCCTGGTGACCGCGGTCTGCATGCTCGGCATCGCCGAGGCGGCCAGCCGGATCGCATTCGCCGAGCACGAGAAGGATGCGTGCATGATCGCGGATCCCGTGCTGGGCACGCGATTCAAGCCGGACTGCGTGTCGCATGTGAAATCCGCGGAAGGGCCCTGGGTCACCAACCGCTACAATTCGTGCGGCTTCCGTACGCCGCAGCCCTGCGGTCCCTTGCCGCCGGGCGATGTGCGGATCGCCGTGCTGGGATCGTCGATCGCGCAGGGCTACCTGGTGCCGTATCACGATACGTTCGCCGCGCTCGACGGTACGGCGCTGTCGCGAAACTGCGGCAAACCGGTGCAGTTCCAGAATCTCGCAAGCATCGGCTACATCTGGCAGCGTCTGGCGATACGCGCGCACGATGCCCTGGCACTGAAGCCGGATGCCGCCGTCATCGTCATCGTGCCGTTCGACCTGCAGCAGTCGGAGCCGACATCGGGAGACGCCGTCCACGCGGTCGCGATGCACCCGGGCCCGATGAAGCGCCTCGAAACGGTGCTGAAGGACAGCCGGGCCGTCGTCGCGGCGCAGCATTACTTGTTCGGCCGGCCCGATTTCTACGTGCCGCTCTATTTGCACTATGGCGATCGGGCGAATTTCCTGCGTCCGCCATTCACGCACCTATGGCAGCAGCGGCTGGCCAATTTCGATCGCCTCATGGCGGGCATCGCGCACGAGTACCATGCCGCGCACGTACCTCTGCTCCTGGTGTTCGTGCCACAGCAGGCACAGGCCGCCTTGCTCGACGACCACGAATATCCGCCGGGGGTGAACCCCTACGCATTCGGCCAGGCGATCGGCCGCATCGCGGCGCAGCACGGGATCGACTATCTCGACCTGAGCACGGACTTTGCCCGCATCCCGAACGCCGCATCGCTGTATTATCCGGTCGATGGCCATCTCGCCGCGTCAGGCGATGCCGTCCTGGCGCATGACCTGATACCCGCGCTGGTGCGCGACGTGCCGGCACTGTCCGCGTGCATGCAGCACAACGTCGTGGCGGCGGTGCCGCGATGAACGTACCCTCGGGCGAATTCCTGGTCTTCTGCGCCATCGCCGCGCTGCTGGTGAACGCCAGCGCAGCGAAGCCGTGGCGCGATGCGGTGATGCTGGTCGCCAATCTGGCGTTCCTGGCAAGCTTCTCCCGGAACATTCACGAATGGCTGCCGTATGTCGGCTTCATGGCGCTCGGTTATGCCGGCGTCCGCGCCATGCAGGGCGGGTCGCGCGCCGCCCGGCGCATGTTGTTCCCCGTGCTGTGCGTCGTCATGGTGACGGCGTTCATCTGGCTGAAACGCTACACCATCCTGCCGGAGCAAACGTTCCTGCAATTCGTCTATGTGCAGATCGGCCTGTCTTATGTGTTCTTCCGCGTCCTGCACATGATCATCGACGCGAAGGACGACCTGCTGCCCGGACCCGTCGGAGTCGTGGACTACCTGAACTTCTCGCTGAACTTCACCAGCCTGGTATCGGGACCGATCCAGCGTTACCAGGACTACCACCGGATGACCGCCGTGGAGCAACCGGCGCTGCACGCCGCGGATGTCGGCGTCGCTGTCGAGCGCATCGTCATCGGCTTCTTCAAGGTCGAAGTACTGTCCGTGCTGCTGCTCGCCGTGCAGACCGATGCGCTGCATGCGCTGCAACCGGGCGAACCGCTGCTGGACCGGGCGAGCAACGCCATTCTCGGCGCCGCGGTGTATCCCGTGTACCTCTATTTCAATTTCTCCGGCTACATGGACGTGGTGATCGGCGCGGCGCGATTCCTGCGCCTGGTGCTGCCGGAAAACTTCGATCATCCCTTCTCTTCCGAGAACTTCATCGTGTTCTGGAGCCGCTGGCACATCACGCTGTCGATGTGGCTGAAGACCTACGTGTTTGCGCCATTGCAAATCGCGCTGGTGCGCCGCTTTCCCTCGCGCAGCGCGGAACCCTGGCTCGGCGTGATCGCGTTCTTCGTCACGTTCTTCCTGGTCGGCGTGTGGCACGGACGCACGTCGGAGTTCATCGTGTTCGGCGTGCTGCAGGGCGGCGGCGTGGCGGGCAACAAGCTGTATCAGATCACGATGGCACGCCGGCTGGGACGCGCGGGCTATCGTGCGTTGTGCGCCAACCCGGTGTATCGCGCGTTTGCCCGCGGCCTGACTTTCACCTGGTTCACCTTCACCTTGTTCTGGTTCTGGTCGAACTGGGGGCAGATGGGCGAGTACGTCCATGCCGCTGGCGCGACGGGGCTGATCGTCACGGTCGCCGCGGTGCTGCTGGGCGCGACTGCCGTGCTCGCCTGCCTCGAGCCGGTTCGCCGCGCGTCGCTGGCGTGGCGATGGACCGATCGGCCGGTGCTGCTGTCCCGCTATACGCGCACCGTCTGGTGCACCGCGCTGGTGCTGGTCACCGCATCGGCGACGTTCATACTGAACCTGCCGGCGCCGCACATCGTCTATCGGGCGTTCTGAGCCGGCCGGCCGGCCGGCCACGGCCTGTCATGGCCACGGCCTGTCATTGCGAGGCGCCGGAGCCCTCTGTCATTGCGAGGCTGCTTTGCCGAAGCAATCCCTTTCGTGACAAGCGGCGGCTCGTCACGAACGGGATTGCTTCGGCCAAGCGGCCTCGCAATGACAGAGGGCTGCCGTTTCATTCAGGGCGGGTCGGCCACCATGCCGGTGGGAACTCGCAATGACAGGCCCGGCGCCGTTACCGGAACAACGATCCAATATCGCGCTGAATGTTGACCATGAACCGCGCCAGTATCACCGGCGGCGCGACCATGACGTATCGCCGCTCCGGCGGCCGGCGATAGCGGACAGGCTGCGGCGGCGGATCCTGCCGCTCCGGCTGGCTGACCGGCTGGACCGACCACCGCGGCAACACGGCGACCGGAATCGCCTTCAAATGCGGCAGCGGCGCGGATGCCGTCTGCACCACCGGACGCGCAGCCTGCTCCTCGGCCGAAACTACCGCGGCCAGGCGGACATCGGCCTGCTTCTGTAACGTTTTCACCGTCGTCAGCTCCTGCGCGATCTGCTGCTGCCGCTGCGTGGCGTTCCACAGGCTGCCAGCCGCGCCGGCCACGCCGATCGCCAGTCCCACAATGCCGAACGCGGCGAATGCCAGCCGGCTGCGGCGGAGGCGAACCCCGGCCTTGGCCGCCTGGCGGGACGCATCCTCGGCGCGCTCGGCGGACTCGGACGCGAGCGAGACCAATTCCTCCAGGTAGGCGCTTTCGTCGGCCCCGCCGCCAGGCCGGCCGGCCAGCGCCCCCGGGCGCCACGGCAACAGCCCGGGCCATTCCCAGGCCGCGTTCATGCTGCCCCCATCGATCATGGCTTCGGGTCGGCTCAGTAACGAAGGTTCCTGCCGCGCGCAGGCGACCAGTGAGCGAGCCACTCGATCCACGGAGAACATCGGCGAACCGACTGCTCTTTTGTCGGCCATAGGCGTGCTCTCTCCTGCTGGTTCGCCGCGTGCGCCCGCAAGCGGTGAACGGCCGCGAATCCGACAGCCAACAAAGCCAAAACCGGGCGCCGTTGTCCAGTCACGCATGCGCGCAGCCAGGCACGCTCACAGTATTGGGATTCCACTTTCGCAAGTAATCGCACAACGCATCAAACACGCTTCGGAAAGAACCCGAGCAAACGCAGCAGTTGCGGCATCGTCAACCCCTGCACTACGACGGAAAATGCAACGACGCTGAACGCGGCGGTGACGATTTCGCGCCGTCCCGGCAGCGTATCCGGCAACGCCAGCGCCAACGCCAGCGCCAGCGCGCCGCGCAGGCCGCCCCACCACAGCACGTGCTGGCCGCGCAGCGGAATCGCCCAGCGCGAGCCGATGAACGCCAGGCACAACGGATAGACGGTGAGCGCCCGCCCAAGCAGCACGAAACCAATGGTGGCGGCCAGCGTAACGGGGCCTACGCCGGTCAGCGGCAGGTGCCCGACGGTCAGCCCCATCAGCAGAAACACGAACGAATTGGCAATGAACGCCGCGAATTCCCAGAATGCGAGCACGAATTCCCGGCCGCGCAACAGGAAAAAGTCGCGCCGGCCGAGGATGCCGAGATTGCCCATCAGCAAGCCCGCGGTGACCGTCGCCAGCACGCCGGACAGATGAAAACGCTCCGCCAACTGAAACGATCCGTAGGCGGCGACCGTGGTGAGTGCTGTCTCGATCAGATGGTCCTCGGTGCGGCCTGCCGCGGCAATGGCAATGCCGCCGCAGGCCAGGCCGACCAGCACGCCGCCGCCGGAGCTGACCACCAGTTCGCGGGCAATCTGCGCGCCGCCGGCCGCGCCGTCGCCCATCGCCTGTGCCCAGCCGAGCGCGATGACGAACAACACCGCGGCGACGCCGTCATTGAGCAAGCTTTCGCTTTCGACCAGCAACCGCATGCGGCCTCCGATGCCGGTGTCCTTGAACATCGCGATGACGGCGACGGGGTCGGTCGCAGCGATCAGCACGCCAAAGATCACCGCGGAGGGCACCGGCCAGCCCAGCCCATAAGACATGCCGGCGGCCACCACGCCGGCGGAGATGACGACACCCAGCGTTGCCAAC
The DNA here is from genome assembly GCA_036489395.1 of Acetobacteraceae bacterium. GTDB lineage: Bacteria > Pseudomonadota > Alphaproteobacteria > Acetobacterales > Acetobacteraceae > JASHVB01. Next base: position 10,093 of record DASXFW010000056.1, on the reverse strand, counting down.
GTCAGCACCGGCAATGCGTCGCGCCGCAGCTCCGTCCAGTGGATGGCCAGCGCGGCTTCGAACAACAGCGGCGGCAGGATAACGTCGAAAATGAAATCGTAGGTCAGGTTGATGTTGGCGACCGGCGGCGCCAGCGCGAGGCTGAGCCCCGTCACGACCAGCCCCACGGTGTAGGGCAGGCGCAGCCGGCGGCTGACGATGGCGACGAAGATCGCCACCACCAGCAGGCCGATGATGCGTGAGAGGGTCAGGTCCATGGGGATGGTGTTTGGCGCAGGCGGGCCGGCGGCGCTACAATTTCCGGCATGGCAAGACTGAGCGTGAATCTCAACAAGGTGGCGCTGCTGCGCAACTCGCGGCGCACCGGCGTGCCCGATGTGCTGCATTTCGCGCGCGTTGCGCTGGATGCGGGCGCCGCGGGGCTGACGGTGCATCCGCGGCCGGACGAGCGGCACATTCGCCGCTCCGACGTGCCGGCGCTGGCGGCGCTGATGCAGCGGCAGCGGCCCGGGATCGAGCTGAACGTCGAGGGTTACCCCGACGCGCGATTGACCGGCATCCTGGCCGAGGTGAGGCCGGAACAATGCACGCTGGTGCCGGATGCGCCGGATGCGTTCACCTCGGAGGAGGGCTGGCATCTGGACGCCGCGCAGATGGCGCTGGCCCGCCCCGCCATCGCCGCGGCGAAGGCGCTGGGTGCGCGCGTCGTATTGTTCGTTGATCCGGATCCTGGCGTGCTGCCGCGTGTGCGGGAGGCCGGGGCGGATGGCGTGGAACTCTACACCGGAAGTTACGCCGCGGCGTTCCGCGACGGTTCGCACGCGGCGCTGCTGACGGCGATCGGCGAGACGGCCCGGCAGGCGCATGCGCTCGGGCTGGTGGTGAATGCGGGGCACGATCTGAACCTGCACAACATTCCGCCGCTGATGCAGGCGGTGCCGTTCCTGGCGGAAGCGTCGATCGGTCACGAGTTGACGGCGGACGCGTTGGACATCGGCTTCGCCGCGGCGGTGCGCGCGTACGCGGCGGCGCTGCGCAGGTAAATTGTGCACAGCTAAGATTCCCCCCTCCCCTTGAGGGAGGGGCCGGGGGAGGGGTGCGTACAGCCGCAGTCAGTGCATGAACGCACCCCTCCCCCAACCCCTCCCTCAAGGGGAGGGGGGAACCTTGTTTCCCCGCAACGACAAAACAGGCGTGCGCGTTGACGCAGCGACGCAACCCGCGCAGCTTTTCCCGGACACCAGACGGGGGAAACGCACATGCCGCTGCCAAATGCGGACACCGACGCCACCACGCCGAAATACCTGCGCGACAAGTACAGCATCGTCGGCGTAGGCGAGACCACCTACACCCGCGGCTCCGGCCGAAGCACGCGCGCATTGGGCACCTGGGCGATCCGCAATGCGATGCAGGACGCGGGCCTGAAGCCCGGCGACATCGACGGGATGCTGTCCTACTCCGGCAACGATTCCACGATGGGGCCATTCCTCGCCGGCGACCTGGGCATCCGGCTGAACTTCTTCATGGACGTGCACGGCGGCGGATCATCGACCGAGGCGCTGATCGGCATCGCCATCGGCGTGATCGAAGCCGGCATGTGCAAGTGCGTGGCGATCTTCCGTTCGATGAACGGCTTTTCGCAGGTGCGCATCGGCGGCACCGGCGCGCGTTCGCTCGCGCCGGTCAGCGGCGACATGCTGCACAATCGCGCCTACGGCTGGCAGAGCGCCGGCCAGAGTTTCGCGCCGACCTTCATGCGCCACATGTACCACTACGGCACCAAGCCGGAGCAAGTGGCGATGGTGAAGGTGGTGCATTCCGAACATGCGTCGAACAATCCGAAGGCGTATTACAAGAAGCGCTACACGGTGGACGACGTGCTCAACAGCCGCATCATCTGCAAGCCGCTGCATCTGCTGGATTGCTGTGTGGAGACGGACAACGCGACGTGCGTCATCGTCACGCGGGCAGAACATGCGAAGGACCTGCGGCATCGCTCGCCGCTGATCCGCTCGGTGGTGGGGCGGTGCTCGAAGCCGCGCACCGACATGCACTATCAGTGCGGGCCGATCGACCGGGTCGCCGGTTACTACATCAAGGACATCCTCTGGCCGAACGCGGGTCTGGGACCGGAAGACGTGGACGCGACCGGTGCGTACGACGCGTTCACCTTCACCTCGATGCTGCAGCTTGAGGAATACGGCTTCTGCAAGAAGGGCGAGGGCGGCGAATACGTCGCCAGCGGCATCACCCGGCTGGGCGGGCGTCGGCCGAACAACACCTCCGGCGGACATCTGTGCGAGGGCTATACGCACGGCATGAACATGGTGATCGAGAACGTGCGGCAGCTTCGGCACGACGTGGACGATTCGTGTCCGATCGGACCGGACGGGCGGCGGCAGCACACGTTCGATTATCGCGAGGGCGGCTGCCGCCAGGTGAAGGACATCGAAGTGACGTGCAATCTCGGCTGGGCCAATCCGATGACCGGTTCGTCGATGGTCATGCGGCGCGGTTTTTGAGGGGGGGGACACAGCCATGGCACTCAAGGGCGAATACCTCGGCATGATGCTGACGGTCGATGACCTCGACATCGAGAACATCGAATACTTCAAGCACTGCGCCGCTCATGATTTCCATCTGCAGCAATGCGACGATTGCAAGAAGCTGCGCTATCCGCCAACCACGGCGTGTCCGTGGTGCACCTGCCTCACGTCAACCTGGACGCGGGTGGACGGCAAGGGCGAGGTGCACTCCTACACGGAAGTGCATCACGCGATCCAGCCGGCGTTCAAGGCACACACGCCATACCACGTGCTGCTGGTCGATCTGGACACGCAGAAGGGCCAGCCGACAGAGCACGAGGCGCTGCGGGTGATCGGCAACCTGACGACACCGGACGGCAAGCTTGCGCCGCGGGAGGTGGTGCAGAACGTGGGCGTCGGTTCGCGTGTAAGGATGGTGTTCACCGACGTGTCAGAGGGGCTATCGCTGCCGCAATGGACGCTGGATGAGGGCGCGAAGCAGCCAGACAAGCCGTGGCGGTATCCGGAGTAAGCAGCATTCCGTCATTGCGAGTTTGGCCACCGGCCGGCGGCGGCCTGACATAGGTTCCCCCCTCCCCTTGAGGGAGGGGTTGGGGGAGGGGTGCCTCCATCTGATGGCCGTCGGATGAACGCACCCCTCCCCCTGGCCCCCTCCCTCAAGGGGAGGGGGGAACCTTGGTTTCTTGTTCGTCTATAGTTCGGCCGATGCGTTTCCCTGGATGCCGCAGCCGACGCCGACCAGCCATTCGGGGGATATCGTGCGTGGCGCATCCGCGACCCGACGCCATGCCCGGTACCGCCCGATTGGAGCCACACCGCGTACGGCTCGATCTTCCCCGCGCAGAATGCCGAACTTTAGCCGGATTGGCCCGCGCCGGAGTCTTCCACCAACGTCGCCACGTCTCCCCTGCCCTCCTCGGTCAGACCGGTCACGACGCCGGCGCGATCCTCGGCCGGACGATTCTGGCTCATCTTCCACTTGCCTTCCAACCGCGCGATCGGAATGGCGAAGCCGACAATGCCCTTCAGCATCCCCTGGATGAAATCGTCCGGCGCATCGGATACCGCCCAAGGCGCAGCGCGCGTCGATTCCTGACGCTCGGTCAGCCGCGTGACGACATCCAGCAGCCGCGCGGCGTCGTCGAAGAATTCCACCGGCCCGTAGGCGTGGATGGCGACGTAATTCCACGTCGGTACCACCTTCCCGGTCGCGCGTTTGGTCGCGTACCACGACGGGGTGACGTAGGCGTCGGGACCCTGGAAGATCGCCAGCGCCTCGCCGATCGCACCGCGTGCCTGCGGATTCGGCCGTGCCAGGTGGCCGATCAGCGTCCCGTACGGCGCGGGTTGCGTGTCAAGCAACAGCGGCACGTGGCTGGCGATCAGCCCGTCCTGCGTCTGCGTCACCAGCGTCGCGATACCAACGCCGCGTATGAAGCCGTGCAGGTGCTCGATGCGATCTTCCTTGAACATCGATGGCAGATACATGGGTGGACTCCAACGGGGCGTGTTATCTTTGCCGTATGGCGACGCCGCGTGCCAGGTCCCATCTTGCGACACGCCGGCAGTCCAATCGAACCGTTTTGCTGGACAAGCGAGGTGCGGCAAGTCCATGCTCGCGTGCATCTTGTAGAGCCCAGCACCGGAGCACAACGTATGGCCAGCATCTACATGTTCTACGATGGCATTGACGGGCCGGTCACGATCTCCGGCCTCGAGAAGTCCATCGAGTTGACGTCGTTCAGATGGGGATTTGAGCGCGAGGGCAACAAGGCACTTGACGGCTCGTCGTCCTGGGCGCGACCGCCCTCGGTGCGCGAGGTGACGGTGACCAAACCCTCCGACAAGACGACGACCATGCTGATTCAGAAGGGCCTGGCGAGCGACTCTGCCGCCACCGTGAAGTTCAAGTTCACGTCCACCGCGCAGACCAAGATCGCGACTTACATGGCGTTCGAGCTGAGCGGCTGCATCATCAGCAATTTCGCGATCGCCGGTTCCGACGGCATTCCTGAGGAGACGCTCAGCCTGAACTTCACCAAAATCGTGGTCACGTTCACCCCACGCGATGTGGGGCTGACCGGCAGTCCGACCTCGACGACCTACGATCTGAAACAGGCGAAGACGTCCTAGGCTCGCGTCCCCACGTCAGGGCAGGGTCATGACGGGCGTACTCGCGTGCGCCCCTGCTACGCCGCAAGGCGGATCGCCACCGCACGCACGTCGTCTCCCACCGCCGCTTCATAGCTGCGGAAATTCTTCTCGAAGCTGCCCGCCAACTCGCGCGCCATCCGGTCATACGCCGACTTGTCAGCCCACGACCGCCGGGGGTCGAGCACCTCCGACGGCACGTCCGGCGCATGCTCTGGAATCGACAAACCGAAGAACGGTTCGCGGCGGAATTCGCCGCGCGCCAGCGTGCCGTCCAACGCGGCATTCAACAGCGCGCGCGTGTGACGGATGCTCATGCGGCTGCCGACGCCGTGCTGCCCGCCGCTCCAGCCGGTGTTGACCAGCCAGCAATCGGCGTTGTGACGCTCGATCAGGCGCTCCAGCATCTTGCCGTACACCTCCGGCCGGCGCGGCAGGAACGGCGCACCGAAGCATGTGCTGAACGTCGCTTCCGGCGAACTGCCCATGCCCTTCTCGGTGCCCGCAACCTTCGCGGTGTAGCCCGAGAGAAAATGGTACATCGCCTGCGATGGAGTCAGTTTCGCGATCGGCGGCATCACCCCGTAGGCATCGCAGGTCAGCATCACCACGTTGCGCGGCTGGCCGCCGCGGCCGGACAGTTCCACATTGGGAATGTATTCGACCGGATAGCAGGACCGCGTGTTCTCGGTCAGCGACTGGTCGGCCAGGTCGAGTTTGCCGTGCCGATCGCCGACGACATTCTCCAGCACCGTGCCGAAACGATGCGTCGCGGCATATATTTCCGGCTCGGCTTCCTTCGACAGGTTGATGACTTTCGCGTAGCAGCCGCCTTCGAAATTGAAGACGCCATTCTCGCTCCAGCCGTGTTCGTCGTCGCCGATCAGGCGGCGCTTCGGGTCGGAGGAAAGCGTCGTCTTTCCGGTGCCCGACAAGCCAAAGAACAGGGCTACGTCGCCGGCGGCATCGATGTTGGCGGAACAATGCATGGGCAGCACGCCGCGGTCCGGCAGGATCCAGTTCATCACGGTAAAGATCGACTTCTTGATCTCGCCGGCATAATCGCTGCCGGCCACCACGATCATGCGCTGGGCAAACGACAATGCGATGGCTGTTCCGCTGTGCACGCCATCGATCGCCGGATCCGACTGGAACTGCGGCGCGTGCAGGATGATATAGTCCGGCTCGAAGTTCTCGAGCTCGCTTTCCGGCGGACGGATGAACATGTTACGCGCAAATAATGCTTGCCACGCGTTGGTGGTGACCATGCGGACGCGCACGCGGTACGCCGGATCGGCGCCGGCATACAGGTCCTGCACGAACAATTCCTGGCCCTGCAGATAGGCCTGCACGCGCATGCGCAGCGTGGCAAACTTATCCGGCGCAAGACGCTGATTGATCGAGCCCCACCATACGTCCTGGCTGACGCCGGGCTCGTCCACGACGAACTTATCCTTCACGGACCGGCCGGTGTGGACGCCGGTCTCCACCATGAGCGCCCCGTCCCAGGCCAGGCGTCCCTCGTGGCGGCGCAGCGCCTCGGCGACCAGTGCCGGCGCGGTAAGATTGGCGTGCACCGGGCGGGACGCGTGCACGCCGGTCCTCGTCAGCGCCTCGGCGGCCAGGGTCTTCCAGGTCTTGTGCCGCGTCGCGGCATGGTCAACAGGGGTGGTCAAGGGACGGTTCCTCCGGGTGCCCCTCCCGGGGGCGCGGCATTGTGGCGTGTGAGGCCGCCAATTAGAAGCAAAACCCGCAACAAATCCAGCGCCCCAACGCGATGGTGAAATGCTGCGGCGCAGCACCCCGGGACGTGACCGATGCCGCGCTCTGCGCTAGAAGGCCCGCTCGGCCAGGAGAAGACAGACACGTGACAGCACCGCTTGCCGCTGCGGGCCGCAACAGCCTGCGTACCGGACCCAACGAGCGTGGCCGCTTCGGCGACTACGGCGGACGCTTCGTCGCCGAGACGCTGATGCCGCTCATCCTCGAAGTAGAACAAGCGTACAACGAAGCCAAGGCCGACCCGGCGTTCCAGGCGGATCTGGCGCATCACCTGACGCATTACGTCGGCCGGCCGAGCCCGCTGTGGTACGCCGAGCGGCTGACGCGGCAGCTCGGCGGCGCAAAGGTGTATTTCAAGCGCGACGAACTGAATCACACCGGTTCCCATAAGGCTAACAATTGCATGGGGCAGATTTTGCTCGCCCGGCGCATGGGAAAGACAAGAATTATCGCGGAAACGGGGGCCGGACAGCACGGCGTTGCCACCGCCACCATGTGCGCTTTGTTTGGCCTGCCATGCACGGTCTATATGGGCGCCACCGACGTCGAACGGCAGTCCCCCAACGTCTTCCGCATGAAGCTGCTCGGCGCCGAAGTGAAGCCGGTCACGTCCGGCGCCTCCACGCTGAAGGACGCGATGAACGAGGCCCTGCGCGACTGGGTCGCCAACGTGCAGGACACCTATTACCTGATCGGCACCGTCGCCGGACCGCATCCCTATCCGATGATGGTGCGCGACTTCCAGTCGATCATCGGCGAGGAAGCCAGGCAGCAACTGCAGGAAGCCGAGGGCCGGCTGCCCGACGCCTGCGTCGCCTGCATCGGCGGCGGGTCGAACGCCATGGGCTTGTTCCATCCGTTCCTCGACGACGCAACGGTTCGGCTGATCGGCGTGGAGGCCGGCGGTCACGGAATTGAAACGGGCGAGCATGCGGCCAGTCTGACCGGCGGCCGTCCCGGCGTGCTGCACGGCAACCGCACGTATCTGTTGCAGGACGATGACGGGCAGATCATCGAGGCGCACAGCATCAGTGCCGGCCTGGATTATCCCGGGATCGGGCCCGAACACTCGTGGCTGCACGATATCGGCCGGGTGGAATACGTGTCGGCGACGGATCAGGAGGCGCTGGCCGCGTTCCAGCTTTGCACGCGGACCGAGGGCATCATCCCCGCGCTGGAACCCGCGCACGCGCTGGCGCACGTGACGAAGCTCGCGCCGACGATGGGGAAGGATCAGATCATTATTATGAATCTATGCGGGCGGGGGGATAAGGACATCTTCGCCGTGGCCGAGCATTTGGGGGTGAAGCTGTGAGGGCGGCGTTGATCCGCCCCGTCATGACCCACCCGGGCGTGCCCAATCCCGTCATGGCCGGGCTTGACCCGGCCATCTCCGCACCGGCAGTGGGGGTAGATGGCCGGGTCAAGCCCGGCCATGACGGCGGGGACGGCGGGGACGGCGGGGACGGCAGGGACGGCGGGGACGACGGGGACGGCAGGGGCGGCGGGGACGGTGCGCGTCGGGACGCACCCCGATGAGCCGCATCGCCACGCGCTTCGCCGCGCTGAAACGCGAAGGCCGCGGCGCGCTGATCCCATTCCTGGAGGCCTGGGACCCGGACAAGGCGACCTCCATGGCCCTGCTGCGCGGCATGCCGAAAGCCGGCGCGGACCTCATCGAGATCGGCATGCCGTTCACCGATCCGATGGCCGACGGCCCAATCGTCCAGGCAGCGGGCAAGCGCGCGTTGAAGGCGGGCGTGAAAGTTGCGCGCGTGCTCGACATGGTGCGCGAATTCCGCCGCGAGGACAGCGACACGCCGATCATCCTGATGGGCTATCTCAATCCGATCCTGTCGTACGGCGTGGAACGGTTCTGCGCCGACGCGGCGGCCGCCGGCGTGGACGGGATGATCGTCGTCGATCTGCCAACCGAGGAAGCCGACATGTTGGTGCCCTTCGCCACAGCGAACGGCCTGGACGTGATCCGCCTGATCGCGCCCACCACCGACGATGCGAGACTGCCGCTGGTGCTGAACGGCAGCTCCGGCTTCATCTATTACGTCGCCATCACCGGCATCACCGGCACGCGCAGCGCCACCAGCGAGCACCTGGCCGAGGCGATCCCCCGCGTGCGCAAGGCCACGAACCTGCCGATCGCCATAGGCTTCGGGGTGCGCACGGTGGCCCAGGCGGCAGAGGCGTCGCGGATCGGGGATGCGGCGGTGGTGGCGTCGGCGCTGATCGATACGCTGGCCGCACATCTGGACGAAGCCGGGCGCGCGAAGCCGGAGGCCGTGGGTCTGGTGCTGGACCAGGTGCGGGCACTGGCCGCGGGCGTGCGCGCATGATTGGCGGGGCCCGTGCGGGCGGATGCGTTCGCAAGACTCAACGCAGAGTCCGCAGAGAACCGCAGAGCACTCAAGAGAGACTTTCCCGATTTGCACGCTGCAGCCACAGGCTCGGAATACAAAAACTTACTACTGACGACCGGGCAGACGCACAGGCATCGCCGACCGCACGATCCTCCGAATCTCTGCGGTTCTCTGCGATCTCTGCGTTGAATCTGACGAACCCACCCGCAAGCACAGCCCCCACGAGTTTCCCCCCATGAGCTGGCTAACCGAATTCGTCCGCCCGAAGATCCGCACCCTCTTCGCCCGCCGCGAGGTGCCGGAAAACCTATGGCACCAATGCCCTGCGTGCCAGCAGATGATCTTCCACCGCGACCTTGTGACGAACCTGAAAGTCTGCCCGCACTGCGGCCACCACATGCGCGCGTCCGCCACCGAGCGCATCGCCTGGACCTTCGACGAAGGCAGCCACACCCGCATCGAACTTCCGAAAGCCGTCGCCGACCCTCTCCGCTTCCGCGACAGCAAGCGTTACACCGACCGCCTCAAGGAAGCGCGCGACAAGACGCATCTGGACGACGCGATCGTCGTGGCGCACGGCCGTATCAACGGCCACCAGGCGGTGGTGGCGGCGATGGAATTCGAATTCCTCGGCGGTTCCATGGGCGGTGCGGTGGGCGACGGCATCCTCGCCGCCGCACGCCTGGCGGTCCTGCAGGAAGCGCCGCTGATCATGTTCTCCGCCTCCGGCGGCGCGCGCATGCAGGAAGGCGCGATCAGCCTGATGCAGATGCCGCGCTCGATCATCGCCACGCAATTGGTGAAAGAGGCAGGCCTGCCCTACATCGTTGTGCTGACCGACCCCACCACCGGCGGCGTCACCGCCAGCTTCGCCATGCTGGGCGACATCCACATCGCCGAGCCCGGCGCGCTGATCGGCTTCGCCGGCGCACGCGTGATCGAGCAAACCGTGCGCGAGAAACTGCCGGAGGGCTTCCAGCGCGCCGAGTACCTGCACCAGCACGGCATCGTCGATATGGTGGTGAAGCGCACCGACCTGAAAGCGACGCTGGCGCGCGTCATCGGCCTGCTGCGCGTCAAGGAAATGCCGGCGGCGGCGTGAAGGGATGAGACAGCGCGCCACCAGCGTCCTTCCGGTCCCGCCGATCCCCCCGGTCCCCCCGATCCCCCCGGTCCCCCCGGTCCCCCCGGTCCCGCCGATCCCCCCGGTCCCCCCGGTCCCCCCGGCCCCCCCGGCCC
>DASXFW010000050.1:0-12572 GCA_036489395.1 Acetobacteraceae bacterium | reverse complement strand
GAGGGGGTTAGGGGGAGGGGTCGAAACGTAAGCATGGACCCCTCCCCCTAACCCCCTCCCTCAAGGGGAGGGGGAACCTACGTCAAGCCGCGACGCCGTTTCATCCAGTCGCGGGTCGGCAGCCGGCCGGTGGCAATTCGCAATGCCAGCCCCCTATGCCGTCAGCCGCCGCAGCGTGCGCAGGAAGCGTTCCGCCGCGTCCTCCGGGCTCCACGGTTCCCACGGTGCAGTGCCGAACCATGCCGCCAGCGGATCGATGTCCACCGGCCTTTCCAGGATGCCCAGCGTTTTGCGCACTTCCTCGCGGCTCCAGCCGACCGCGTGGATCGCTTCCGACGCCGCCGCGATCCGATCCGCCTGCTTGTGCACGCGCCGTTCGTCCGTGCCCCATGGTTCCAACGCGTAGCGCCGCGCGATCGCCCCCGCCAGCCGAGCCGCCAACGCCGCGTAGCCCGTCCCCAGGAACGGCTTCAGCGGCGAGATCGGATCGAAGCCCAGCAGCCCTTCGTCCGCGTCGTGCAGCAGCTCGCGCCGCGCCGCAGCGTCCGACAGCCCCGTCGGGCTGCGGTCGCGGCGCAACGCCAGCACCAGCAGGCTGTGCTGCGCCACCGACAGCGGGCGCGGCCAGGCGGAATGGCCGCCCCAGCGATAGGTGCGCGCCAGGCCGAGCGCCAGGTCCTCATCCGCCCAGTCGAACGGCGTCGGATCGAGCAAGTCCAGCCGCCGGCCGGAGGGCAGGCGGACCCAGGCGCGGGTGCGCGGACGCGGTTTGGTGGAAGCGGCCTGTGGCATACGCTGTCCATCTCATGCTGCAATGCGCCTGGAAACAAGGAGTGTTGCCATGCCCATCGACGGCGCGCGGCTGCTGCGCGATCTGCACGCGTTGCGGGAGTTCGGCCGCTACAAGACCGGCGTCCACCGGCCGACCTACTCGCCGCAGGACGTGGAATCCCGCCAGTGGCTGGCCGGGCGCATGACCGAGGCCGGGCTCGACGCGTCGATCGACGGCATCGGCAACGTCATCGGCCGAGGCCGTGGCGAGCCGCCCTTCCTGCTGCTCGGCAGCCACAGCGAGACTCAGTCGCACGCCGGCTGGCTGGATGGTGCGATGGGCGTGATCTACGGCCTGGAAACGGCGCGCACGCTGGGGCGCGGCATCGATGTCGCGGCCTGGGCGGATGAGGAGGGCCATTTCGGCTCGTTCCTCGGCAGCCGTTCATTCTGTGGCCTGGTGGAGGAGGCGGAGCTCGACGCCGCCCGCGGCCGCGAGGACGGCACGACGCTGCGCGACGCGCTGCAACGCGCGGGCTTCGCCGGGCGGCCGCGCGCGGCGATCGATCCCGCGCGTTACCGCGGCTACCTGGAGGCGCATATCGAGCAGGGGCAGGAGCTGGAACGGTCGGGGCTGCGCATCGGCGTGGTGACGGCGATCGTCGGCAGTCGGCAATTCCGCATCGAGTTCGAGGGCGTGCAGAACCACGCCGGCACCACGCGCATGCCGAACCGCCGCGATGCGGGCGTGGCACTGGTGCGGCTGGCCGCGGCGATCGACCGCCGCTTCCCGGAGGTGGCGGGGCCGCTGACGGTATGGACCACCGGCCGCATCAGGCTGGAACCCGGCGCCCCCAACATCGTGCCCGGTCGCGCCGAGATGCTGTTCCAATTCCGCGACACCGACCCGGCGATGCTGGATATGCTGGAGCGGGAACTCGAAACGCTGGTGGCGGAGGCTGACAAAGGGCCGTGCCGCGTGGCGCTGCATCGCGGATCGCGCTCGGTGCCCAAGCAGATGGACGCGGGGTTCCAGGCCGCGCTGGACCATGCGGCCGAACGCCACGCACCCGGGCTGCAAATGCGCATGCCAAGCGGAGCCGGCCACGACGCGCAGGTGCTTGCGTTGCGCGTGCCCGCCGGCATGCTGTTCGTGCCGAGCATCGGCGGCATCAGCCATCACTGGGCGGAGGACACTGCCGAGGCGGACATCGTGCTGGGGTGCGAGGTGTTTGCTGATGCGGCGGCGGAGATCCTGGCCCCGAAGTAGGGCCATCCCCCCTCCCCTTGAGGGAGGGGTTGGGGGAGGGGTGCGTTCGTCCACCGACCGCGGATGTATGCACCCCTCCCCCTGGCCCCCTCCCTCAAGGGGAGGGGGAACCTACGTCAACCGGCCGGTGGCAACTCGCAATGACAGGAAGACGCAGCCGCAGCGGTCAGATAATCGCGTCGCGCCGCAGCGCTGCCACTTCGTCGGCGGAGTAGCCCGCCTCGCGCAGCACTTCGTCGGTGTGCGCGCCAAGTTCCGGCGGTGCGGTGTCCAGATGGCCGCCGCCATGCGCCATGTGAAAGCCCGAACCCACCAGCCGCACCGCGCCGTACGGCGTTTCCGCCGTCTGCATCACGTCCCGCGCGGCGATCTGCGGATGGTCGATGATCTCCTCGATGCGCCAGATGCTGGCGCACGGCGCGCCGGCGTCGTTCAGCCGCTTTTCCCAGGTCTTCGCATCCTCGGCTGCCAGCGCGTCTTCGATGATCGAGCGCAACGCGGCTTCGTTCTCCTTGCGCTGGAACCAGTCGGCGAAGCGCGGATCGTCCAGCACATCGGCTCGGCCGATACCGTGCATCAGCGCGTCGTATTGCCGATCGTTGTTCACCGCCAGCAGCAGGTAGCTGTCCTTGGCGCGGAACAGATTGGCCGTGACCTTGCGGCTGATCGCCTGGTTGCCGAATTGCTCTTGCCGGTGGCCGGCGACGGTGAAGTCGGCAACCTGCGTGGACAGGAACGCGAGGCTTGCCTCCAGCATCGACACGTCGATGAACTGGCCCTGCCCGGTGTGCGTGCGCTGGAACAACGCGGAGGACACTGCGAACGCGGCCGTCATGCCTGATAACACGTCGCACACCGCGAAGCCGGCGCGCGTGGGCCCCATCTCCTTGTGACCGGTCAGCGACATGATACCGGACAAGGCCTGGATCTTGCCGTCGTAGCCGGCCTCGTCATGATACGGGCCGGTCTGGCCGAAGCCGGAAATTGCGCAATAGACCAGCTTCGGGTTCAGCTTCGATAACGCAGCGTAGCCGATGCCCAGGCGGTCCATCACGCCGGGACGGAAGTTCTCCATCACCACGTCGGCACGTGCGGCGAGGCGGCGAATGATCTCGATCGCCGCGGGCTTCTGCAAATCCAGCGTCAGGCTGCGCTTGTTGCCGTTGATCGCCAGCCAGGAGGGTGCCATGCCGCGATCCGCCCATTCGCGGGAAAGCGGCGTGCGGCGCATGTCCTCGCCCTCACGCCGCTCCACCTTGATGACCTCGGCACCGAGCAGGGCGAGCTGGTAGGAACCGTATGGCCCCGCGAGGACCTGGGTGAAGTCGAGGATGCGTGTGCCGGTGAAGGGGCGGGTCATTGGGTTTGTGCCATGGCCGGGCTTGGCTCGGTCACCCACGATTTCGTTGCAGGCGCGGTGAAAAGGCGTGGGTGGCCGGGCCAAGCCCGGCCATGACGCAGTGGGCCATGACGCGGTGGGCCGTGACGCGGTGGGCCGTGGCGCAGTGGGCCATGACGCGGGCACGCACGACGCGACGGCCCCATCACGCCGCTTTCCCCACACGGATTTCCCGCGCGATCTCCTTCTGCTTGTCGAATTCGGCCCGCCGGCGTGCCAGTTCCTCCGCGCCGATCTGTTCCAAATTCAAATAATCCAGCTTCCAGCTTGCATCTTCCGCCCAGCGCAGCGGCGACTGCAGCGTCGTGCGCGGGCCAGGTGCGGCTTCCAGCACGCGCAGCGCCAGCTCCAGCGTCTGGTCCTGCGACGCCATATCGTGCGGCTTCCCCGCGCTGTTCCCCAGCGGAAAATCCGAGAACATGAACCGCGCCACCGCCGCATGTTCTACAATGTCCTTGGCACAGCCCATCAGTACAGTCGGGATGCCATTCGCCTCCAGATGCCGCGCCACCAGGCTGGATGTCTGATGACAGACAGGGCAATTCGGCACGACCACGGCGGCGTCCACGCCATCATCCCGTACGCGGCGCAGGATTTCCGGTGCATCGGTCTCGATCGTCACGCGATGGCTGCGGTTGGTCGGCGCACCGTGGAAGCGCGGCGCAACCGCTCCGATGCGGCCGGAAGCAGCGGCACGGCGCAACGCGGGCAGCGGAAACCACGTGCCGCTGTCCTCGGCGCTGGTGTGCACGCGGTCATAGCCGATGTGGGAGATGCGCAGATCGTGGTCGTGCGACGTATCGCCAGAATACACCTGATAGAACTTGGCGCCGCCGTTGTAAGCCGCACCGGGCCCCTGGTCGCCCTTGCCGGGCTGAAACGGCGCCGCGGTCGTAATAATCGCGACGCGCGCCTTCGCAAGCGGCTTGCGCAGCGGCGTGAACGGCGCGTCGATGAAATGCGCCCAGCGGTACGGCGTGGTGTAGCCGATCGCCGTGTAGTAGTTGCGCGTGCGTTGCATATACGGGATCGGCGCGTCGAAATCCGGCGCAAAGCCGAGCCGTGTATCGAGGTCGTCCTGTTCCATGACGGGTTCCTTCCCAGTCGGCGAATGACATTTTGCGCGGCTTGCCATGAGGTCGGCAAGCCGCGTTCGGGCCGCCAGATTGCTTCCTCGCTACGCTGGTGGCCAGGAACTGGGGCCTTCTGTCATTGCGAGTTGCCCACCGGCCTTTGGCCGACTCGCGATTGGATGAAACGCTCGGCAGTACCTGTTGTGTCATGGCCGGGCCATGACACGGGTAGCTTCTTGTTGGGCCGCCTGGCCGAAGCAATCTCGTTGGAGACAAGCAGCGGCTCATGATCAAGGAGATTGCTTCGGCCAAGCGGCCTCGCAATGACAGAATGGCCCGGGCCATTTTCTTGTCGGGCGCGTGGCGCCGAAGCAATCCCTGCCGGAGCTCGGAGCTGAACAGGGCTGCTTCGGCCCTTCGGGCTGGGCAATGAGGGACGCTAAGGCACTGTTGACGAATAATCGCTACAGTTGACGCACGGTCGCATAATGTCGTCATGCCGACCACCGGGTCAAGTGCCCGGTGGTCGGCATGACGGGGCAAAGGCCGGTGCCTCACTCAACCGATTCGATTATTCATCAACAGTGCCTAATGCGCCGGCACCGATCCGCTCGCGTTGATCGCCTCGTCCAGAAGCCGCGCGGTGCCCATTCGATCGCCTGTGCCAAGCGTCCGTAGCGCGCTTCTGATCTTCGCGACCAGTGGGCTTTCACTTGGCACGCCGGTCTGCAACAGCGGCACCGACCGGTCGAGTGCGCGCGTCTCCGCCCTTTCGAGTGCTTCCTGCGCCTCACCCGTACGATCGGCGATCAGCGCGGCACGCGCGGCCAGCAGCAGCGCGTGGACCGACGCGTCGTCACCCACGTCGGGCGGCGGCAAACGTGCGGCAATCGGTGTGGCGGTGTCCTGTGGGCCGATGTTGCCCGCCTTATCCGACATCGGCATCGACATGCCGGTGCCGATCTCGTTGCCCGGCCGCGCACCGGTTTCCGGATTGGCGCCAAGGGGGACGGGTTGAGCAGCAGCCGCGGCACCGGACAGCAGCAAGGCAGCGCAGGCGGCAGTGATGAACAAGCGCATCGCGGATATCCGATCGATCTCGCCGCCCACTGCCACAACTCGCTGCACACAGGCAAGCGATCATGGCGATGCGCGATCGGTCATCGCCGAAGCGCGAGATCCATCAGGGCGTCTGCCGCAAGCTCGAGATATTTGCGACCCGTGGGCCGGCCACGACACATGGATCAGCACTGCGGGCCTCCGGTATGACCTGCCATTCGGGCGCCCTGACACTGCGGCCGCCGCTGGGATGAACATTCGAAACGGAGATTGGATCCCTGGAAGCGACACGTTCGGTCACCGGCGGAATCAGTGCGAACTATGGACCGTGAATCCAGCCAGTGGAGCGACCACGCTTGTCGGCACGATGAATACGATTGGGGGAAGCGGTGACGACGGGTTGGGTTCTACGTACTCCGCCATCTATTTGACCGATAGGGCCGGCAATCTTTACCGGGTCAATTCCAGCGCCAGCAATCTAACGTATATAGCTAACATAGGCGCAATGGAATTGTCCACCAATTCCGCCACTCTTTATGGCTCGCTTGGAGCCACTCTGTACACAATCAATACGACCACCGGTGCCACGACATCGATCGGTACCCCTGTGATCGACAGATCCAGCTCATACGTCTGGACGACGCTCACGGCATTCGACGGCGTTCTCTATGGCAGCATTCATGCGCAGGATGGAATTTCTGGAGGTGTTTACGCCATCGATACCAGCAACGATACGACGACCTATGTCGGCGGCTCGGACGAATTCTGGGGCCTGGCTCCGGAGTCGTCCGGCCCTTCGGAAGTTCCCGAACCAGCCACTTGGGCGTTATTGCTTGCCGGCCTGGCCGGGATTGGCGCAGTGCGGCGGGCGAGACGAGCGTAATACCGGAGGCTCGAATTGCCGACCCATGTGTCATGGCCGGGCCAAGCCTGCCATGACACAAGCGAGGCCTGCACTGTCGCGGGCCGACTGCCCTGACAAAGCGCGCGCCCACCGAGGCAATCAAGCCGGTCGGGTAACCGCCGTAACGCGACTTTCAAAGGGAAGCGGGGCCTCGCCACAGCGGGGTAATGTGAAATCCAGCGGCATGGTGCCCCGTGCCGTTATCCGGACGGCCGCAACGCTTTCTGCACCGCCTTCGGCGCGCGGTCGATCACCAGCAGATACGCCCGCGTCGGGCCCTCCGGCTGCCGCTTGCCCTGTTCCCAATGCCGCAGCGTGTTGACGCTGAAGCCGAACCGGCCGGCGAATTCGTCCTGCGTCAGGCCCAGCTTTGTGCGGATCGCGCGGACATCGATGTCCTCCGGCACGTGCACGCCATAGGCGCTGCGATCGGCCGTGCCGCCGGCATAGGCGACGGCTTGTTCCAGGCCGCGCCGGATGCTGTCGGCTACCGTGCTCTTGTGCTTTGCCATTCGAAAGTCTCCACCAGCAGCTTCGTGAGCCTGCGAAAGTCGTTGCGATCGGCGGCGGTCAGGTCCGCCCGTTCGTTCTTGGCGTAGGCGGTCAAGGCGAACAGCGGAATGCCGGGGTTGTGATAGAAGTAGATCATCCGGGCTCCCCCGCGCTTGCCGCGTCCTTCCAGTCCCCAGCGCAGCTTCCGCACACCGCCGGTGCCCGGGATCAGGTCTCCGGCCGTGGGGTTGTGCGCCAGGTAGTCCACCAGCTCCGCCCGGTCCGTTTCGTCCATCAGCTTGCGCGAAACGGCCAGGAACTCCGGCGTTTCCACCACCGTCACCGGAGCCGGAGCCGGATGGCGGGGATATAGTCCATTGGGTCAGGAATGGCAAGCTGATTTTGTCGTCCATTGCACTACCTCGGCAGGGCGGCGGCGACGCGATGTCAGCACGAACCCATTACCAATCCCTTTCCCCCGACGTGCATTGGTCGCGCCGCCCTCACACCCGCGTTTGACACCGTCCACAAGCCCCGCCAATGATCCGCGCTTCCTTTGGACCCGCCCCGAAAGGTCGCGGGCGGGTGATCCATTGGGAAACGCCATCCGAGAGGGTCAGCAGCCCCCATGATATCCGCGCTACTGCCGAACTATGCCCGTGCCGACCTCGCTTTTGAGCGGGGCGAGGGCGCCTGGTTGTGGACGGTCGATGGGCGACGATTCCTCGATTTCGGTTCGGGCATCGCCACCGCATCGCTCGGTCACGCACATCCGCATCTGGTGCAGACCATCGCGGAGCAAGCCGCGAAAGTGATGCACACGTCGAACCTGTACCGCATTCCGCAGGCGGAACGTCTGGCGCAGCGTCTGGTCGATGCGTCGTTCGCCGACAGCGTGTTCTTTTGCAACTCGGGCGCGGAAGCGAACGAGGGCATGATCAAGATGATGCGCCGCGCGATGTCGGACAGCGGCAAGCCGGAACGCTTCCGCTTCATCTGCTTCGAGGGCGCGTTCCACGGCCGCACCCTGGCGACGCTCGCTGCCACCGGCAACGCACATTACCTGGAAGGCTTCGGTCCGGTGGTGGATGGTTTCGACCACGTTCCGTTCAACAACATGAACGCGGTGCGCGACGCGGTCGGCCCCGCCACCTGCGGCATCATCGTCGAGCCGATCCAGGGCGAGGGCGGCGTGCGCCCCGCCGACATGCAATTCCTGCGCGACCTGCGCGCGATGTGCGACGAATTCGGCATCATCCTCGGCATGGACGAAGTCCAATCCGGCATGGGCCGCACCGGCAAGCTGTTCGCGCACGAGTGGGCCGGCATCGCGCCGGACGTCATGTCGTCGGCGAAGGGCATCGGCGGCGGCTTCCCGCTGGGTGCGGTGTTGGCGAAGGAGCAATTCGCCAAGGCGCTGATTCCCGGAACGCACGGGACGACGTATGGCGGCAATCCGCTGGCCTGCGCCGCGGGCAACGCGGTGCTGGACATCATTCTGGCGCCTGGCTTCCTGGAGAGCGTGCAGCGCAAGGGCGCCCGCCTGCGCGCGGAACTCGACGAGATCGCCCGCGAGTACCCTCAGGTTTACGAAAACGCCCGCGGTATGGGTCTGCTGCTCGGCATGAAATGCGCCATCCCGGTGGGCCCGGTGCAGGCGGCGTGCGTCGCCGAGGGGCTGATGGCGATCACCGCGGGCGACAACGTGCTGCGCCTGGCACCGCCGCTGGTGGTCACCGATGCGGACCTGGATGAGGCGGTGGTGATGCTGCGACGCGCCACCCGCCGCGTGCTGCCGTCCGCCAGCAAGGAAGCCGCGAAATGAGCGCGTCGCTGCGGCGGCGACGCGACGTCGAGGGCATGTCCACGGAGCACGGGACGGGCGCTCGGCACTTCATTGACCTGCGCGACTTCGATGGCGCGACGTTGCGACAGATGCTGGACGCGGCCGCCAACTACAAGCGAGCCGGCGTCACGTCGCGTCCGCTGGCCGGCAAGACCCTGGCGCTGATCTTCGAAAAGCCGTCTACCCGCACGCGCGTTTCCTTCGAGGTCGGCATGCGCCAGCTCGGCGGCGACGTGGTCGTGCTGTACGCGCATGACATGCAGAGCGGCCGCGGCGAAAGTCCTGCCGATACCGCGCGCGTGCTGTCGCGCTATGTCGATGCGATCATGCTGCGCACCGCCGATGTTGCGAAGCTGCACGAGCTGGCGGAATACGCGACCGTGCCGGTCATCAATGGCCTGACCGACAAGTCGCATCCGTGCCAGTTGATGGCCGACGTGCTGACGTTCGAGGAGCACTGCGGCCCGATCGCCGGCCAGGTCGTGGCGTGGTGCGGCGACGGCAACAACGTCGCGCGTAGCTGGATCGAGGCCGCGGTGCGCTTCGGCTTCACGCTGCGTCTGGCGACGCCGGAGGAACTGCGACCGCCGGCGGAGCTGATCGAGTGGGCGCGCGCGCAGGGCGGACGCATCGAACTGACGACGGATGTGGACAAGGCTGTCGCCGGCGCGCGTTGCGTGGTGACGGATACCTGGGTGTCGATGGCGGACGATCCGAATACGAACCGGCATAACATGCTGGCACCGTATCGTGTAACGTCGGCGCTGATGGCCAAGGCCGCACCGGATGCGATCTTCATGCACTGCCTGCCGGCGCATCGCGGCGAGGAGGTCACCGCCGACGTGATCGACGGCCCGCAGTCCGTGGTGTTCGACGAGGCGGAGAACCGGCTGCACGCGCAGAAGGGCGTGCTGGCCTGGGCGCTCGGTGCAGTACGATAGTATTCCCAAAAGTCTTTGCGTTGACTGCGGGAATCGTGTTAACCGGATGGCCGGGACCGCTGTGAAGCGGCCCCGACCTCCGGTGAGTCGGCTACAGGTGGAGTACGATCGTTAGTCGTACCCACCGCCGACCCCACCGGATAAGCAGCCGAATGCGTATCCGCATCCTTTACCCCTCCGATGGCTTCCAGCGTGATTGCCGAAAGCACCGGGATGTTGCGCGCTAAAGGTTGACAAAGAGTGAGCGTGGCACTTGCAATGTTCATGCATACCCCAGCATGGAACAAGGCGGTGTCGATGCGTATTCCTTTCGGACTGGATCGTCTGCCGCGCACGACTGATGCTGACGATCCTCGCCTGCCGGGTGTCGTTGTTGGTGCAGAGATGCTGCGGCTGAACAGTGAGCCGGTGCCGGCGGATGTCATGTCGGTGGCGATCGGGGACCATGCCGCGCGCGTGGATGCGATGGCGCGGTGGCTGAATGGATCGTGCGGCGATTACAGTCCGCAGCGGCAAAGGTTCATTGGCGCGTATTTTCGCGATCTCGCCGCGCATCTGCAGCAGCATGAGGACGAGCTCGCCGCTGGGTTGAAGCGGTATGATGGGCTGTATGCACCGCACGATTGGCTGTGGTCTGCGCTGCGTCCTTTGCCGCGCGCATGGTTGCCGTCGGATGGGCGATTGCTGTCGTGTGATATGGCGTTCTGGGATAGCGACCATGCGATCGCCGTCGAACTTGCGGGGCAAGAGACGGATCGGACCGCCGCCTTGCGCGCCGCGGGGATCGAGACGGTGCGTCTCGGCCCCGATGCGCTGGGCGGCAATCTGTTGGATGTGCTGCCGCAGACGTTCAAATACTTCTGGCGCGACCAGGTGTTGCCGGCGAGCCCGTTCCGCCGCGCGATCCCGCAGGGTGTTCTGGCCTGATGCCCCCCTCTGTCATGCCCCCACTGTCATTGCGAGGAGCATAGCGACGAAGCAACCTCGTTCGTGACAAGCCTAGGAACGCTTGTCACGAACGGGATTGCTTCGTCGCTATGCTCCTAACAAGAAACTGGAGCCCCCTGTCATTGCGAGGCCGCTTTGGGCGAAGCAATCCCGTTCGTGATGAGCCGCCGGTGGCTCGTCACGAACGAGGTTGCTTCGGCCAAAGCGGCCTCGCAATGACAGAATGCTGCCGTTTCATTCAGGGCGGGTCTGCCGCGGCTGATAGCAATTCGTAATGACAGTTGGGGGTTACGTCGTCGTGCCGGGCGTGATGATCGGCGGTCCATACACATCATGCGCGCGCTTGCGGAACGCATTGACCATACGGCGCACCGCTTCATTGAACACCACACCGATCGCCGATTGCAGGATGCGGCTGCGGAATTCGAAATCGACGAAGAAGTCGACCTCGGTGCCGCGTTCGTGCGGCAGGAAGTCCCACTCGTTGTTCAGATAGCGGAACGGGCCACTTTCATAAGTGACGCACACCTGCCGCGGACGATCGAGCGTTACGCGGCTGCCGAAGCTCTCGCGGAACGGACCGAAGCCGATGGTCAGATCGGAGTGCAGCTCGTTCTCCGTCCGGCGGCGCACGCGGGCCGCGACGCACCACGGAAGGAACTCCGGATACTTGCCGACATCGGCGACGAGGTCGAAGAGTTGCTCCGGGCTGTACGGGACGATCTGGCGTTCCGCATGCGTCGGCATCAGCGGGCGGCGGCGGCCTGCGCGCGGGCGGCACGCAGCGCGGCGAAATCGGCGTCGGCATGGTAGGAGCTGCGGGTCAGCGGCGTGGCGGACACCAGCAGAAAGCCCTTGGAACGTGCCAGAGCGGCGTAGTCGGCGAATTCCTCCGGCGTGACGAAGCGGTCGATCGCGGCGTGCTTCACCGTCGGCTGCAGGTACTGGCCGATGGTCAGGAAATCCACGTCCGCGATGCGCAGATCGTCCATCACCTGGGTCAGTTCGGTGCGCGTCTCGCCGAGGCCGACCATCAGGCCGGACTTGGTGAAGAGCGCAGAGTCTTGTTTCTTGGCCGAATCGAGCAGGCGAAGCGACTGGTAGTAGCGCGCGCCGGGACGGATGGTGGGATACAGGCGCGGGACGGTTTCCAGATTGTGGTTGAATACGTCGGGGCGGGCGTCGGCCACGACCTCCATCGCGCCTGGCTTGCGCAGGAAGTCGGGCGTCAGGACCTCGATCGTGGTGCCGGGGGCGGCGGCGCGGATGGCGCGGATGACGGCGGCGAAATGCGCGGCACCGCCGTCGGCCAGGTCGTCGCGATCGACCGAGGTGATGACGACGTGCTTCAGTCCGAGCTTCGCCACGGCGTCGGCGACCCGGGCGGGCTCGCCGGCGTCCAGCGCGCGCGGCTGCCCGGTGGCGACGTTGCAGAAAGCGCAGGCGCGCGTGCAGGTGTCGCCCATGATCATCATGGTGGCGTGGCGCTGCGACCAGCATTCGCCGATGTTGGGACAGGCGGCTTCCTCGCAGACGGTGGTGAGGCGGTTCTCGCGCATCAGGGTGCGGGTGGCGTGATAGACCGGGTGGTTGGGCGCCTTGACGCGGATCCAGGCGGGCTTGCGCTGGATCGGGTTGTCCGGGCGGTGCGCCTTCTCCGGATGACGGAGGGGTTGGGGTGAGGACCCGCCGGCGGCGCGATGATCAATGACGAGGTGGGTGGCCATGGTGGGGTACAAGTGGCGGGCGGTGGTGGAGGCGTCAAGCGGAAGTGCCAGATGTAGCATCCGGCCGCAGGATCGCCCTACGGCGTGGGCCGGTAGAGCAGAACATTGCCGGTGGGGCAAAGCTGAAGCAGCAGGTCCATGT